>JAITSP010000047.1 GCA_031287725.1 Rickettsiales bacterium
AATCTCCTCCCTTAGTGAATTATTAGACTTTGTTAGACTTTCTAGCATTAGACTTTCAAGTCCATACTATTAGTTACTGTTAGTATAACTTATTTTTAGCCTTCTGTCAAATAGAATCTTTTACTTGTACAGGTCCAGAGCCTGTGGGAAAATTCACCCCACTCTGGCCAGAGATGGATGGTACTCTCTGGGAGTTTTGAAATCAAGCTTCGAATGGGGTCTATAGTTATTGTATCTGTATAGGTACTTGGCCAGCTCTTCGCTGAATTCTTCTAGAGAATTTGCTAGAAGATCTTTTCTGCTGTAGACCTCTTCTCTGACTATTCTACTACTTCTCTCCAGCCTACCATTGTATTTTGGCCCTGCTACAAATTAAGCTCCTACTAGGTTCCTTTCAGCGAGGAAGCCAGACAGGTGCCGGAGAAAGAGGAGAAAAATAGGAAAACAATGGCAGCTAGGCAGTCCCAGACCTAGCTAGCGCCAGCTTTACTTTTGAAAATGGGGCGCTATCCTGGCTAGAAATCATTCCAACGGAAAGATAGCTATGGGAACTAGCCCAAAAATGGACGATCTGGTTGCCCTCTCTAGAAGGAGGGGACTAATTTTTCAGAGTTCAGAGATATACGGAGGCCTCCAGGGGGTCTATGACTTTGGCCCACTGGGAGTGGAGCTGAAGAATAATCTGAAGAGTTCCTGGTGGAAGTCTATGGTCTACGGAAGAGACGACGTCGAGGGGCTGGACAGTTCGATTCTGACGCATCGGCTGACGCTAGAGCACTCTGGCCATCGAGAGAATTTTGTCGATCCTCTCTGCGAGTGTAGAAAATGTGGCGAAAAAATGAGAACCGATCACATCCGGGATGGAAAATGTGAAAACTGTGGCAGTTCGGATATTGTTGACCTGAGTGGCTTTAATCTCATGTTTAGGACAAACCTTGGTGCCACCGGCGGTGATGACAGTTTTTGCTATCTGAGACCCGAAACAGCCCAGGGTGTTTTCATAAACTTTAAAAACATCATGGACAGCACCCCCAGAAAATTGCCATTTGGCGTGGCCCAGATTGGAAAGGCCTTTAGAAACGAGATAACTCCGAGAAACTTCATATTCAGAGTGAGGGAATTCGAACAGATGGAGTTGGAATTTTTTGTGGAGCGGGGGACAGATGACGAATGGCACAGCAGATGGCTTGATGACAGATTGGAGTGGTGGATTGGCCAGGGTCTCTCCAGAGAGAATATCGAGATCGAATACCATAGGCCGGAGGACCTATCCCACTACTCCAAAAAGACTGCTGACATCCTCTATAGATTTCCAATCGGTCTCCAGGAGTTGGAGGGCGTAGCGGATAGGACGGACTTTGACCTCGGCACCCATTCCAGAGACCAGGATAGCCTGGCCATAGCGGCCAAGGTCCGCAGCAATGGCGACTCAACCAGTCGGCTAGCCATCAAAAATGAGACTTCAGGCCTCTTTGAGGTTCCCTATGTGGTTGAGTCATCTGCTGGAGTGGAGCGGGGTGTGCTGGCTCTTATGAATGAGGCCTACTGCGAAGAGCAGCTGGACGGAGGGGAATCCAGAATAGTCATGAAATTCAAGAAGCACCTGGCTCCCGTCAAGGTAGCCGTCATTCCGCTCGCCAAGAATAATCAGAGCATAGTGGCCAAATGTCTGGAGATAAAAAAGAGGCTCCAGGGACTCGCCATCGGCCGCGTGAGGTATGAGGATACGGGGAACATAGGTAAGGCATACCGGCGAAATGATGAGGTTGGGACTCCCATCTGCATCACCGTTGACTTCGAGACCTTCGAAGGGAAAAACGAGACAGTGACTCTGAGGGACAGGGATAGCATGGCCCAGAGAAGGGTGGAGCTGGGTGAGCTGGGGGACCTGGTCAGAGACTATTTTAGAGACTAGGATGCCCTACAGCCACGGCTTTCTGGTAGCAAGGTTTCAGCCACTGCACAATGGCCACAGGTCTCTGGTGGACAGGATGCTAAGGGAAACAAAGTATTCCACTCTGATTCTGGGCTCTGCCCAGGAGAGTAGAACCGCGAAAAATCCATTCAATCTGGAGGAGAGGCTAGAGATGCTCCACAACGTCTACGGAGAGAGAGAAAATATGATCATATTTGCTCTGAACAACATCCCCGATGACAGTGCCTGGTATGGATTTGTCATGGAGAATATCAGGAAAAATTGCCCCTCCTTCGGAAAACCAGAGGCCTTCTACTGCGGTGGCAGCGAGGAGGGCAGTTGGTTTGACCGGGGAGAGGTGGCCATAGAGATTCTGGACAGAAGGAAGCAGACCGGCTATTTTGACATATCGGCCACAGAGATAAGAAAAATGATCAGAGACCACGACGACCGCTGGAAAAAGTTTGTTCCCCAGGAGAATGTGGAGCTCATCGAGACAACATTAGCTCTCTGAATATATTTCCCCTATCTTCGAAATTTTTGAACATGTCAAAGCTCGCCGCCCCGGGGGAGAGGAGCACCGTGGTGTCTGCTAGATCATGGGTTTTCAGGGCTCTGACGAGATCTCCGAAGTCCTCGAAGTATTCTGACTTTTTCAGACTATTTCTGATTTTTTTTCCAGTCTGTCCGACTAGGAAGACTTTTCTAACATTTTCAGCCTTCTCCAGGAAATCTATGATCTTCGAATAGTCCTGCTGCCTATCGAAGCCCCCGAGAATCAGGAAAATTTTATCACCCCCGAAGGTTCTCAGCGCCTCCAGGGAGGCTTCCGGTATGGTTGCTATGCTGTCATCGACAAACCTTATTCCTCGACTCCGGTCTTCGTAGAACACCTCTAACCTATGGGGCAGAGCTTTGAAGTTCTTCAGGCCTTCCAGTGCCCTAGGCACATCCAGTCCCTCCTCCCGGAGGATAGCCAGTGGCCCACAGAGATTTGTGAAGACATGTGCCCCCCGCAAGTTTTCCAGCGATCCAATGTCTAGAATTTTATCCCTGGCATGGCATAGAAACCTTCCCTCCAGATGGAAGGAGTCTTCACTAGCGAAGAAATACCTATGGCTAGACCTGTCGACGTAGCTGGAGGTTATCGGATCAGCGTAGTTGATAAAACATTTATTGCTGTACTTCACTAGGTTTAGCTTATCTCTGAAATAATTCTCGTGGCTACCGTGCCAGTCAATATGCTCCGGAAAGAGATTCAGCAGTAGGCCGTAGTCCACCCTATAGAGAATATTTTTCAGCTGGCAGCTGGACAGCTCCAGCACTAGGTAGTCGTAGCTAGCCAGAGAGTCTAGAGCATCGAGGAAGGACACTCCCATGTTCCCTAGAGCCAGGGTTCTGAAACCTAGCTGTTCCAGCATGGCATGGCACATGGACACTGTAGTGCTCTTACCCTTGGTTCCACTCAGGGCTATCGTCTTTGGGTGGCCCCTGGCGGAAACCTCTGCCAGCAGTATATTCAGAATAGATGTGACCAGAACACCCCTATTCTCGAGAATTTCTATCTCCCTCCGGTAGAAGGACACTCCCGGAGACTTTATTAGAACATCGAAATCCTGCTCCAGAATTTGCTCTTCCCCAATGAACTTCACACCTTCAATTTTCTCTTCCACCGGCTTGGCCGAGGCAACAACCAGCTCTCTCTCGGCGCCACGGCTCAGCAGCAGATCTAGGGCCGATTTACCTTCCAGTCCGTAGCCCCAGAGCAGTACCTTTCTCTCTAGAAGATCGTTAATTTTCATATCCCCAGGCCATTAATTTACTAAAACTATGTGATTCTTCCCACTATAGAATCCAAAATTCTAAGATTTTCCAGTGGAATTCTAATGTTTCTATCGGAAACTTCAATATAGTTTTCAGCGGCCAGATATCTCCAATCTCCCTCCAGCAGCTCCAGAAGGGAGCCAGAATCTAGGCGTAGATATTTCTCCAGATTTTCCATGGCCACCCCGTCCCTTAGGCGCAGCCCCATCAGCAGGGCTTCATCTATGAATTCCTCTCTTGTCAGTTTCTCTGAAGTTCTCAGCCCGTGGCCCGAGGTCAGAACCTGTCCCCGCCAGTGCAGAGGATTTTTTATGTTTTCCAGAGCTATTCTCTCTCTGTAGCCGCCGACGAATTCGTCTCCGAGGCACAGTCTACTCTGGGCTCCGGCTCCCAGGGCTAGCCACTCTCCACTGTTCCAGTAGTTCAGATTGTGCCGACACCTGGAGCCACCTTTGGCATAGTTTGAAATTTCATAGAGAGGAATGCCTCTAGATTCCATAAACTCGTTTGTCACCTGATACATCTCCGCCGCCCTGTCACCATCCAGAGCTCTGATGCCCCTCCTAAAAAATTCAGTGCCTGGCTCCAGAGTCAGCTGGTAGAGGGATAGGTGTCTGGGAGAGAGCTCCAGCGCCTCTTCTAGCTCCTCCAGCCACTGCCCCAGAGTTTGCTCTGGTCTAGCATAGATGAGATCAATGGAGTAGCTGTCTCCAAAACAGCTCTGGGCCACCTCTATGGCCTCTAGCGCCTCTCTCCGGCCATAGGTTCTGCCAAGAAATTCCAAATGCTGGTCTTCCAGAGACTGTATGCCAATCGACAGTCTGCCTATGCCGAGTGACCTGAAGGCTTTGAATTTATCTATCTCCAGCGTCGTTGGATTGGCCTCCAGAGTTACCTCTAGATCATCGTCCAGACTAAATAGCTCACCTATTTTGCTGAGAATAGCCTCCATCGACTCCAGAGACATGAGAGATGGAGTTCCCCCACCGAAGAATATTGTGCTCAGGGTTCTGGGAGCAAGGATTTCAGAGTAGTAGCTAAGTTCCCTGAGATAGGCCTCCAGGAGATCGCAGTCTCCGAAACTCCCAGAGGGATAGGAATTAAAATCACAATAGGGACATTTTGCTCTGCAGAATGGGTAGTGCACATAGAGGGAAAGCTTTTCTCTCATATTCGGGGTCTCCTAGACAACATAGAACAGCAAATCATTAATTTTTCCTTCTAATATGCAACTCCAGAGGAAGAGAGTTCGCTCCCAGCCTCTAGAATATGGGTATTTGATAAAAATAATATATATTAAAATATATGTTGCTTTTTATAGTTAATCCAGTAGAGTTTAGAATAAATAGGGGAGCAGCCAGCACTGGGGTGGCCGCCGAAAGTTTACTAGACCTAGCAGACAGGAGTTAGAGTATGAGTGATCTAAATAAAGAACGTATGAAGGCTACTGTAGCCGCGCTGCGTGATTCCTCCTCCGGCGGGAAGGGAGATAACGTTGAAGCCACCGAAAAACTTGGCGAGGGCTCATTTGGTGATGTCTATAGGCTTAAGGAGCACCCCGAACACATCCTAAAAGTCCCAAAGATAGATAAGTATAATAAACGTGGTTTTGTGGAAGATGGTGACATCATATGTTACGACTTGCAGAAGAAGGAAGGGCTTTCAACAGAGGGGCTCGTGAGGATTGACGACATCGGTAAAGACTACGTGATTATGGAGTGCTGTGATGACGGAGACCTGGAGCAGCTTGGGGAACGTGATAGGTCGAGAGCTGCCGAACTTCTTAGAGGAGGGGGTGCTCTAAATATTATGAATGGTATAAACAATATTCACGGGTGTAACTATGTCCATAGAGACATAAAACCTGACAATATCCTCTGCACAGCCGAAGGAAAATTTAAGATCGGTGACTTTGGGTTTATGGGTCCCAATGGCGAACAAAATCGCAAAGATAAAATCGCTGGAACGCCGATGTACTATTCGCCCGAAAAGTGTGCAGTAGAGTCCTTCATTGACGAGGGAATGAGGTTTGATGAGAAGAGAGCTGACTGCTGGGCTGCAGGGTGTGTACTTTATAATATTTTATGTGGAAAGGATATTGGTGATCTTGTCTGCGAGGTCGATGACATGGACTATGATGGAACTACGTTTACATCCACAATGATTGATATTGTGCATAACGAAAGTTGCGAAGAACTCAGATCCAAGTTCAAAGAAATTATGTTGAAAGACCTCGATGGAGCAGGAGTCGGATCACTGATGCAGTTCATAGTGGGAGAACTTCTTAATCCGGATCAGGATACGGCTCAGGAAATGGGTGAGATTCTGGAAATGGTCGAGGAAATGGGAAAAGAGGAAAAGTATCGGGTAGAGTATGAGGCTATGAAGGGAACTGAGAAGAAGAAAGAGGAGAAGAAAGAGGGAAAGGATAGCAATGACAAGAAAAAAGGGGAATCTGACGTGGAAAGTGTGACTAAAACAGCCGCTGTTAGCGCTCTGAAGTCGTCGTGCCACACAGTTAACGAGAATGTAAATGTTAACAATATCTCATCCTCCCAAGGTAACCCATCC
>JAITSP010000059.1 GCA_031287725.1 Rickettsiales bacterium
GGGAAGCTGGGGAAGTCAATTTTCATCGCTGTAGCCAACCTCTCTGAGAAAATTTTCGTAGGTTCCATCGAAGAGAAAAACTCTGCCGCCGTCAAAGACAATCAATTTGTTAGCCAGGTTATTCAGGAAATCCTCATCGTGGGTGACTGTGATGCTTGCTCCGGGAAAGTTCCCTAGCGCTTCGGCCAGGGATATGCAGCTCTCCATGTCCAGATGGTTTGTCGGCTCGTCCAGCAGCAGTAGATTGCAGGGCTGGAGTATTATTTTACCGAGGAGAACTCTACTTCTCTCTCCACCACTGAGGACTTCCAGTTTTTTTCTGTGCTCATCCCCGCCAAACATCATCAGACCGGCCACAGCGAGAACCCGGTCCCGAGTTTTGTGTCTATCCACTGCCCAGAGCTCCTCCTCTATGCTGTTGGCTAGATTAAGTCTATTGATATTCATCTGGCCAAAGTATCCAATGCTAACCTTGTCGTTAATAAAAATTCTACCCGAACTCTGTTTGATTTCACCGGCCAGAAGTCTTAGGAGAGTTGATTTGCCTGCGCCATTCCTGCCAATCACACATATTCTGTCCCCCTCCTCTACCCTCAGGGATAGATTTTTTATCAAAACTCTACTGCTGTCGTAGGAAAATTTCAAATTATCCACCTCGGCCAGCGGCCTGTTTGTGATGAGACTTCTGAAGGAGAATTCAAATTCTAAATCCTCCAGATCGGTCAACTTTTGCTTTTTCTCCTGTTTATCTAGCATTTTTATCTTAGACTGCACCCGGCTGGCGAGGGTGGCCTTGTACCTAAATCTATCGATGTATTTTTGCAGCTGGCCGCGCTTCTTCTCCTCTTTTAGGCGGGTTTTCTCGTAGATCTCCTCCTCTTCCTTGATTTTTTGGCACATGTCGTCCACGTTCCCCTTTATTTTTCTGGACACCCCTCTGTGTATCAGAAGAGTGTGGTCTATAGTTTGATTCATAAAGCTGCGGTCGTGGGTCACAAGGATAAACGATCTCTTCCAGCTGGCCAGGAACCTTGCTAGCCAACGCAGAGATATTATGTCCAGGTAGTTAGTGGGCTCATCGAGCAGCAGCAGATCGGGTTCCGACAGAAGCAGCTTTGTAATGTTAAGCCTTATCTGCCAGCCACCGGAGAGTTCCCGGGGGGATCTAGCTATCTCTTCCGGAGAGAATCCCATATTCTGGAGAAGTATCTCAGCCTCCCAGTGGTTATCGCTCCTGCACTCTGGCAGAGATCTGCAGGCCTCCTCCAGCACTGTCTCTCCGCCAAAATTGAGATGCTGCTCTAGATAACCTATGCGATAGTTTCTCGACATGGTGATGCTGCCGCTGTCCTGAACCATCTTCCCTGCCACAATTTTCAGTAGGGTTGACTTACCCGCACCGTTCCTCCCTATGAGGCCAAGTTTCTCGCCATCGTTCAGTATAAAACTTATGTCGTCAAAAACCTTTTTTCCATCAAAACCCTTCGAGACTCCTTCTAATTTTAACATATACTACTCTCCGTTGCCAATAAAATTAACTCACTCCCCGTTCCGGCCAGCAGACGCCCTCTGCTCCCCTCTCCCTATCCATCGGGTGGGCAGCACGGCAACACTCTGGTCGAACCAGGATTTGCAATTAAAAAAACTGGGTCACGCGGCCATTTTTAGCATAGTTAATAGGACATGATAATTGCTTTGGCTAATTGTAACCTAAATATTTCCTAAAAGCAACGGTGAGGCGGGCCTTAATTTTCGGATGGCTGCTAGCCCCTAGAAGAAGCTAAACAGATAGAGATACAAGATAAGAGGAAATTCGTCGCTCCTATTTTTTAATCTGTCCAGCGGATTTTTTGGAAAATTTATCAATTTTCTCCTTGGTGCCAGCCCTATAGCGGAGAAAAACCTTTCTTTCCACCCTGAGATCAATTTCCTCCAGATCTATGTCCAGTCCATAGACATCCAGTAGATTAGCCAGTGCTGTCCAGGCTTCCGTTCCATGGTCGCTGTCCTCTGGCATTTTCACCAGCACATTGTTTCTAAGTCTAAGATCCCATCTCCTATTACCCACTCTGATAAGGGCTGAAACCCTCTGGGCTATGGTACTGTGGAGCGATAGCAGGTTGAACATTTTTCCTATCTCCTGAGAATTGAAGCTATCATCAACCACCAGGAACAGATGGCTAAAGTTTGCAACGTCTTTCTCTGGAATATTTATTTTTTCCCCGAATTCATTCACCAGGATGTAGCTTTTGTAGTCACTGGAAAAAATTGCAAAGGGATTGTGCTCGGCCACAAGGACTTCCAGTGTGCTGGGAATAGTCCTATGCACATGCACCCTGCTAATCCAGGGATCCTCTAGAATAGCAATCTTCAGATCTCTGAGACTAAAATTCTCCCCTCCGCAGTACCTTCCGATGAGCTCTCCCAGGCGCCCCTGGTCAGCAAATCTTACCCCCTCCAGACTAAGTTTTCGGCAGAGACCAGCTCCCTGGATGGCTGATAATTTTTTGATCAAATGCCCCAGCAGATCGGGGGAGCCGCCGCCCCGAGTCCCGTGGAAGACCTCTAGGTATAGGGCGGCTAGCACCATGGCCAGTGCCAGAAAACCTAGAGCCCTTCGGAAAGTTCTCCCCACTCCGTAGGCCAGCAGAACTCTATTCCCCCTGGTTTCAGTGGCCATCGTCGCCAGCACTAGCCAAGCAGCGCCAGAAGTCTATTAAACTCTGGGATTTCCTCATCTATTTTGCCATTCGCTATGTTAATGGCGTAGAAGCATAGGTCTTCAAAAGAGGTATCATTCTCCTCAGCTATGTCTCTTATCTTTGCTATTGCGTTAGCCACATCACTAGGCACCGTTCCCCCCTTAACGTCAGATAGCCATTTCATCTGAAATCCTATGGGATGTTTCCCCACACCAGGCTTACCTATGTAAAAATCTGTATCCGCCATCGTTCCGCCAAAGTTACAGGATATGGTAAACTTCTTGATCATAGCATTTCACCTCTGATTTTGTTCCTATCTCTAAACCTCTTCTGGTTTTCAGGAAATTGTATGGCCTTAGCTTTAGGTGTCAAGTGGACCACCCCAGCTGGGGACGTTTCTCCAGTTCTTTTCCCAGCACCCTGCCCTACCACTACATTTTGCTCTGGGAGAGTGCCAGAAGGAGAACCCCACCACGCTTCCAGGGATAGATCATCTTCTTCCAAATTCATTGGGGCTCGACTAGTTTTTAAGTATCCCCCCTTCGATTTTTTCCTCCTCACTTTCCTAGTTATTTCTGGAGGATTCACCCGCTAGAACCCCTGGTAAAAATACCCAAAGCTACCAGCGGGTTCCCACCAGGGAGCGCTGCCAATCTAGAGACACCACCAGCCTGGGCCCCCTGGAGGCCTAGGGCTAGCCTAGAGACGGGAAATAAACGGCACACCTCTCTCCAGCCTGGAGTGACTCTCCGGGACTAGCCAAGGAGGAAAACCTAGCCAGATTCAAAGGCTACTTCGTCTTCTTCTTTTTGGTGACGGTGTTCCTAATTCTTGGTCTAAAATTTTCAGCCCCCTTCACCTCAGTTTTGCTGAGCAGCAGAGCAACTCTGTCGGTTGGCTTCGCCCCAACGGCCAGCCAATACTCGACCCTCTCGCTATTCACACTGAACCTCGCCTTTTTGTCGTCGCCCAGCGTGGGGTTGTAGTACCCTACACTCTCTATGAATTTACCATCCCTCGGAGACCTATCATCCGCCACTACCACGTGGTACGATGGCAAATTCCTCCGCCCAGTCCTAGCCAATCTAATCTTAGTAGACATAGTTAATGAAAAACTGTTATCCATACCCCTACCGGGGCTCAGACCCTCCCTGGGCGGGTCCCCAGCCCCTTCGGCTCTGTTCATCTATTCTCGCTGGGGACAAGGCTACAGCCTAGCCTTTTAATTTTCAACGGAGCTAAAAAAATATTTTTTACCGGAACTACGTCTTTTCCAATGATCTATGGGGCTGGAAGCCCCCCATTGCCTCCTGCCCCAGCGAATGGGGACCAGGGACGGGGTTTTGCATTTTTAAAGTATCAGTCTACCATTAAAATAATTTATAGAATAATACCGTTAAAATATGTTATATGTAGCTGCAGCAACGGCGGTAGCCTTCTGGATAGTTCGAAAGTTTACACATCTACACAACTACCAGCATGTAATACTTTTCACCCTAGCCATTGTGGTACTCTTTTTTGCCCAGAAACAATAGCTATTTGCTAGAGGATTAGCCAGTCCTCGATTCCGGGATCAGCTATCTCCCCCGGCGCTAGGCTAGAGCAGCGGAGGATTATTATTCTGCCCCTCCAGCCCCCCGGCGGGGGGCTGGAGGTCCTGGAACTGGTCACTAGAATAATTCCCCTCTAGAGGTGCCGGAGTTCACGGCAGGTTTCTGACATCCTTCACTAGGCCTAGGAAACTAGAGCAACCCCTAGGTCCAGAACCAACGAAAGGATAGCCAAAACCAACTGGCGATGGGTTCCCTCCCTTTCCAGAGACCATCACAGCTTTCTCCTCTAGCTATTTGGTCCCTCTGGGGAAAGCTAATGCGCAATGGGCCTCCTGGCGTGAGGCCAGAGATGCTAAAAGCCACTGGAAAAGGTACCAGACATTCTCTGGAACGTTGGCAAGGCTATCTATTTGCCCATGCCCCAAACACCCTCGCCGCCATTGACTTGGCCGGCGTTCTGAAGATCATCCGCTGCCAACAGCAATGCTGTGTCTGTATGCTCTGTGTTATCTGTCGTCACAGCCATCTCCACTACACTATTTTTACCGTCACCGTCCCCATTCTTCTCTTTCTCTTTCTCTTTCTCTTTTTCTTTTTCTTTTTCTTTCTCCAATTCCATCCTTTCTCTGATCTTCCTAGCTTCCAGTTTCAAGTCCAATCTTCTCCAGTTGGCAGCTACATTTAGCTGTTTCCGCATCAATACCTCTAGTTCATCTTTGATCTGCTTCAGTGCTCTTTTATGGTAGTCATCTAGCTCACATCTGATCTCCCACTCATTAATCTCCATTTTGTCTCTCATATCTTCCCTTTCATTCTTATCCTTCGCTTTCCCAATTTCTTCTGCCAGTGCCTGTTGGGCATCTAGCAACTCATTTAGCATCTCCCCTTCCTCGAGTGCTTTCTGTGTCACAAGAGCTTCCAACCTTTTCTCCATCTCATCACTCACCATCTGTCGAAATAGGTTAAACTCAACCTTCAGTTTAGCCTTTTCAGCGGTCCCAACAGCCTCCCCTTTGGAATCCCCATCTAAATTTTTCGCATCTTTCTCCAGGCTCCCCTCCAATTTCTCTGAGAAAAAAAAATTGATATTTAAGTCCAGCGCCTCTGAACTCTGTCCGTGTTTTACGAAATTTTTTGGAAGCACATACATAGACATTTTTTCATTTTTCGGACCTAGATACTCATAGTCATTATAATCTTTGCATTCATCGTCCATGAATTTGTTAAAACTTTCAACGACACTAGTCTTCTTCTCTAGGCGCGTCATTCCTTCTATAGCCATGTACAGCTCCTCAGCAAAATGCAGTGCATAGGATGCACAGCCATTAAGATCATTCTGAACTCCAAGAAAACAAAAACCAACTTCAGCTTTCTTAACTTTCAGATGACTAGTGCTCTGTCCATTGCTCTTCGCATATTCGATCGCTCTGCTAAGTTTATCATATTCTTTCCTGCTCTTCACAGCACTTCCTGTGACGGGATACTTTATAGAGATTCCTTCCCTGCCACCATAGAGAGCTTCAATAATCTTCATATTCCCAAAAACGTTAACAGAATCTGCCACATAGACATCGATTTTCCCACTGGGGCGAACCCTTTTTATCAGCAGGCTAGCATGGGACTCCCCATGGATAATTTCCAGTCCAGAGCCCCCTATCTCCTTATTTTTCACATCTTTAACTTCTTCTCTACAGTCAATGACACTGATCGGCAGGTCATTCGTCAGCTCCCTATATTTCTCTCTGAGACTCTCAACTCTTCTCTCCACAAAATTTAGGAAAAGGTAGCCTCCCTCATCCAACCTGAAATCACTTTTCACTATGCCATCTTTCACCAGGAGCTCTATATCTTCATTGGTAACCTTATCCTCTGGTACAAGCTCCCCAGCATTTTCATCCACTCTAAAAATAGTTCTAAAATATTTATCATCTGACATTTTTAACCTCTAGCATTACTTTGATATTAGAAGCAGTATACAGCAAATTGCCGGATTCGTCAAGCGCTTCGGTGCCCGAAAACACTTAAAATATAGGGATCCAGACACAAAGGCGGGAAAAAATGGGCTTCTAGGCTATTCCATGGTTTGCCTTCTCTGGTCCCCCTGGCTATCGGGCTTCTCGTTGATTTGTTAAATCACTCAAATACCCTAGGCCCAGAGTTAGGATATCGAAGCAAATTCCGTGGAGAAGTCAAAATTACCCAATCTACTTACGGCTGTGAGGGTCCTGCTAATCCCGGTGATAGTGGTGTCCTTCTACATGCCCTGGAAGGTTACCAATCTGGTGGTGGCTGCACTCTTCCTGCTGGCCAGCATCACAGACTACTTTGATGGCTATTTTGCGAGACTATACAGGGCACAGTCAAAATTTGGCCGATGCTTTGACCCTATAGCGGACAAACTAATAGCCACCGTGGCACTGTTCATGATCGTTAGCTTCAGTAGTAGTATTTTTATACTTATTCCCTCGCTAATAATTGTCTGTCGGGAGATTTTGGTTTCTGGCCTGAGAGAATTTCTGGGATCCCTAGCCGTTGAATTGCCGGTAACAAAGCTAGCCAAATACAAAACTGCCCTCCAGATGGCAGCCATAACCGCCCTACTGCTGGCCAGCAAAAACTCATCCCACACCTACGAGACTCTGATGGATTTTTTTGAGGTGGAGCCATTTCTGCGGATATTCTTCAGTGGCTTCATCGAGACAATGGGAATAATATTTCTTAACATGGCAGCCCTGATTACAATGGTCACGGGGTATATTTATCTGAAGCTCGCTCTAGGGAATATGTAAATGTCTCTGATAGAGGACAGGGGGATTCTACTTAGCATAGCAAAGTATAGCGGTAGATGCCAGCGGGTGATATTGTTCAGCGAAAACAACGGCATAGTTCAAACATTTCTGAAACTATCCCGGAACCAGATTCCCTGCCAGGTCTACGATCTTCTGGACTTCAGCTGCAACTATCTGGACAGCTATAACTATAGGGATTTGGAAATAGCTGTGCTGAGAAGCTATTTGAAAAATGTCTTCGGCAATCGCCCCTTCATAGCTGTTCTTAACTCTGCGGTGGCCATAGTTCTATCTCTCAGAGAGAGGGGAAACATAAGAAATCTCTACCGGCTATTTCAAAATTTACTATCTCTGAGTGAATTTGACCATGTGAACCCACTGCCCTACTACATAGATTTTCTACTGAATGTGCTAGCCTTCTTCGGCACTAACCTAGGCAATGGCCGCTTCTTCAGCGGTAGAGCAGACGAGAGTGCCTACTATCTATCACCTAGAACTGGGAACTGCGTCAGTCAGGAGGCCGGAGAAAAGTACAAACACAAACTATTTGTGATCCCAGAGTCCTTTAGCAGCTATTCGGAGAACGTGGAGGATATCTCTAGAGCCATAGACATACTGCACTACTTCCTGCGGAGAGTCCTCAGCGAGAACCCTAGAGGTCAGGAGGACAGGATGGTAGAGGTTTTCAGAGAAATTCTTCTAGAGGAGGTTCGGAGGCAGGATTTCAGGAATGTCGGGAATCCCTGGGCAGTTGTATAGGTCCAAACACATGCGGGAAAAATAGATCTTCTGACGAATGTTTTTTATTTCAGCTGTTAGGTCATTTTTAGGATAATTAATGTTGTTCTGGGAATGATTAGCCAAAATGCTCCGGAGGTGGTCGTGCTCTCGGAGGATTGAAAAAATAACCTCCTCTGCCATTGTTTAATTGATTTATTCAACAAAACGAGGAGGCTAATCTGTGAGAATAGAGAATCTATTCCACGGTGCGGTGCTAGAGGACTAAATAAAATAAGTCCAGAGCTAATTAGACCAGAGAACGGTGAAATGGTTCCGGGGAAAAGGAGCTATGATCTGACCAGAGTTGGGTGAATTTTCCCACAGGCTGTGGACCTGTACAAAAAATGTATAGGTCCAAACACATGTGAGACAAAATAGATCTTTTGGCTGAATGTTTTTTATTTCAGCTGTTGGGTCATTTTTAGGATAATTAATGTTGTTCTGGGAATGACTGGAGTAGAC
>JAITSP010000060.1 GCA_031287725.1 Rickettsiales bacterium
TCGGTCTGTTGGCACTGGATCTCCACATTTATCTCTATGCCATCCAGAGTCACAGCGAGAGTATCTAGTCTGACAGTCTTACCATCCTCGCTATCTCTAGGAATCTCAGGATTTTTAAACCTTAGAGACTTTATATGGGGATTACCCCCCAGAATAGCATTGACAAGACTTAGAAGTCTCTCCTCCTGGCCCTCCAGACCAAACAGATGCTTAAAAATGAAGTCTCTCGAGGGCTTCAGTAGACGACCCCTAGACCTTTTCTCCTCTGTACTAGGAGTAGTATTTCTCTTACTTTCCATTCCAACCTCCTCCCTTAGTGAATTATTAGACTTTGTTAGACTTTCTAGCATTAGACTTTCTAGTCCATACTATTAGTTACTGTTAGTATAACTTATTTTTAACCTTCTGTCAAATAGAATCTTTTGCTAGATTTTACCCAAGAGGGATCCTCTAGAGTGGCTTTTCTTCGGAGAAAAGTCAGGTGGGTTAGCCTTCTGTCAAATAGAATCTTTTGCTAGATTTTACCCAAGAGGGATCCTCTAGAGTAGCTTTTATCCAGAGAAAAGTCATGTGAGTGCTAGGGAAACTAGCCGAACCTCTAGAGCCTCCAATTTTTTATAGCCAATGGCTAGGGGTCTATGCCTCCTCTAGAGTACCACTCCATGACCAGAAACCGGGATGGACTTGGAAAGAGGTCTAATGGGTCCAGGGACTACTGGTCTGTCGCAGACAATGGCTATAGATATATATCTGAACATAGACCCGAGAACCTCACCCTGGCCACGGTTCATGGCTAGATTAATAGTCCATTTTTACAATGGGTCCAGGGATTTCTTGGAAATAGGTCTAACGACTCCCTTGCACACTAGGTTCCTCTCCTGAGAAAGCTGGATGGACGGAGGAGGAACATCAAAACAATAACAATTCCAGAGTGCCCCAGCCTACCTAATCTGTAGTGAACCCACCAGGGTCATAGAAAGGCCTAGCACTAGCCCTTCTCCTCTAGATCTGCCAGCCAATGTGAGATCATGTTTTCCAGAAGCCGGCTGTCGACCCCCTTAACTCCCTTTAGGTCCAATCCTTTGAGAATTTTCGCATTTCTTGTGGTCTTTTCGAATACCTCGTGGAACCTACCGACACTTCCCTGGTAGGTAGCGTAGGGTAAAACCTTTTTTCCTCTGAAATCTACCTGCTCTAGGAATGAGAGTACAGGAGTGGAAACCGAATAGGCCCAGACTGGTGAACCTATAAACACGATGTCGTAGGAATCCAGATTCGGAAGATTATCCATAGCTAGCCTGATCCGCCGACTACCTCTAAATTTAGCGAACATTGCAGAAACGAACCCGTATCTCTTTAGTGTTTTGATCTCATAGATATCTGCCCCAGTCTTTCTCCTAAGAATATCTGCGACCAACCTGGTGCTACCGCCCATTGAGTAGTAGATCACCAGAACCTTCCCGTAGTTTTTTCCCTGTTCCGAGACTTCTCGTTCTGAGATTTCTCCCATGGAACTGTCGGCCGGAGAACTAACTTTTGTTGTCCGCCCTTTGTACACACTATAGCCATAGGATAGTCCGATGCACGCCCCGACGCCAAGCATTAGCAGATATTTTACTGACACAACTACCTGTCAAATTGATTTTTATAATTTATTGATGTTCCTAGAATAAAGTCAAGGGTCTGCCTAGCCAGAGGAATCGCCTCTGGTGGCCACCAATCGCCTCCCCCACCAGCCCCCCTCTGGGGGGCTGGTGGTTCTGGAACTAGTCATCAGAACAGCTAACTCAACAGGAGTATATTGGGTGTGGGGCTACCCCAATATTTCTCCACCACCTGGCTAGCCTATTCGGGAAGAGGGACCCAATTTGCGATGGGGGCATTTAGCCTATCCCGGAGGCAACATAAAATTATTCCAAGAACAGCCAGACAGCTAGCACAGAAAACAATCGCCAGAATGTCCATTTTTCCCGCATGGGTTTGGACCTGCATACTGCTAGATTTTACCCAGAGAGATTCTCTGGGGTGGCTTTTCTTCGGAGAAAGGTCGGGTGGGTGCTGGAGAAACTAGCCGAACCTCTAGAGCCTCCAATTTTTTATATCCAATGGCTGTGGATCTACGCCTCCTCCAGAGTACCACTCCATAGCTGGAAACCGGAATGGATTTGGAAAGAGGTCTATTCACTTTTCTCTTGATTAAATTTGAAAAACAGCTAGACTAGAGTAAAACCAAAGGAGGTCCATGAATCCAATAATTTCTCTGGAGAGTCCAGCGATGACGCTGCTCTGCTCTTTTTTCACTTCGTTCATTTCCTCTGTGGCAGGAATCTGGCTGCTAATCCGTACGCTGAGGAGCCGAAAAAAATTCCAACCCATCAGGGCAGAGGGTCCTGAGCTGCACCAGAAGAAGGCTGGAACGCCGACCATGGCCGGTGTAGCTGTGGGTCTCTCTCTGCTAGTGACTATAGTGCTTTTCTGTGATCTCGGGTCGCCCCAGATCCTGGTGGCTATCTATTTTCTGGTGGCGTTTTCTGCCATTGGACTGGTGGATGATGTGATAAAAGTCTTCCGAAGCGACACCAAAGGCGCCAAAGGTAGCAGGAAGCTAGTCCTACAGCTGCTGGTGGCAGCTAGCGGCATCCTCTTTCTTCTCTACAGTAGTCCGGAATATATGAATTCTGATCTGCTGCTGGTACCCTCCAGAGTGAGGATACCGCTCTATGCCCTAGCTCCAGTGTTCTATATGCTGATAATATGTGGCTCCTCTAACGCGGCGAATATGACTGATGGTCTGGATGGTCTACTGGCCGTGCCAGTGATGATAATAGCGGCCACATTCATAGCGATGCTGAGGATGCCAGGCAGTCGGGGCTATTTCCAGAGTCTGGTAGATGGAAGGCTGATATTTGATATAATTATTATGCTGACTGCAATAATAGCCTCCTTTGGTGGATTTTTTATCTATAACATTCATCCGGCAAAAATATTTCTAGGGGATGTGGGCAGTCTAATGATAGGCTCTCTACTCTGCTACCTAGCCATTCTGCTGGGAATAGAGTTGGTCTATGCCCTGATGGCTACGCTCTTCCTGATAGAGATACTTTCTACGATGCTACAGGTTGGCTATTTTAAAATCACCCAGGGTAAAAGACTCTTTAGAATGGCGCCTTTCCATCACCATCTTGAAAAATCTGGCATGTCGGAGAGGAAGGTTGTGACCGCGCTGTGGACCTTCAATCTAGGGTGTTGCTTTCTTGCCCTTCTTCTGCTACACTATAGCATAGGCTAATAGCAAATGGGAATTTTTAGGTGAAAAAGGATAGATACAAGATTACCACGGCTGTCTACGCCGTAATCCTGGCGAATGATCAACTGTTGCTCTCGCTGAGGCAGAACACAGGATTTATGGATGGCAGATATACCATTCCTAGTGGACATCTAGAGGCTGGCGAGACGCTGGCCGAGGCTCTAGCCAGAGAACTTAGGGAGGAGGCCAATGTGACTGTAAAAAAGGCCCATCTGGGTACCACCCTCTTTAGATTTGCGGCAAGTCCGGAATTTAACGACTACATAGACTTTTTCTTTGTGGTGGATGATTTCGAAGGGGAAATTCGAAACAACGAACCGGACAAGTGCGGAGAACTGAGATTTGTTCCCATCGGGGAGCTACCGGAAAACACCGTTGACTATGTGCTATACTGCCTAGAGATGCTGATGGATGGAGTACCCTACTGCGAATGGCCCTCTAGAGAAGACCAAATGCCTGCCAGAGCAATCTGATGTTCTGTCCCAGAGCGGCGGATCGACCCGCTGCAGCAGCCCCCAACTTTAGAGCTGTCCTAATATTTCTCCAGCGGCTGCTGACCTCTCCGGGAAGAGAAGCCAAGTGAAAATCTGATTTGCAGCTGGGCCCTAATATTTTTACCTAGGAGCTAGGCAAACTGCTAAGTATGAATATCAAAGCAACTCCAGGGCTAGTCTAATTTGCGGCGAACTCGAGATAGTCCGCATGGACCTGATCGCCATCCGTCATGGTGTGCTGGCCAGAGGAACCCTGGCGGTCTAGAATCCCGTAGCTTCCGGCTAACTGTCAACCTCTAACCATTGGACATACTAAAAATTTATGCTATAATCTAGATGAATATTAAAAATTGACTATGGTTGCTAGGGTAAGGACGTTCGCTTTTCTAGGAATAGACACGGTCGATGTGGGTGTCGAGGTCAAATTGTCCCACGGCGTTACCAGCTTCAACATAGTTGGACTGCCAGATAAGGCCGTTAACGAGGCAAAGGAGAGGATAAGGGCAAGTATAAACTCCATGGGGCTTAGCTTTCCCTCCAGGAGATTGACCATTAACCTATCGCCAGCCTCTATAAACAAAGAGGGTAGCTATCTAGATCTACCTATGGCCATCGGTCTCCTGGTAGAGATGGGTGTACTGGAGCAGGAGGTCGTCGATAGATACATCGTCATCGGAGAATTGTCTCTGGATGGTACGATAAATGTTGTGAATGGGATTCTTCCGGCGGCTATCAATGCCGTTGAAAAGGGACTGGGCCTGATATGTCCCCAGGGGTCTGCCCGGGAGGCACTCTGGGCCGATGAGAATATAGATATGGTGGCTGCCGACAGTCTGCTGACGGCGGTGAATTTCCTTAATGGCCGCTGTAAGGTGGAGAGACCCGCAGTAAATAGGATTCTGCGGGAGGCGAAGTATCCGGATCTCAAAGATGTGTGGGGCCAGAGGCAGGCCAAGAGAGCTCTGGAGATAGCTGCCGCTGGTGGCCATAATCTGCTAATGGTGGGTCCTCCAGGGAGTGGAAAATCGATGTTGGCCCAGAGGATCCTGGGTATCATGCCAGATCTGACGGCGAGGGAGATTCTTGAAATAAATATGATAAACAGTGTTGCGGGGAAGCTTGTGGATGGGGAAATGGTTTCCGAGAGACCATTTCTAGACCCCCACCACTCCTGCTCTATGGCGGCCATGGTCGGTGGCGGTGCCAAGCCTAAGCCTGGCCAGATATCGCTAGCACACAATGGCATATTATTTCTGGATGAGCTGCCGGAATTTTCGAAGCAGGTGCTGGATTCCCTTCGACAGCCCCTAGAGACCGGTAAAATATCAATAGCCCGGGCTTTCCAGGACATAACCTACCCGGCGAAGTTTCAACTTGTGGCTGCTATGAACCCCTGCCGCTGTGGATACTTTTCTGATGCCTCTAGACAGTGTAGGAGAGCTCCTGTCTGTGCCAGAGAATACCAGGAGAAAATATCTGGACCAATTCTAGACCGCATTGATCTGTTCGTCGATGTGCCAAGGGTGGATGTCTCTCTCTGTAGAAGTAAAAAAATGGATACCGGAGCTGAAACTTCTGCAGAATACAGGACAAGGGTGGCTGGGGCTAGAAAAATGCAGAGTGACAGGTTCGGCAGCAGCAGTGGCAAACTCAATGCCCAGGCTACGAGCGAGGAAATAGAAATGTTTATGGGTCTAGATGAGGCTAGCGAAAACATGCTAGACCTTGCAAATAGGAAATATGGTTTTTCCATGCGGGTCTACAGTAAAATCATAAGAATAGCCAGAACCATTGCCGACCTGGAGGGAAACGAAAACATAGTCCTAAAACACATCGGAGAATCCCTAATGTTCAGACAGGCTGAATTTCTAGTGAGAAACTAGAACAGAACATTGCCCAGGAACTGGGAACCCATGGGCCCGCCGTAAATTAGACTGGCTATAGGGTTGTTCTAGCATTTCCCCATCACCCGGCTAGCTTTTCTGGGAAGAGAAACAATCTACAGGAAAATCTACAGCGAACCCGCCAGCTCTTCTCTAGCACTCTTCTAGCTCCACCATCCGTTGTTCCTGGGATTTTCCATTAGCTCTAGAATTTCACTCTCGCTGAGGCCGGTGCATTTGGCTATGGTTGGCATCGGAATACCCTCTCTCAGCATTGCCAGGGCGGTTTCTACTCTACCTTCTACCCTACCTTCTACTCTACCTTCTACCCTACCTTCTACTCTACCTTCTACTCTACCTTCTACCCTACCTTCTACTCTACCTTCCTCTCTGCCTTTCCTGATACCTTCCCTTCTGCCCTTTCTGATACCCTTCTTCATACCTTCAGCTAGGTCGAACTTACGGTCAACCAGCTGTCTCCACTC
>JAITSP010000006.1 GCA_031287725.1 Rickettsiales bacterium
CCGAAAGATCTCCGGAACCAGAGTCAGGACTCCTATAGAGAGGGCAATAGACAGGGCTCTAGCACAGGGAATGGTGATAGTGGCGCCCGAAGAAGAGACTAGAGAGGAGGAAAGTTCGATAGCCAAAAACTAGAGGTTTTGGCACACCCCTCTGGAAAGGCCTGGGCCCCCATCTCCGAGAAAATTCTCGGAGATGGGGGCCTCTCTCCTGGCTTCCCTCGGAGTTCTCGGGGAACTAGGTTGGTGGCGGTGGAGGTGTTCTGGAGTCGCCAAGGGCCAGAGTATTTCGGAGCTAGGGTGCTATTGCAGCTCCGTCGCAAATTAGATTTCTCTCTGGGGGTCTACTAGACAGCTAGGAGAAGAGCCAGACGGATGGAGGGAGAGATAGTGCAGCAGCTCCACGGCAGCTCTCTAGTTGGTCTAGTCTGCCTAGGAAACAAACTTAATCTTTTGACCTTTCAGTTGTCCTGGCCCCAGATGTCGGATCTGTCTAGCCAGCCGGTAACCTTACCTATTTTCACCTTGCATCTGTGTTTTTTGCATTTTACCAGTCTTCCTATGACATTTTTCCCCACCCTATGGGTTGGATAGGCTATGCTGTCAGAGTTTTTGTATAGAAACTGTTCTGTCCTCTGGGTTAGGACTGTTCTGATTTTTATGGACAGACTCTCACCTATCCAGCCGCTATCGCCGTCCCTGTCGACAACTCTGAGCCATTTGTCATACTCTCCCAGGACCCTAAGGGGCATATGCTTTAGTCTATAGACATAGATGATGGGGAAATCCTTTCCAGGACCGGCTCTGAGATTTGTTTCCTCTGACCTTAGGGCCACAAAATTTTCCTTTCTCTCTTCTCCAGCAGTTTCGCTATTTTTTTTCTCACACCCCCCTGTGGACCCTAGCAACAGGAGGATAGAGGCTAGGACTCGAGTCCTTGGGGTCATGCCTCTATAAGTTTAAAAAGAGTTAAAAATGTTAGAAAGGACGCCAGAAGGGCCATATTGTTGTAACCTCTGAGAAATAGATCCTCCTGGGTCGGATCCAGACGCTTTCCTAGTCTGTGGTCCAGAATATCCCCTCCGTATACTAGCGCTGCCATAAGCAGGTTCAGGAATGTGAACCGAACTAGCCTCTGCCTTAGAAATAGTGAGGACACTAGACCTACCGGAATGCTGACCAGCAGAGAGCCGAGAAACCCCATGAGGGTTCTAGTGGGATGCAAATTCCTGGCGAGAATTCTGCCCTCGAAGATACCCTCAAACACCTGGCTAGCTATTCGAATCGTCAGGAACAGTAGAAATAGCCATAGCACCAGATCCGCGGGGCTCCTCAGGTTGACTAGGTGCAACATAGAAAAACTCGGCACCACAGTGTAGGCGTAGAGCAGAATACTATATAGTTTGCTCTGGCGCCGATTCTCCCCGCTAGATCTCACCGTCCTCTGGGTAACGTAGACACATAGCCAGACAATCAGTAGGCTAGAGAGGACCCGCTGGTACAGAGCAGACAGCAGCAGAAGTGCAAAAAATAGTATCGCCGGCAGCTGATTCCTCCATCTATCGAGACTGATGGTGGCCATTTTGCTCCTTAGCTGTCCGTAGATGCTGGACAGTCTGCTTTTTTTTAACTTATCTTCGTCCATAGGTCCTCTTCCTGTTTTTAAATTCCTCTAGAGCAAGATCGAGACATTTCTCGTCAAAATCTGGCCATAGAACATTAGTAAAGTAAAGTTCCGAGTAGCTTATCTGCCAGAGCAGAAAATTGCTGAGCCTCAGATAGCCTCCGGTCCTTATGACGAGGTCCGGATATTCCATCTCTGGGCTATAGAGATACCTTCTGAAGAGCTCTTCGTCGATGTCTCCAGCCTCGAGTTTGCCAGATTTCACATCCATCGCAATATTTTTCGCCGCGTTGACTATTTCTGCTCTCCCTCCATAGCTAAAGGCTACATTTAGAAACATTTCATCGCCCCCAGCCGTCCTTTCCTCTAGCCCCCGGATTTTCTCGCGCATGGCCGGGCTCAGTCTCCCTAGATCTCCAATTATCTTTACTCTGACATTTTTCTCCGACAGTCTGTCGAAATAGTTGTCCAGGTAGGAATCGACCAGCCCCAGGAGATAATTAACCTCCTCTCCAGACCTCTCCCAGTTCTCCGTCGAAAATGCGTAGAGAGTTAGTGATCTGATGCCTCGCCTCTGGACATGCTCCAGAATCCTCTCTAGCACCTCCGCTCCCCTTCTGTGGCCCATATTCACAGTCAGGTTCCTCTTTTTTGCCCACCTGCCATTGCCATCCATCACTATAGCTAGGCTTCTGGGAAAATTTTCATCGCCCCCGCCGAGGGCACCAGAGTTTCCCCTGCCCTTCCTTCCAATCCTATAGAGGAGGCCTGCCAGGGCCGCCGGCAGCAGACTCTGGACTATGAGTTTTCCTAGCACCGCGAGTCTCCTAGACCGTCATCAGATTCTTCTCCCGGGTAGAAACCATATCATCCACAGTCTTTGCATATTTATCCGTCAGATTCTGAACTTTCTTCTCAAAATCTCTCACCAGATCTTCACCAAAATTGCTCTTGATTTTTTTGATTTTCTCCAGAGAGTCTTTCCTCAGGTTCCGAATGGACACCTTTCTATCCTCACCATACTTCCTAACCAGTTTGCACAGCTCCCTTCTTCGCTCCTCACTGAGTTTCGGTATATTAATTCTTATGGATAGTCCATCGACCACTGGATTGAAGCCAAGATTTGCAGCCAATATGGCCTTCTCTACGTTTGACACTATCGACCTGTCCCAGATCTGGAGAGATAGGGTGAGGGGGTCTGGAACGGATATGGCAGCAACCCTGCTGAGGGGTGTGCGATCGCCATAGCAGTCAACCATAACCCTATCTAGCAGAGAAGGCGTAGCCCGGCCAGCATTGACGGTGGCCAGATCCTTCCCCAGGGACTCCAGCGCCCTCTGCATCATCGTCTCTGTGTCATTCAAAATATCCTGCATGTCCAGTTCACTTGTTTCTGTAAAAATCATATAACGTGTTTTTGTAAACAGCAACACGCTCTAGAAGACCGTCTAGAATGGCAAATATCTCATCTCTAGTCCCACTATTTTTTATATTCTTGAGGTATTCCACATATTTCTCCACCAGCCTATCGGTGGTTCTCTCTATATCATCAGGAAATGGCAGCAGCACATCGAACTTTGTTATGTCGTCGACATCGTCCAGCCCGAGGATCTCGCTTCTGATCTTTTCCGATATGTCGTAGTACAGCAGTATCCTGTTATAGATGTATTTCTCGTACTCCAAGAGAAAAACTAATGGAAAAGTAAGTGTACCCATGATAGGGCGGGCTCAGTTTAAAAACAAGGGCTAGATTCCCCCAGGTCTACCCCAAAGACCGGCTGTGGAGCTGCTCTAATATTTCTCTAGTGCCCGCCTAGCTCCTCTGGAAGGAGAAATATAGAGGAAACCTGGTTCGTGGAGCCTGTCTATGGAATCTTGCATATTATTATCTACGTTATAGGATTATGCAAATAAATATTTTTCAAAAAATATGAGAAAGAAAAACAATAGACGCTACGTGAGACTGACCATAATGGATCTCACCTACGGCGGGGAGGTGACTAGGAATGAAAATTCCGAGTGGAGCGGGAAGCTGACGGGGCCAGATGGCAAAAGCGTAGAGCTGCTGGGAGAGATGTCTGGATATGGTATCCTAAAAATAGGGATTGTGAGAGCTCCTGATGACTTCGTCTATGCGGGGGAATTCTCTGGCGGAAAACCTCATGGCTGGGGAGGATTAGCCTCTACAAAATATGGTTTTGTCTATGAGGGCAACTGGAAGGCTGGAGAGTGCGATGGCTATGGGGAATTGACCGATGAGGATGATAACGTCTACAGAGGCCACTGGAAGGCTGGAGAGTATGATGGCTATGGAGAGCTGATCGAAGAAGATGGTGATCGCTACAGAGGCCACTGGAAGGGAGGAGAACTTGATGGCTACGGAGAACTGCTTGGGGAAGGTGGTGATAGCTACAGAGGCCATTGGAGAGATGGAAAACGCTATGGCTATGGAGAGCTGATCGAAGAAGATGGCTCTCTCTACAGAGGCTATTGGAAGGATGGGGAGTACGATGGCTACGGAGAACTGGTTGAGGGAGATGGTGATCGCTACAGAGGCCATTGGAAGGGAGGAGAACTTAATGGCTACGGAGAGCTGCTTGGGGAAGGTGGTGATAGCTACAGAGGCCATTGGAAGGATGGGGAGTACGACGGCTACGGAGAATTGACCGATGAGGATGGCAATGTGGTCAAAGGATACTTTTCAGAAGGTCCAGTCCTCAGATCTGGTGAACATGAGTACCTAGAAATGGCGACATTCCCGACGAATTCATACTAGAACGGATATTCGCTGGCCTAGCGGAGGGAGAAGGGGCAGGAGAATTAGGTCGGCCGCTATTCTAGAGAATACTGCTGAAACCCTGGGAGAGAAGGCAGAGTGGTTGGTGTTTTAGCCAAAACTCCTCCCTCCAGACAAAGGTAGTCAAATATTTTTTTAATTTCTATATCTCTCGGCGAATGGCTATATTTCAGGATCATTCCTAGTCTACTGCTACAATTAATGTCCACCTCCCCCATTGAATAGTGTTTACCTTGCATTACAATGGCAGTGTGAGAATGTTTTTTCTCTACTGGCAGTGTCGCTGGGTTCGCCAATGGAAGGCGTCGACCAGCCCTTCCGGGAGGAGAAATTCTATTAATAAAAGGAGGTTTTATGTTATACGTAAAGACTATGGCTGCCAGGATCCTGGTGCTGTTGGCTGTGGCTGCGCCAGTGCTAGCCATCGCTGAGGATGTGGTTGCCCCTGGGAGTGAGCCCAGGGAAGAGACGATGGCAGCTGAAGACACGCCAGTGCTAGCCATCGCTGAGGATGTGGTTGCCCCTGGGAGTGAGCCCAGGGAAGAGACGATGGCAGCTGGAAATGCGCCAGTGCTAGATGTTGCTGGGAGGGGGGGGAGCTACTCCCGAAAATAGGCCCGGGAAACGGCCTAGGATAGCTGTGGACATGAATGTAGAAGAAATACTGGGGCACAGTGAATACATCGAAGTGAAAAAAAAAGGAGTCGCTGGCGGCTGGACTCAAAATAGTGAATGCCAGCGTTAGCTTCGCAAAAAATATCATTGAAGATCTAATGAGAGAGGGAAATGCACTAACAGTACCCGTCATTGGGAATTTTTTTCGCAGCTCAGCGCCAGAACCTCTAGCCCAAGAGCTGAAAGGAATAAATGACCTTGCTCTGAGGATTGAAAATCTGACCACCTCTCTGGCTGACTCTCCGGCCCTGAGGGACCTTAGAAAGGCGGAGGAAGAGGTCTACCTAGCCCGAAGGGCACTCATTGGCCTATTGGCTAGGCTTGAGGATTCAGGACGGGTTGATCAGCCTGGTCTCTGCAGAATTGAAGCTGTAGCAAACGCTCTTGGTGGCTACAGTGAGGAAAATAGGAACTGTCCAGCTGTTCCCGATGATGGTGATACTCTGTTGAAAAAGATGTCGGAGATGGCTAAGGACGATGAGAATGCTAAGAGAAGTTTGATGCTGGGTGAATATAGCATGCTGCTGGGTATTCTGTATTCTAGCGAGCGTGGAATTCAGGAGGTATGGGAGCAGAAGAATGAAGAGTTCAGACATAATCAGTTGGCTTTTGTTAGAGCCCAACTTAGGATAAATTATATGTACTATAGGCCAACTAGAAAAATGGGGAGAAATCGCCTTTCAGTTAAGGGTGGGAATGAAGCAGTGGCTGATGGGTATTTTTGGAGGAGCTATTTTTCTAGTTGGCCCTCCGATTCTGGACTAAACTCTATTGTAGGGCCTCTAAATCCTTCAAATCTACCTGTAAAGCTAGACCAGCTGAGGCGCATAGAGGAGGGCACAGCGGAGGGAACGGAAGAGCATAGAGCCGGAGAACCCACAGGAACCTGGAAAAAAGCTCAAAAATATTGGACTGAACTAGGTAGAATGCTCAGGCCAGAGAAAATGGAGGGCTCGGAAGCCAGAAATCTCTGGAAAATTGCCAGAATTCACGGAGGAATGTCCGATATCCAGGAACAAAGGGAAGATGTGGCTGAACTGCTCGGGGGACTGGACATTGAGGATAGCTGCAAACCTCTAGATGCCAGCGGTGACCAGCATTGCATCGCCATGGCAGCTCTCCTAGGGGATGTCGTGCTAGGACAGAATGTCTCCAAAAATATGGCAGACGGCCTATACAACCGCTCAACCAGAGGTCTATACTCCCCTAGCCAGGAACCAAAGGAACTGGAGGAAGATAAATTGGAGGAAGATGAATTGGGCAACGCTAGCCATTAGTTCATTCCCCGCCGGCTAGCCAGCCGCTAGGAGCTAGATCCACGAAGGATCTTGCTGTAAATTAGAGAAGTCTGGAGCTGCTCCGGAGGTCAGCTCTGGGGCGAAGCTATCCAGCCCCAGCCCCCTCCGGGGGCTGGGGCTTCTGGAATTAGGCATCGGAATAGTTAACTCAACAGCAGGCCTGATCTGGAATTTCTCATCAGAAATTAACTCAAAAGGGTCAAAGTTTATGATAAAATTCCGGAATTCACTTTCCGGGTTTCTCCGGGTGCCTTTCTACCTTCCACTTCTTTAGATATCCACAGCAGCGGTCCCTAGGGCTGTGGCAGTTGCTAAACCAAGGTCTACCATGGCTAGGTTTCTCTAGAAACAACACTCTGAAATTAGAAACATCGCCATCTAGCTGAAAATTTTTGCCCTTGCGAATGCACAGCTGTTGTCCATTTTTCTGGAACAGGAAAGAATCCACGTGGATTTGGAGTCGACTACAGCGGTTCGCCCCAGAATATCTGCAGGAGTCCAGCCTCCTGAGGGATAGATCCACATAGTGGTCCTCTCCGAATTTACTCAGAATATTTCTGATCCCTCTGCCACTGGGACCGTAGGCATAGGCTCTGCCCCTCTCGTCGAAGAATATGACTGCTCCTCCACCATTGTCTATGATCACATCCGGTCTTCTGGGGAGTAGGATAGAGACTATCCCAGCGAGGTAGAGACAGAGGCCCAGCTTTCTCCAGCTTCTGGTCCAGAGTGAGGTCCAGACTATGCCAAACACCAGAATGGTCATCGTGGCCAGGCTGGGGGACTGGACGTGGATCACAGACTTCGGCATTCTAGCGAAGAATTTTATCAGAGCTATGACAACGTCGGTCACCTGGGCCAGAGGATAAATTAGAAGGCGCTCCAGCCCCAGAGGGTATAGGACCAAGGACACCAGACCCAGCGGTATGGCTAGAAAGGTGATAAATGGATTTATAATCAGAACCGCCAGGACCTTATAGAAACTAAAGGTATTGAAACTGTATATTTCAAGCGGGGCCACAGCCATTTCCACAAGGAGCGATATCATAATGTTTGTCCTGATATTCTCTCCGAGACCACCTCTAAAGTAGGTGTACTCATTCACTCTATGGATGTAGTAGTAGTCCACAAAGGCCACCATGACCAGAGAGGAGAGAAAGGACATGTAGAAACCAATTCTAAAGAGAAGATCCGGTCTAGCGAAGGTCATGCCGAACAGGGCAAGCATCACAGCCCTCTGGGGGCTACCAAACCTATCCAGCAGCAGCCCAAGGAGGCCTAGCACATTCACCATGTGAGCTCGGATTGAAGATATTGAAAAACCTCCGACCAGCAGGTAGAGGGAGTTCAGTAGGATGGAAATGGCAGCCGCCACTCTGTACACACTGAATCTTGCGGCCAGAGTCTCGAATCTGCAGAGAATTTTCTTTAGTATCGCCAGGACTAGCTGGGAGAGTATGAGCATATGTACACCAGAAACGGATATGGTGCTGGAGAGACCTAGCTCATTGATCAGCTTTAGTAGATTTTTATTCATAAAACCCCTGTAGCCCGTTAGAACTGTGGCTATCATACTCGTTGAGGGGCCTGGGCGAACGGAAATTATGCGCAGAGCCAACCTTCTGCGGAATCCGTCCACCCTTTGCCTGAAGGTTAAACCCCTCCAGTCTCTGGCAGCCAGACCATCGGCCTGCTCTCTGAGTACAGCGCCATAGCCCATGGATCCAATTTTTCTGAAGTAGAAGTACATCTGGAGATCGAAGTCTGAGCCAAATCTTTTAGCCTCTAGAGGCATCAGATTAACCTCCAGCGAGGCTGGACCAAGCTTTATCTCCTGCTCCGGATTCCGAAGCCTAACCCTGACCCTTCTAGGGGTTTTGAAATTTTTATCCCGGGCAAAGGCGCTATTCCTGTCTAGGGCCTCGATTCTCTGGACATTGATCACCAGATGCTTTTGTATTTCCCCATTCTTGGAGAAATTTATCACCTCATCCTCTATGGAGCCGTGGACCAGAACCCTCCCGAGATTATACCTCACCACTGGAAAATCATAGTCGGCTATGTGTCTCTGGGCTCTCAGAAACCCCAGAGCCAAAAATATTAGAATAACAGCGATTTTTCCCAGTGCGGAATCCGTTCTCACCAGAGCAGCAGCCGAAGAAGCCAACAGCAGGGCCAGTGCGAAGCCGCAGCCCCGGCAGCAATGGAAACCGAGAAAAACTCCAAGGATAAAGAACACCGGCAACCACAGGATGTGGCTGTTTCTGTCCTCCTGGAATTGTTCCTCTAGCCTCCTGAAAACAGTCCGGAAAACTTCACTAGTCAAACTTCAGCGTGTAGGACAGTCTCGCCCCCCAGGAGCTAAATTTATTTATCCGGTTCTTCCCTTCGGAATCTCTATAGTTTTCATCTTCGTATTTTCTAGAGAAGTCCACAGCTAGGCCATTCCGGAATAGGTAGCTAATGCTGCTCTGGATTATCATCTGCGAGTCACCGTCCCAGGAAGACAGCTCCTTCCGGGCGCTCCAGCTAAAACCAAAATTCCAATTATCGTAGAAAAACGGCAGATTTACCACCGCATAGAGCGAATCGGCCTTTAGCTCTCCACCCCGATTATGCAGCAGCACCACTTCCAGCAGTGGCGCAGCCCCGATACTGTCCCGGGTTTCCTCGATGGTGCAGCCAAGACCGAAGAGGTAGCCAAATTCGGACTTCCTCTTTGGATCGGTCGTGGCTAATTTTCTAAAGCCCAGATTGACTCTATAGTTGTCCGAGGTCGGAAACTCAGCTGTAAGCGAAAAATTTTCGAAGATATCTTGCACGTTACCCATATCGCCCTTCAGGTCGTAGCCTCTCCGGTCAGTGAATAGGCTGTGGCTCAGAAATGTCACATCGTTGCGGAAGAAGTTTACCCTCGCCCTGAGCATAGGCAGGATCATAGTCACATAGAAACCCAGCTTTTCCAGAGGCTGGTAGTTATCCACTATGTTGGTACCGCCTATCCCGTAGTAGCTATTTTTCAATGCACAGCTAAAACTTGGATTGAACTTGCCCACACCAAACAGCAGCCGCTCCTCTCTGTACTCAAGATCTATCTCCTCGGCCACAAGACCGAGTCTTCCGAAAAAATAGTGTTTTCTCGGCAGATAGCCCTCACTGCCAGAGTTCTCCCGCTCCATGAGGGGACGCAGACCCATGTTCGTATGGATCAGAAAGCCACCACCCAGCTGGAAACTACCGTCCATGTAGATCTCCGGCAGAGACTTCTTCTTCCCATCGCCGTCTCTGCCGACATTACTCTCCAGCAGAGAATCAAGTGTGTACCTGGTGAGGACACTTCCCTCAAACCAAGCTTTTTCCTTCTCCTCTCCGGACTTCTCTGGAGAGGAACCATTCGCCACACCCTGGCACAGCATCGCCACTGCCACCACCAGGGCCACCGGGCCCCGAGACCATATCATTAACTTCACAGCGCTAGTAAATAAAATTTTGCCGCAAGCATCACCATATATTATATAATGTCAATAAAATTTGAAACACGGGAAGCAAAAGATTGGCGCACCCTCGCATCTCCCCGAAGCCGAAGGGCCTCCTAGCTCCATAGCTAGCGACCCAACCTTCCGGAATTGCCGGCAGTCACCACTCCCGACTCCCGGAGCGGGACGATCAATTTCATGTATAGTTATATGTTTATGGTATATTTCAGAGATTTTTACAAAAAATCCTATTGATTTTTTCAATTAGTCCTATAGACTCCAGTCTGTGCGGAAATCTGAGGCGTTAGGTCCTCTAGCTAGCCGGACGTATGATTTAGAAACTACATTAATTGAGGAATCCTATGTATGAAGATAATAGCAATGACTCAAAGAGGACAAGGAAAGAGTCACCCATCGTTTCCACTGAAACTCCCATTGAAACTCCCATTGAAACTCTGGATCTTCTCCCCGAGTTCTTTGAGGGCCTGAAGGAGATAGATCTCCTTGAGGGGCTTGAGCCCCTGGGAGATAATAGGGTCAAAACGGGTACCCTTCCTCCCGAAGGAATAGCGGGCATCCGCGATCCACTCTCCCAAAAGGCGAAGAATGCCTCCGCAGATCTAATGAAACCAGGAGGCAGGATCAGTAACGAGAACAAAGAAAGAGAAAAAGGCTGGAGCAAGGGTATCGGCGGCCTCTGATCCAGCCCATCAGCGAGGTGAGGCTTCGGGCCGGCGGCGCGAAGCTAGGGAGAGGGTAGAAAGTCAGTGGCAGTAGGTTGTGCGGAGCAGCCAATTATCCTCTCCAGTTACCCCGGCCCAGCCTAAACCAGCTACAGAAGTTCCAATCTCCGACAAATCTCTTTCCTTCCAACAACTTCATTCCCAGACCCATTCCAGCTCCCGGCTGCGAATCCTACGCTAGCCCCTAGACCAGACTCACCAGGGCATCTCCTTCCCCCAGCTTTGACAGAACTAGCATCCATCCCAGAGGGGCCCTAGACATGGGTCTTCGGAAGTCCACTAGAAGCACATAGCTTTATTTTTGACAAGGCCTTTGGCATTACCCATGAGAGTATCAAATTGACGATCTTTCCCATTATCATATCCAAAGGACTTCCTGAACAGTGTTTTGTGCTCTTCGGTCAGTAACTCTCCGGTTTGCTTGCCTTCGCTATTCTCTATGCCAAAATTGGCCAACAGAATCTCAAGTTTTTTGTTATCATCAGATATTTTATTGGCCTTCTTAGTTTTGATAGCCATCATAGCTGACAAATCAGCTAATCCAATGCCACAGTCTGGATCAGCCTCTATATACTCCAGCAGTCCCCCCACCAGACCGACGTTCTTACCTAGATGCTCACTCATCCTAAGGATGTCGAATTTTTCACCTTTCCCATCATTGAAGGTCAGAGTGAGGGTTACATCATTCTTCTTGAAGGTGAGGATCCTCTCATTGCTTCTGGTCTCATCTTTGAAATGCTGAAAACTAATGCTGTTATCGTAATTTTTAACAGCCTTCTTGTAGGAATCTGAAAATTTATCCCAGCCAACACCCCTAGTTGCATCTACAGCATGGACAGCTGTCTTCTTCGTCTCAGCACTCTCACTTTCCCCCCGGTCATCAGCAGTTTTATTAGCAGCTTCGGCCACCTCTTTGGTTCGAAGAGCCGTAAATCTACTTACCTCCGCCTCAGCCAACATTCGACAGAGGCTATTGTCTTTGGTGAAGTCTGGAGCCACCACTTCTTTAGCATCCCGCTTTTTCATCTCATTCTCTAGGGCATCCGACATGTTGGGCTCTGCATCGGCGATGTGCGCTGTGAAAGCACTGTCAAAATCCAGCGCCCTACTCTCTTTCTTCTCTTCGCCATCCTTTTTCTCTTCTTCGCCATCATTTTTCTCTTGTTCATCATCCTTTTTCTCCTGTTCATCTCCACCCTTCGGTGTACCGTTTGATCTCTTTCCCCAAGCATTTTTTTCATCATCTACACCTTCATTTTCCTTAATAAGCGGTTCTTCTATCTCTTTTATACCTTCCTCACTACCATCTCCACTCCCACCGTTATTTTTTGATTCAAAAACCTCTCTCTCTTCCCCTTCCCCTTCCTCTTTCTCTTTCTCCCTATCTAATTCTCCCCTTTCCTCTTTTTTCTCGCTCAAGTCTCCCTCTTCCTCTTTCTCTCTCTCTTCCCCTTCCTCTTCCTTCTCTCTAGAACTATTTGATAAATATTTGGTATTATATTCTGCTCTAGCCCAGCACATAGCCATATGGGTCAGATGGTTGTACATCTTTCCATGTCCAACGGGTGAATCGCTGTCAAAACTCCCAGCTGGCATCTCTTCCAGCGCCGTCGCCAGCCTAACTCTATCCTCCCGCCGAACTCCCTTGCTCTCCAGTTTCTCAAGATTATCTGCAATATTCCGTCTCTTCTCCTCGTTCCCAAGATCATCCACAAGTTCATTCTGAATGTAGAAGATCTTGACATATCTTTCGGCATTTTTCCCTGAATCAGAGTCTTCTGCTATTTCTTTGTATAGATTCTTGAGATCCCTAAGTTTTTTCATAATTTTTGTAGTCAAATCTCTCTGGCCAATTGCCGTCTCCTCATCCGTACTCTTGTTATCATCATCAAACTCATTTGAGCCCCCAAAATAGGTGCCATCTTCATCTTCCTTTCTCTTTCTCTCTTCTTCCTCCTTTCCTTCTTCTTCTTTCGGTTCTTTTCCATCTTCTCCTTCTTCTTTTGGTTCTTTTCCTTCTTCTTCTCCCTTTTCCTCTTCTTCCTTTTCCTCTTCTTCCTTTACCTCTTCTTCTTCCTTTGGTTCTTTTTCCTCTTCTTCTCCCTTTACCTCTTCTTCCTTTTCCTCTTCTTCCTTTACCTCTTCTTCTTCCTTTGGTTCTTTTTCCTCTTCTTCTCCCTTTACCTCTTCTTCCTTTACCTCTTCTTCTTCTGTTTCCTCTCCTCCTTCTACATCTCTTTCTTCTTCTGCTTCTGCTTCTTCTCCCTCTTCTTCTTCTTCCACCTCTTTTATCCCTTTTTTTTCTATCTTCTCCTCTTCTGTCCTTCTCTCCTCCTCCTGTCTCTTTTGCTCCTCTTCCCTTATCCTCTCCTCCTCTTCCTTTCTCTTCTGCTCTTCTTCCTGTCTCTTTTGCTCCTCCTCCTGTCTCTTTCTCTCTTCCTCCTCCTGTCTCTTTCTCTCTTCCTCTTCTCTCAGCTTTTTCTCTGTCTCCTCTGCCGTTGTCTTTTTCTCCTCTAGATCTTTTTCGATGGTCTCCAGATTGCCAATGGTCTGGCTGAGGGGATCCAGTCCAGTGACAGTCACATCTCCTCCGGGGGTGATAGTCAGAGTCAGAGCAGGGCCATTGTTGTAGCCTTCTATGGTAATCGGACTAGTAAGAGTCAATGTCTTCTCCTGAGCCCTCACCGTCACATTTCCATTGTCATCAACCTCTATCTCCAGATTATCCCCAGAGTGATGGAGTTCTGTCAGCTCTTTGATCTGGGCTATAAAAGTATCAGGGGGGGTTTCTTCTGTGGTATTGTTGTCTCCATTCATTTTATTCTTTTTGTCCCTCACACTCTTCCCTAG
>JAITSP010000038.1 GCA_031287725.1 Rickettsiales bacterium
CTAGGCTGTGTGTTAGATTAGCTGATGAAGGTAGTTGCGTCTATAAAAACGTCTAAAACTAGAGACAAGAACTGTAAAGTTGTGAGAAGGAAGAAGAGCAGGAAGGATGGCTCGCTGAAATCTGTGTTGGTTGTGATAAACAAGAAAAACTCTAGGTTCAGGGTGTCCCAGGGCTAGACTCTAGGCCGGCTAGCTGGCCAGAGACCAGAGTGGAGTCAGGAGACCGGAGAGAGCTGGCTAGAGGTGTTGTGGGCCGAAGTGGCCCTCTAGAGAGTTTAGCATAGACAGGGAGAGTCTGCTGGAGATGGGACCAACCCGGTCCGATTGTACTTCCGAGACTACCCCAGAGTAGGGAGCCTAGGGTAAATTCACAGCAGACCCCCCGGGGAATTAAAAAAATAACTTTCTCTGCCGTTGTTTGATTGAATTTTAACAGAAACGAGGAGGTCAATGCATGGGAATAGAGAATGGCCCTACTGCAAATTAGGGTTTTCCTGGATTCCTCTTTCCAGAGAGGTCAGACAGATGCTGGAGGAACATTGAAGCAGCTCTATATTTAAACTAATTTGCAACGGTTCCAACATCCATCACTGACCGGAGTGGGGTAAATTTGTCTCATATGCTGTGGACCTATAACCTGTACAATCACATTGAAAATAAAATGTTTAGGGCTATAATGCCTTCCTAGGAGGAGGTAAATGCTGGAGGGCCGTACTATGGCACAGAAAAAGGAAGAGCTGAAGCTAAGGAGTTGGTATTCGAATAAATACCAGCTGATTCTTCTGCAGAAGAAAATTCTTTCATTCTTCTGCATTCTGGCGATGGCCACCGTGGTCATAGCAGTTATTTTTGTTAAAAAATTTACCGAATCCAAATCCTTTGAACCCTACGTGATAGAATTTGAGGACAAGACGGGGCTGCTGAACGTGGTTGAAAACCTGAGTGAGACTAGGCTGACGGCCGATGAATCCATAAAGAGGTTCTATCTGAATTCTTTTCTAGAGGTTGGAGAGGGCTACAACTACGTTACCTTTGTGAGCGACAGAAAAAAACTCGGTATGCTCACTACGCCGACAGTGTACAGGAAAATGTATCAAAAATACAGTCCTTCCAATGCGGACAGTGTAGTTAACATACTTAGAGATAAGGGAACCTTGACAATTAAGATTAAATCCATAGTATTCCTGTCTCCGATGATAGCTAGCATAAGATTTGTCGCTTACAACAGCGCGCCCGCCATATCCTCCCTTTACCCGAGGGAGAGGCATCTCATAGCCAATGTGCAGTTTAAATTTGCCGACATGCGGATGACAAGTGAGGAACGGTTGTCTAATCCCCTTGGCTTCCAGGTTGTAAAGTATGACGTTGGTGACGATATGAACATATGATGCAGCTGGCAAGAACAATGGCAGGAGAACTAAACGGAGGGGATGATGGCGGCATGGGGATGGCCAGAGCAACTATTCTGTTGCTGGCGCTAGTGCTAGCCTCTGCCAGAGGAGCACCCCTCTGGGCTGTGGCCATAGAGGGCGATATACCAACCACCATAGACTCTAGAATAAAAACCTTTGTCTACAACGAAAATGAAGTGATAGAGCTAACCTTTCACTATGGATTTCAGTCCTTCATAGAGTTGGAGAGCGACGAAAAGATAGATATAATTTCTCTGGGGGAGGCATTCCCTTGGAAAATAACACCGGTTAAAAATAGGATCTTCATAAGGCCGCTGCAGATAAATACCAATACGAACATGACCATCATAACCTCCAAGAGGACCTATATGTTCCACCTCAGAGCCGACAGCTATGAAAACAAGGGGGATGAGGAGCTAATATACTCTGTCAGATTCTTCTACCCTGACAATGGCGCTAAAATTCCAAAGATGCCCGCCGCCAGCTATGGCACCATGAAGAACCTAGATCTTAAAAACAAAAGCGAGATAGATACGGTTTTGGATAATTTCAAAAGTGGGACAATACTGAATTTTGATTATCTAATGACGACTAGCAGAAACAGGGCCATAAGGGTACTTAAGGTCTTCGACGACGGCCTAAACACCTACTTTGAGTTTGAAAGCAACAGCATTGTCCCAAACATCTATGGGGTGGATATGGACGGCCTAGAGACTCAGCTAAAGTATATTGTTGATGGGCCCTACGTGCTAGTGAACACCGTTCAGCTGCAGTTTTCCCTGAGAATTTCTGATAGTATCGTCTGCATATTTAACAACAGTCTGCTAAACTAGACTCCGCAGTAGCCGGGCCAATGCCCCAAGGCCACTCCAGCTTCGCCACGGTCACCTCTCCGCTAGGGCGCTGGGACTCGGCTAACCATGCTAGGGAGCGCCCCCCTATCATCTCTGGGGACGGGAGGGGACCGCCGGCTAGCGCTAGCTAGCCGCCCTCCGAAACCTGTCCGGGCTAGGGGGCGCCTCCAGCGCCCCCTAGCCCGGACAGAGTGGCTAAGGTTTGTCGGTGGTGCCTTTACAGGCTGCATCTCCAGAGCCAGTGAAGGCCTGGATTATGGTCGGAGCTCCGAATATGCAGGCCATGGCCAGCGAGAAGGTGAGCACCAGAGTCCAGGAGACCTTTCCCGCCAGGAAGGCAAGACTCACACCCATGCAGGCAAAGGCCGCCAGCGCTTTTCCCACCTTACCCGTCAGAAACCCCAGGACACCGCAGATCAGTCCCTCCATCGTAGTGGTGGTGTTCAATGGCTCGCTAGCACCAACAGACCTAAAACTTCCACCACCGACACCTAGGACGGCTAGTAGCAGCAAAATAGTCGAAAATCTTTTCATATAAAATCTCTTCATGAGTAGTGCTATGTGTATATAATATATTTTAACAGTCAAGAGTTTCTATATTAATTCCAAACCACCGAATAAACCATGAAACCACCGCAAATCAGACCAGCTGGGGAGCTGCTCTAATATTTCTCCGTCCCCCGCCAGGGGCCTTTCCCCGGAGAAAACCCAGGCCAGAGTGGGACCAGGATTTTTGACTGCCCCAGCCAGGCCAAAAATCCGGGGCAGAGAGCGACAGCTGTGGCGCAGAGTTCCCACCGACCAGCTACTCCAGACCGGCACCCCCCGAGGGGTGCCGGTCTGCTATGGTTCTTTCCCCGGTATGGGGGAGCTGGGATCTACTACTTAGGGGGACTGTTTTTTCCCGGTGTCTCGCTACCTTTTGGAAATCCCTGGTCAAATGTTGTATTCGCCTGGTCTATGACTTCACTTTTCTCCCGCTTCCTAGACAACTCCTCCGGAACCGACCGATTACTCTTAGTCATGATTTCATACTCGGACTCGTTTCCCACTCTGAGTTTCTCAATGCCAGCCAAAATCTCACTGGCATCCATAGTCTTCAGACGTTCCGGCTCCAGCAGTTGCTGAATCAGCCAGGTGACCAGGGTTCCGGCCCCAGCGGCTAGGAGACATTCACTAAGATCGCTCCTAAATGATTCCCAGTAATCTCCATTCTCCTCCAGACTAGAGATAGCATCAGGTATATTACTAAAATTGCCTAATTGTTGCAACCCTTCAAAGGGATGCTTATCTGTGATGAGCATGTAGAGCACCACCCCGAGAGCCCAGAGATCCACTAATGTTGATCTAACCCCATCCTGTCCAGAGGATGGTAGCTCCGGCGCCATGAACAGGGGTGTCCCATAGATTACTTTCTCCTGGCTCTGGAAAAAGCCTTTGGCATCGCACAGTCTTGCGAATCCAAAGTCAACGATAATCGGCTGACCTTTGTCGTACAGTATATTCTTGGGCTTAATATCCCCGTGAACTATTCCATGGCTATGAAGCATTTTTAGAGCCTGGAGTAGCCTGAGGACCATCCCAGTGACTATCTCTACCCTTTCTTTAGATGAAATAGTCGAAGAGTTCAGACTCTCCAGAGTTTCACCCCCGTAGAATTTTGACATGACAAGACACTTTCCATCCGAGGAGTTGACAAATTTGTGGACCTTCAGCAAATTCGGGGATTCCAGTTTGCCCCCCATGCTCATTTCATAGTAGGCGATTTCACCCATCGCCATTTGTCCATTGGTTACCATCCTAATCGCTACAAATTCGCTGAGCCGGCTGCTAAACACCCTGTACACCTTTGCAAACTGTCCACTCCCCACCAGAGAAATGTCCAGAGGGTCACCGATGGGCTTTAGTATTTCCGGAAAATATGTGCCAAAGTGTCTTCCTAGAATACCCAGAATGCCAAACCTCTTTACCGTCTCTCCACCCATCTTTTCAACAGCCAGCGGCCCTGGAAGACTGACTAAACTCCCTGAGGTTAGATCTTCGGTCATGAGATCATATTCTTCCTCAGCCTCTGGCTTCATTTTCCTAATGTCAACCAAAATTTCACCGACATGGAGTGCCATCTGGCGCACCGGCTCTAGCAGCCGCACTATCAGCTGGCTGATCAGAGGGCCAGCCCCAGCTTTGAGAAGTCTCTCCCTAATTCCTCGCCTGAAGGGCTCATGATTTTCCTTTTTGTTCAGCAAGTTGTTACCCGCAAATACCCCAATAATTTTTGTGAAATAATCTCCTCTGTTACTCAGCACCCTAAACGGATGTTCACCCGTAATCACCACATAGAGTGTCACTCCGAGGCCCCAGAGATCACTAAATTTTGCTCCAACTATATCCAACCCTTCGGCGGCCCACAGTTCGGGCGCTATGAATGGCTCTGTTCCTGAGTAGGAGCCCTCTTTATGGGGAATAATGCCATACTCATCACAGAGCTCCGCTATTCCAAAGTCAATGATCACCATCCGGCCAGATTTAGTGAGCATGATATTTCCAGGCTTTAGGTCTCTGTGAATTATACAGTGGCTCTGGAAAAGTTCTATAGCTAGGAGCAGCGGGATAACATTTCTGGTGATTATTTTTACTTTTTCCGCTGTCGAGCACTTCAGCGCCCCCAAGGTTCCACCCTCATAGAATTCCGACACGACGAAACTGTCCTCCCCTGCTAGAGGGACATAGTCATAAATCTTTACCAGGTTTGGGGATTCCAACTTTCCCCCCTTGGCCTTTTCACAGTACAGGCATTCACCTTTAGCCAGACGATTCCTAGTGCTCACCACCTTAACCATCACAAATTTACTGAACTGTTTGCTAAACACCTTGTACAGCTTTGTAGTGTGCCTTCCTCCTAGGAGGAAGATATTCATAAAACTGCCGACATCTTGCGCCTCCGGAAATGTGCTGCTGAAATGCTGTTTCAACATATTCTGGAAATTAGCTAACTCCTTTCCGGTCAGCTGTATTCCGTCGGTCATGGGACCACCTCTCTAATATTTTCCTAGAGACATTATACACAAATTGGCCAAACAGTCAATAGGGACCCCCCGGTGAGTCAAGAAGTCTAGAGGTCCCGACGCCCGAGCCTGCTCCGAAGCGTTCCGGAGTTCGCAGCTCCGGAACGATGGTGGCTGGGGGGCCGTGTGTTTCTCTAGCTGTAGAGATTCTTACTGAAGTAGCGGTCTCCCCTGTCCGCAAGAACCACAACAATGTTGCCCCGGGTGATTTTGCTGGCTAATTTTCTGGCAGCCGCAAGAACCGCACCGGAGGAGGATCCAGCCACTATTCCCTCTCTCAGGGCTAGCTGTTTGGCCTCCTGGAAGGCCTCGTCGTCACTGACCTTAAATACCTCATCGACCATAGACATGTCCATTATCTTTGGCATAAAGCTATTACCTATGCCCTCGATGAGGTAGTGATTTTCAGTGCCACCCCCCATGGTGGAGCCCAGCGGATCGGCTAGGATGCCTTTGATATTTTTATTCTTCGTCCTCAGATAGCCCATAACCCCCGTCAGAGTACCACCAGTTCCGGCACCGCTGACAAAGTAGTCCAGCTGGCCGTCTAGGGCATCATAGATCTCGGGTCCAGTCGTTTCGAAGTGGATTCGGGAGTTTGCAAAATTGGAAAACTGATCAAGACAGACTGCATTCCTATCTTTTTTGAGGATCTCCTGGACCATCTCAAAAGCCCCCTTCATTCCTCTTTCCTTTGGAGTATTCACAATCTCAGCGCCCAGGGCCCTCAGAAAATCGTGCTTTTCCTGGGAAAACTTTGTCGGCAGAACCACCAGCGTACGATAGCCCCTGCTAATGGACACGAAGGCGATGCTTATGCCAGCATTCCCGGAGGTAGCCTCGACTATCACGCTGTTCTTGCTGAGCAGGCCCTCCCGTTCCGCCTCTTCAATCATGGCCTTGGCCATCCTATCCTTGGAACTGCCAGTTGGGTTTAGCAGCTCCATCTTCGCAAAGACGTTCACCCCGCTGGGGAAATCCATATTGCCCAATCTAACCATTGGAGTGTTGGCAATCATGTCGGCATAGCTTCTATAGTATCTCATAGTGGTCTCCCTATATCTATATTTACAATAAACGACCCTCCGCTGACGTTCTGCCAGTTTGGCTAGGTCCCAGTCGAACATCCGGCTAACCCGAAATTCGGCTTTGGGTCTAGGCTAGTTGGAAAGATATAACTGTCAAATACGGATTTACGCGCTTGGATTCTAGCTTTCCCTCCGGTCGGGGGGTGTTTCCCTGGCTTCAGAACCTGGAAACTGCCTAGCCAGAACCTTTTCCTCCAGCGCTAGCCGGCCATTGAATAGTAGTCTAATTTTTTGCCCTCTGTCTAGCTGGAGCTTCGCATAGCAGACATTCTTGTACTCCCTCCCATCCAGAAAGGCATTGACACTTCTGAGATCGGGCTCATTGACATAGAATTCAAAAACAGAGTCATCCCTAACCAGGGCACTCCTGAATGGGCAGCGCCTATCTGGACTTATGGCCGCCAGAGACAGACAATTCAGGCTCGGTGGTATCACCACTCCTCCGACAGAGCTGTTGTAGGCCGTACTTCCTAGAGCCGTGGAGACGAGAATCCCATCCCCCCGGTAGCCACTAATTCTTTCTCTGGAATTTATCCTGACATCCATAGTGCAGGGTCGAAACAGGCTTCTAGCCAGACACAGCTCGTTTACGGAGAAATCACTATGCTCTAGACCAGCTCTGTCCACTAGCCTGGCGACCAGGGGATTTATCTCCAGCAGAATACCCTGGCCCGAGAATAGGTCGGCCATGTTGTCACTCTCTCTAAATTCATTAAGTAGAAACCCAACTCCTCCGCAGTTTATCCCATAGAAGGGCAAGCCCCACCGGTGGAAGTCATGAATGGCCCTCAGCATGGAGCCATCACCGCCCAGGACAACCAGAGCATCGACCCCTCCCCTCCCGTCGCAGTCCGAAACGTCAATGATGTAATGGCTTCTGGCCAGCATCTCCTTGACTTTTTCCGTCGAAGGGGAGGGCCGCGTGCAGACAATGGCGAATCTCATAGTCTAAAGAATTCCACAGAGATATCCTCGAGGGTACCTCGAAAATATACAAAAACAACTACCCCTGGGAACCCCGGCCACAGGTTCCCAACCCAGAGGGGCTAGCCTCTTCGCTAGATGTCCGGCCAGTACCCGGACTTCGATGGCGCTGGCTCCTAGGGCCTATCAATTTCCACAGTCTTGTTCCTGCCCGTAAGTCCCCTGATGATGCGAATTCTAGATTTTGGCACACCGTATTCGGCCGCAAGCAGCTCCCGAAGGGCTTCGTTAGCTCTGCCCTCCAGAGGCGGGGCAGTCACCGCTACCTTGATCTGTTCTCCGCATTTGCCGACAATGCCACTGCGCTTTGCGTTGGGAGTGAGGCGGATGTGCTGGATGAGTTTTGGCATTTTTCCCGCTGCTCAGAGGACAGTGACCCTAAAATCCCTAGCCAGCATCTCCACCGCCAGCACATCGCCAGGGACCAGAGGGGTACCCCGGGCAATCATCTTTCCATCCTTTCGCAGAATTGCGTAGCCCTGGCGGAGGATTTTTTCTCTGGAGAAAACCGACAATCTCCGCTCCAGATCGCCAAGGAAATGAAATCTGCCGCTGAAACTGCGAGCTGCCGCCTGCCTTAGCGCACGGAAAATAGCTTCCACCCTAGGCATAATGTTTCTCAGGAGGGAGGAACTGTTTCTAACAATTCTCCTGAAGGTGAGATCCATCCTCAGCTCCGCCTCCCTCTCCAGGGGGCTCAGAAAGCTGGCCACAGCCGTTGGAGTCGCTAGTCTGAGGTCGGACACATAGTCTGCCAGAGTCCAGTCGATCTCATGGCCTATGGCAGTTATCACCGGGATCCTAGAGCCAAATATTTCTCTGGCCAGAGGTTCGCTGTTGAAGCACATGAGATCCTCCACGGATCCTCCCCCTCTAGTGATCACTAACACATCGGTCGGTTCAAACCTGTTAAAGTGCCTTATGCCGGCCATGATGCTGGCGTCCGCCTCCTGACCCTGCACCAGCGATGGATATAGAATGACGCTCTCCAGGGGTAGCCTATCCCTAAGGCAAGCCTCAATATCTCTGATAGCCGCCCCGTTGGCAGCCGTCACTATGCCAACTCTCCTGATTCTTCCAGGCAGCGGCCTCTTTCTGGCGAAGAGCCCCTCGGACTCTAGCTTTTTCTTTCTATCCTCTATGATTTTCAGCAGAGATCCAACTCCACTGACTTCCCAACCTTCGGCTATGACCTGGTAGGTTGATTTTTCTCTGTATATGGTTAGACGACCCCATAGAACCAGGCCCAGCCCATCCTCCAGCCCTAGCCTCGGACCAGCCCCGGAGTTGCGGAAATAAACGACATTTAGGATAGCTCCGGCATCCTTCAGATTGAAATAGCTATGTCCGGCAGAGGATATCCTTAGGCCGCTGACCTCACCCAGCACTCTGACATAGTAGAGCGCCCCCTCGATAACCGTTTTAATGGTTTCGGCCAATTCTGAGACTGTATATTCGGGTATTAGCTGCATTAGGAACTACCTGGCTTCCGGTGACAGTCCCTGCCACCATCGTTTCTAGGATGATGGTGTACAACTGTGGTTCTAACATGTCAATCAGGATTTCCTAGCCGCGCCAGCCTCTTCGACCACCCTGCCCTCTGGGGTACCCAGGACCCCTCTGTTCTAGAAATTTAGGCAGATGGTTCCCGCCGGCCGATGTCCTGGTGGCGCGAATGACGAGACTTGAACTCGCGACCTCTTGCGTGACAAGCAAGCGCTCTAACCAAACTGAGCTACATCCGCATTCCCACTAACTCGCGGTTGCTGGTGGGCGATATAAGATTCGAACTTATGACACCCTGCTTGTAAGGCAGATGCTCTGACCAGCTGAGCTAATCGCCCGGAGCGCTAGGATGCTAGTTGGCATCCTCTATAAGTCAAGGGAAATTTGGCTATTGTAAGCTCCCTAGCCTCTAGACCAGATTTACCCAGTCTAGTGGAAGATTCTTCGAATTGGCCGGCGGCTGGAGATGTCGCCGAAGAAATATCCCCTAGCCACCAGGCCGGAATCCATTCTAACCCTGGACGCCGGACCCCTGCTGCTCTGGGCCTGGAATGTGGCTACCCCAGGGCCCATCCTGGAAGCTAGAGCTGTCACCGGGACTATCCCTAGAGAGAGGATGAAACTCCTCCAGCACTCTGTCAAGCCTGCTGTTACCCAGATGGGTATAGATTTGTGTTGTGGCTATGTCCGCATGGCCCAGTATCTCCTGTATCACTCTCAGATCGGCACCATTCTGCATGAGATGGGTGGCAAGGGAATGCCGCAGTACGTGCGGAGAGAGCCGGTCCAGCCCTATCCCGACGGCCCCCGCCAGATCCTTCAGATGCCGAGCAAAAACCTGCCTCGACATGTGTCCGTCCCTCTGCCTCAGCCTCTGGCTAGTACTAGCCTTCCCAGGCTTTTTTGAAAATTTCACCCTGGTTGTGAAGATATAGTCGGAATGCTGCCCGCCTAGGAGCCTTTCCCTCAGCTCCAGGTAGTCAGCCAGACTGTCGGCGGTGGTCTGGTTGATGGGTATGATTCTCTCCCGGCCGCCCTTGCCAGATACCCTAACGTGGTTTTTGATTCTGTACCTATCTCTTTCCAGGTCGAACTCTCTCTCGATGGATGATAATTTCAATTCCGCCAGTTCAGATACACGCATCCCCGTGGCGTAGAGCAGACTAAGCATGCAGTAGAGCTCCAGACCAAAGTCAGAATTTCTCATCCCTCTGGCCTTCTCTAGAAGAGAGGCTACCTCCCTCTGGCCAAGGAATTTTGGAAGACGCATCCCCTCCTTCCTGTGCTCCAGAAGTAGGGAGGGGTTATTTTCTATGACACCCTCGACCTGAAGAAAATCGAAGAAGTGTCTAATGGTGGATACGCATCTGTTCACAGATCTGCTGTCGTGGCAGCTCCCCATGGTGGCAAGAAAATCACTGAGGTCAGCGGCACCTACGTTCTCCAGGGATATGGATTTTTTCTGGAGATGGGTCCACAGGAGGTTCAGATCCCTCCGGTAGGATTCTCTAGTGTTCTCACTGAGCCCCTCCACCGTTCCCAGGTAGTCGATGAATATTTTTATGAGATCCATGGACCCATCATTTGAAATCTCCTATCCTATTCCGGTAGTCCAGCTCCAGGACAATTTTTTCGTTATTTTTCAAGACCCTATTCCTCGTAGCGAATGTGTAGAGGCAAAGCCCAATGAATACCGTGTAGACCAGGAGAACTGCTATTTTCAGCAGCCTGAGAAAATTCCTATTCTCTAGAATGTTTGAAAAAATAAAGACCGGCAGAAAAATACAACCTAGAAAAATTTTCGCAGCCGTGACTCCCATCCCCACTAGGGAAAATCTTCTTCTACCCCTGCCAACCACCACCAGATCTGTGAATAGCTGCTGCTTCTCTCCCTCTTTTCTATCCGCCACTCTAGGTATTTTTCTAGTGCCAATGCCACCAGGATAGAATTAAATTTGATTTTATCAATATCCGGAGGAGCGGCTAGAAGATAGGATGAATCTCTGGCCCGCCGTGGGCCAGCCCCAGTCCCTCCGAGAGGTAACCGGCTGGGCCACTCTGTTGATTTTAAACCAGTAGTTTCTAGCATCATAAAAAATTCTTACGACGATGTATTCCAAGCGCATAAGAACTCTGGTTCTTCCGGTGGGAGGCCTGGGCACAAGGTTTCTGCCAGCCACAAAGGCGATTCCTAAGGAAATGCTGCCGGTAGCCGAAAAACCACTGGTCCAGTATGCCTTCGAGGAGGGCGTCGAGGCTGGCATAGAGAGATTCATTTTTGTGACAGGTAGGAACAAAAGTTCTATAGAGGATCACTTTGACAACGCCTTCGAGCTAGAGAAGGCTCTGGACGATAGAAATAAAATGGAACTGCTAGAAAAAACCATGGGCTGGATGCCCCAGGCCGGTCAGATAGTCTTTCTCCGGCAGCAGAAGCCTCTGGGTCTGGGCCATGCGGTACTCTGCGCCGAAAGATTTGTTGGCGATGAGGCCTTTGCAGTCTGTCTGGCGGACGATATGGACTATGGTGAGAATGAAAATTTTCTCGGAAAAATGATTCAGGTGGCTGGAAGGGAAAACGCCAGTGTGCTGGGCGTGACTGAGGTGCCCGAGGAGGATGTGACCAGATACGGCATTGTTAGTGTCCGAGGAGCCGCTGGAGACGTCCTGGAGGTGGATGGCATGGTCGAGAAACCTCCTCTGGGGGAGGCCCCTTCGAGATTCGCTGCCGTTGGCAAGTATATACTGGGTCCGAGCATTTTCAAGTATCTGAAAAAGGTTAGACCCGGAGTAAATTCCGAGATCCAGCTAACCGATGGAATAAAAATGGCTATGGCTGACGGAGAGCCCCATAGAGCTCTGATTTTCCGGGACAATAGGTTCGACTGCGGGAGTCTGCTGGGCTATCTGGAGGCCAATGTGCACTACGCTCTGGAAAACAAAGCTATCGAGAGCGGTGTCAGAGGAATCATCGAAAAATTCCACAGAAAGATCCACAGAAAGATAAACCATGAAAACTAAGGTGAAGGTAAGAGGACTCAGCAAGTCATTTGAGGGAAGGGTCGTTCTGGATGAGCTCGACCTCGATGTCCTTGAAAAGGAGTCGCTGGTCATACTAGGTAAGTCTGGCACGGGGAAATCCGTTCTCATCAGGAACATATCTACCCTCATGGTGCCAGACAGGGGCAGCGTAGAGATAGACGGAGAGGAGGTAACAGCCCTCAGAGAATCGAAGAGGTTCCTGCTGATGGACAGATTTGGGTTTCTATTCCAGAATGGAGCACTCTTTGATTCCATGAACGTCTGGGAAAATATAGCCTTCAAGCTCCTCTTCGGCCGAAGGATGCCTCGGAGAGAGGCCAGAATGGTTGCGCTGGAGAAGCTGGCCATAGTAAATCTGGACGAGAGAGTGGCCGAGCTCTACCCTAGTGAGCTATCCGGAGGTATGCAGAAGAGAGTCGCTCTGGCAAGGGCCATCGCCTGTGATCCGGAGATAATATTCTTTGACGAGCCGACGACGGGGCTGGACCCGGTGACGGCAAACAAAATCAACCACCTGATCCTCAGGACCATTGAGCTAACTGGTGCCACGGCCATAACCATAACCCATGACATCCATTCGGCGGAGCTCATAGCCACCAGGATTGTTCTTCTGGACGAGGGTAAAATACGCTGGGAGGGCGACAGACACAGTCTCCGCGAATCTGCCAGTCCCCTCATGGACAATTTCATAAACGGTACCGAGTGAGACAGAGTATATTTGGTCTTAGTCCTGGAGAATTGGAGAAAATCCTGGTGGACGAGTACCGGGCGAAGCCATTCGTAGCTCGACAGATCTGGGGTTGGCTCTACTCTAGAGGTTCTAGAGACTTTGGAGCCATGGCTAACCTGCCGAAGGGTCTAAGAAATGAGATTTCCGAACGCTACAGCTGCTCCAGACCAGAGCTGGTGGCCAGACAGCTTTCCGAGGACGGCACGGAGAAATGGCTGCTGGGGTTGAACGATGGCCAGAGAATTGAACTTGTCTACATCCCCTGGGATGACCGGGGAACACTCTGCCTTTCCTCCCAGGTGGGGTGTGCCATGGGCTGCAGATTCTGCAATACCGGAGACCAGGGGTTCATCCGGAATCTAGAAACCTGCGAGATAGTGCAGCAGGTTATTTTGGCCAAGGACCTGCTAGGAGAGTGGGACAACAGGGCCATCGGAGAAGGGAGAAAAATTACAAACATTGTTCTCATGGGCATGGGAGAACCGCTACTTAACTATGATAATGTTCTAAAGGCCATGAGAATAGTGAATGACCAGAACGGCATAGCCTTCTCCGGCAGGAGAATAACACTATCCACCTGTGGCATAGTGCCCAGAATAGTGGACTTCGCTAGAAGTGGTCTCAAACTGAACCTGGCCATATCGCTCCATGCCACCAGTGACGAACTGAGGAGAAAGCTGATGCCCATAGCCGAGGTCTATTCCCTGGAACAGATTCTAGAGGCCTGTGGCCACTATAGCAGAAACACCGGACATCGACGCGTCACCTTCGAGTACCTGATGATCAGAAATTTTAATGATGATCTAGAGGATGCCAAAAAACTCCTGGCCCTTGTGGGAAAGCACAGAATACCAGCAAAATTCAATCTAATTCCCTTCAACCCCTGGGAATCCTGCAAATTTGGCTATCAGCCATCCACCCCCGCCAGGATCAAAAAATTTGCTGACTATGTAACCAGGGCAGGCTATCCCTGTCCTGTGAGACTTTCCCGGGGTCAGGACATCAGGGCAGCCTGTGGACAGCTCAGAGCTAGAGGAGAGGATGGTCTCGACACCGGTAGCTCTCCGGACAACCCGCCGGTCGGGGTCTAGGAGCTAAAATTCTAGCTTCTCCAGACCTCTCTTCCTGTGCTCTTGACTGTCACAGGAATAACCTATATAATCCTAGTATTAGCGGATGAAGAGTACTAATCCACTTAAAATCAGAAGGAGGTTCTGTGTACGAAAAACTTAGTTTGGCTAAGACGAGTAAATATATTTATGACAGGATGGCTGATCTAGGATATGCCGTTGACAACATTAGCCTTAGGGAGGTGGGCAGGGGTTCTCATGGTTACATCTACAGAATGTATGATACCACTGGGCCAGATAAAAAATGGGCCCTTAAATGGATCCACATCCTCTACCAAGACCGCTCTCCGAATGATAATAGTGAGATGCTATACTGGAAACGCTGTTGCCAAGAGCCGAACCAGGTAGCTTCGGCTAATCTGTTGAAAATCCACCACGTCGACGAAGAAATAATCCTCATGGACTACCATGAGGGAATGGATCTACTTAAATTGCATGACAAATATCCGGCAAGGGCAAGGAAAGCTATAGAGAATAGCTGCACAGGCCTGCTCGGCGGCCTGGAAGAAATGAATGGCCGAGGGGTAGTTCATGGAGATATAAAGCTCAATAATTTAGTATTTGACGAAGAAAAAGAACTTCTAGTGATCGTTGACTTTGGAACAGCTTCAGAGTGTGCCCTAGATAATACACTTGAATCTGGCGCAGGCATCCTGGCGATGTATTGTTCACCGGAGACAATTTTATCCAAGGATTGCTTCAGAAGAAAAAGTGACCTCTGGTCTCTTGGAGTTGTGATGTTTGAGGCTATAACGGCTAGGAAGATGTTTATGGTGTTAGATTTTGCCAAGTCCGAGCTAGGTCCTCTAGACGAAAATTTATACTCCCTTTCTTACTTTTTCTATACCTCTGCCAAAGCGCTCGAGCTCGCACACTCAAATCCGGAGAGATGGTACAATTTTATCGACCAGGAAATTGACAAAGTAGGAGATGATTTGGAGAATTCGGACTTCTGGAAGGTTTTTCTACGGGGAATACTCGATCCTGACTTCAAAACGAGACTAACCGTCGCCGAGGCGCTGGAAATTTCTAGTGCTGAAGACCAACGACGCATGGGAGCGGAGAAGAGAAAACCGGAGGAGATAGTACAGACGGTGCTGGAGAGACGGCCAAAGAAGGAGGGGGAGATGGTGGAAAAGGAGAAATTGGGTGGGGTGGCGAAGGAAGAGGAGAGGAAGAGAAAAGAAGAGGAAGAGAAAAAGGGAAGAGAGGAAGAGGAAAAGCAGAGGGAGGTAAAAAAAGAAGAGGAGATTAGCCAGAGGATTAGCGCCGTTCGACAGAGAGGCAAACTCCAGAGAGCGCTAAAATTTGTTCTAGGGGGTCTGCAGAACTTCTTTGGACTGGTGAAACGA
>JAITSP010000008.1 GCA_031287725.1 Rickettsiales bacterium
ACGTAGCTCTGGGAAAGGATCACACCATATTTGCCCTCACAGAGGGTGTCGTCGAATTTATGAGGAAGGGGCCAAAGAATAGAGTTTTCATTAGCGTTCAGGCCAAGTGATGGCAGGCCGGGGGGCTCTAGCCGTCGGATGGCGGGAGGAAGAAAAAACTCTGGGACTAGAGGTGGCCAGAGACAGCCGAAGAGCAGAGTTAGGATCACCTATCTCTAGTATTTTCTGGCAGCAAGCTGTGGAGATCTGGTGGCCCACTCTTTTCTGGTTTTTTCCCCTTCTTCTTTCCTCTTTTTATTTTTTTTCTCCGCCCCCTAGTTCCATATTTTTTTCTACGTCTTCCTCCATCTCTAGATCCAGCTGCTTCTGGACTTTGTTAAATTTTTTCAGCATTGAAACACCCTTCTGCTCCACTCCATCCTGACTCGAGTTTCTTGCCCCATCCTTTGGGATCACAACAATTGTTTTGAGTTCTCCCAGAGATTCCTCAGAATTTTCAAGATCTTCGGTCGCTTCCTCAGAATATTCTCTTATTTTTTGACCACCGACGACAACAGTCTTTTCAGGATCTCCAAAAGCATCGTCCAGATGGAGCACATTCATCTGTTTATTTCTCTTCGCCATAATCTCACGGGGGTCTTCCTCCCCCTCCATGACAGGTCCTGCCAATTTTGACAAAATTGCTGTAAGTTTCCCTCTCTCACGCTCATCCGGATTTCCCAGCGGATCAGCACAAGGATCAGCACAGCTTTCCCTCTTACTCTCGTAGAGTGCCGAAAACTCCGATATCGCGGCTCTAGTCAGTTCGTCAAGATTAATTTTCTCCTCAACCTCCAGGAGAATAATTTTTTCTTCCTCCATAGTGGCCAATATTCGGTTCTCCAGCCTATCTATCGATTCTTTCCTCTGGCTTTTGGTTAGCTTTCCAATAGTTTCCATTTCCATTTTGGCTTTCCTCTCTTTCCTCTGTCTCGTCATCTCCTCAGTTTCCTGGATTAACGGCGGTTTGTTGGAAAGTTCCACCTCTTTGGCGAATATTTGTCTATAGCTAGGATCCCCCGCTGCTTCCAACTTGGATTTTATGATGTTCAACAGAGTTTTGGCCGTCGGTCTATTCTGGGGATCAACTTTACACATGAGAAAAGTGAGCTCTCCGAGGGGTTGATTCACTTTGTTCCCTAGTCTATTCTTCAGAAAATTGTCAAATTCATATTGGTCAATAGCCTTATCCTTCATATAGTTTTTAAAGGCTAGACAACCTTTCGCCATCGATTTTTCGAAAATATTTCCTCCCAGTAGTAATCTGGCCGTGGTGATGCCCAGAGCCCAGATATCGTTTTTAGGAAGATCAAGATACCTCTCACCGTCAGAGAGTAGCAACTCTGGCGACATAAAGTAACGCGTTCCAACTATGTGATCCAGTCTATCACCACCGGGGTTAAATTGTCTCAGAAGTCCAAAGTCACCAAAGGCTACGGTGCCATCGATCCTAGCCAAAAAATTAGCTGGCTTTATGTCACAGTGGCAATGACTGGTCTCGTGAAGTTTGCAGAGGGCTGCCAGAATCAGACTGAAATTTTTCGTAAATAGATCCAAAGCCTGACTCCCGTCCATAGTCTCAAGATCGCCAAGCCAGCAGTATTCGCTAGCAAAGACAGGCCTCTCTGGCAGCCTAGTCACCCCAGAATCCGAACCTTTAGAAGGATGGAAATTTTTCAGAACCGTGTTGTCTCCAGAGTCGATGGAAAAAACTCTAAGAAAAGCTGAAAATTTTAGCAGCTGCCTCTTTTCGCATAGCTCTAGAAAGATGGCATTCCCAGCATTTCCCGAATGCCTAGCTTCAGAAGCTGTAGAAAAAAAATAACTTCGCTGGGGTTTATGCTTTTCAGATATCTTTAGGGCAACCCAATTATCCATTTCCTTGACAAAAACCGCATACACCCTGCCTTCACTACCCCCTCCGATGATGCCTAGGAGTTTTCCATCCACTCTGGGCAGAATAACTGAACTGGAGGCCGAATATTCATTATTTTGAATGTATAGTCGGCTATATGCCCCAACGTCATCTAAATCTGAATCCGCATCTGAATCCGCATCTGAACCCGCATCCGCATCTGAGAAGTTGTCCCAGAATTTAGAGGTTAGCTCGATAGGCTTTTGAAATGGATCAGAGCCGGCCAGTCCTAGTAGCCTAGTTCCTCCATTCTTCCGGATAAGGCTACGATCCTCAATATAGCGCCACAGTACCTGGGATTCATCCAGCCTGCTACTTTTTCTAGCTTCCCTATCTCCATCCCTTTTCTCAATGATGGAATTTATAGACTCTCTTATTTTACCGATAGTCACTGGCTCCATTTCGAACTGCCTGACTTCTTTTTTCCAGATAATCTCTAGCTCGCTGGGGGATAATCTCTCCGAGGGATTCAGGCTGCACATTCGCGGTATAATAATTCGTGGTATAACATCTGGGAGTAGCCCATTGTTTTCCTTGCACGCATTTTCTATGAAACGGTCCCAGGCACCGGACTCACTGCGGGACCTAATCATGAAATTTTTATAACTCTCAAGATTGTTGAGCCCGAGTACTTTGGATGGTTTACTGCCCAGAGCCTCTAGCAGGATTATTCCCAGTGACCAGACGTCAGTTTTACTGGAATCATAGGTCATTGTCCCATCCACAAATAATTCCGGAGCCATATATACGTATGTTCCAGGTACATTTTCCAGCTCTTGCTTTTCATCTAAACATTTTCTCATAGCTCCAAAGCCAGACAGCACGAGTCTAGCATCCTGGCCAATCAGCAGGTTGCTCGGTTTCAGATTATTATGGGAACAGTTGTTTCTATGGATTATAGCCAGAGCCCCTAGAAGGTCACCAAAATTTTTAATGATAACTCTTTCGAACATTGTTTTTCCCAAATTTCTGACATTACTGTCCAGACAACATTCAACTATAGTTATGCCACTATCCATCTCGTACTTTTCCTCGGAATAGACCTCCGGGAAGGCTGAATTACCCGCTAGAAAGCCACTTCTAAACATATCGCTGTAGAGAGTGTCTCCTTCTCTGGCATCTAAGGATTTTCCCTCTGGTCTATTCCTCCTTGGAATCTTTACGGCAGTCCATTTCTCTAGAGCAGAACTGTAGACTCCGTAGACTCTGCTATGGTTACCCTCTCCCAGCAGACAAACGGTCCTGCCGCCTATGGTCATCAGGTCTATTGGATGACTGATGGTCGTTTTATGGCTAATCTCTACCAGCTTCTCCCCGTCGTCCCAATTTGTCACAAAACTGATGGCTGGAGGCAGACTAGTCACCGGGCCTGGGCCCAGGGAGGAGCTGGAGCTTGGGCTGGAGCTGCTACTAGAGTCTGGCACCGGGCCTGGGCCCAGGGAGGAGCTGGAGCTTGGGCTGGAGCTGCTACTAGAGTCTGGCTCTGGGACCAGGGCAATGTCCGGATATAGCCTTTTCCCAGTCCTGTAGTGCCTGGCATCCTGGAGCCTTTCCTTCATGGTTATCACATCCTCCAGAAGGGTGTTTTTTATCAGCTCGGACATCTCTGCTATAAATAATTCACTATTTAGCTAGTTCCCCGCATTTTCATTTTTATAATCCTCCATAATTCCGTTTCTAGAGCTAAGTTTACACCAATGTTCCTCTGGATGCAATAGACCTGTTTCCAAGAAATCCTCGGCCCACTAGGGTAGTGAACTATTGGTCTGGCTAGGAATGGTGGCCAGGGCGAGGTTCTCGGGTCTAGGTTCAGATATATATCTATACCCGTACCCGCCAGCTCTTCTCTAGCACTCTTCTAGCTCCACCATCCGTTGTTCCTGGGATTTTCCATTAGTTCTAGAATTTCACTCTCGCTGAGGCCAGTGCATTTGGCTATGGAGGGCAGCGGAACGTTATCTCTCAGCATTGCCAGGGCGGTCTCTAGTTTACCTTCTACCCTACCTTCCTCTCTGCCTTTCCTGATACCTTCCCTTCTGCCCTTCCTGATACCCTTCTTCATACCTTCAGCTAGGTCGAACTTACGGTCCACCAGCTGTCTCCACTCATCCCAGCTCCTCAC
>JAITSP010000009.1 GCA_031287725.1 Rickettsiales bacterium
GATTATCTCCGCTCCGGAAGGACTCTCCAAGGCCATTTAGAACAATATTCCCATCCACCAGGGCTATATTCTGTCCTCCAGAGCCAATCCCATCCTTGTCATTCAGATAGCTCAGAGCCACCAGTGTCCCAGCCAAATTGCCGATGGCACTGTCCTTGGCGGCACCGCCGGTGATATTTTTTCCATCTGCCAGACACCTCTCTGGAAGTTTCTCCATGGCAGAGAACGTATTTTCGTCGAATAGTTCGACCCTGGAATCTTGCGCAGCACCGTCCAACCCAGCCATAGAGTAGATCAGGGCATTGCCATCCCTAGATTCCGCCCGGATGGTCGTGGTTCCATTGACTTCGGCACCGAATAGTTTGGCCATATCTGCCGCCAGCTTTTTCTCGAGGCACTCTCTGTTCAGTTTTTTCCGACTGCTCCCCGACAGGTCCTCGGCTCCGCCAGGGGGCACGGTGGCAATGTGGCTAGGCTCTATTGTAGTTTTTTCTTTTTTCTGATCTCCGGTTTCGTCAGAATTATCAGGAACTCTATAGTTTTCCTCTAATTTCTCGCAGAGTGCCGATATTTTCCTGCTAAAAAACCCATCGGAGTCACCACCCAGAGTCCCATTCCCTCGGAGAATCTCAACGTCAAAATTGGCTTTAGCCAGTATGGTGGCTGCCTCCTCTAGCTTGCCTGAGTCAGGGTCTCTAAAGTAGTCCACCAGAATTTTCCCTTCTCTACTTTCAGCTACAAACTTCAGAGAATCAATGATACTGTAGGCCAAAAAGTAGTAGTTTTGGTTCTGCTGGCTAAGCCCCTCTTCCTCTACTTCGCTCTTCTCCTCATCTTTCTCTTCGCTTTCTCCGGCTATACCCTTGCTGCCATTTTTTTTGGGTTTTTTAGCCAGTCCAAACAGCTCAGCGATTTTTTCTCTAGTTTCTTCTACCTTTTCTTTGCCGCTAAGAACAAATCTGGGAACGCTACTCCTCTCCCCGAGTTTATTCTCCGGGGCAGTGTTAAAAAACAAAAAATTGCTCTCCCTCTCGGGCCCCTGGACTCGGCTGGGTTCTTCCTCTAGCTCTTTTTCCATATTTTCTTGTAAAATTTAGCTAGGGGAATATTAGCTTGGCTATGTTTAAAATCAATAATCTAACGGATATATTATATATTATACATCACCCGGTGACCCCAGCAAAGCCCCACCGGAACTCCCTGGGAAGCTCCATCCTGGTGCCTCCCATTCCCCGCTGGACCAGGATAATGATATTTTCAGAGGAGCGTGACGAACTACTCCTTTCCGGCTTCTATTCCCTCCGAACTCTCTCCAGTTCCTTCCCCAACCTTTTCTCCAACCTTTTCTCCAGCCTTTTCTCCAGCCTTTTCCTTAACCCTGACTATTGTTAGCTCCCTCTGAAAGGAAACCTCTGGATGGAGATTGAAATCTACCATGAATTTACCCAGCATCCTTATAGGCTTTTTTGTGGATACGCTACTTCTGCTGAGATACTTTTCGCCAATCAGATCGTTGATGAGGTTAGCTATGGTGGTACCATTCACTGAGCCATAGAGTTTATCATTTTCTCCAGCATTCGCCACTATCACCAGATCCTCCTTCTCTATCCTCTCCCTCACCTCCTCTGCCTTTCTGAAGTTTATCAGATTTTCAACCTCCACAAACTTTCGCCGGTCCTCGAAGAATCTATAGTTAAACTCAGAGTAGACTATGGCCAATTTCTTCGGAATCAGATAGTTCCTCCCATAGCCATCGGCCACAGTCTTGACATCTCCGATGTTTCCCAGTGTTTTTATCCTTGAAGTTAAAATTACCTTCATTCTATCCTCCTCTAGCCAATGATTTCGTTTCTCGATACAAAGGACAGCAGAGCGAGATTTCTCGCTCTCTTAATGGCCTCCGACAATCTCTTCTGCTTTTTAACGGAAACCCCCGATATCCTGCTGGGCACTATCTTGCCCCTCTCCGTCAGATATTTATTCAGAAGCTTCAGGTTCTTATAGCTAATTTCATCATCCGGCACATCCTTCAGAGGACAGACCCTCCTTCGCCGTATGGACACACCCTGGTTTACCAGCGATATCCTCAGGAACCCCTCCTGATCTACCTCACCATCAAACTTCCTCCGGTTGTTTCGGTTGTTTCGGCTGTTGTTTCTACTGTTGTTTCTCATCATTCTCCTGACTGACCTCCGCAGCTTTATTCACATGACTTTTATAGTCTCTAGCATTTTCGGAGATCGCCAGATCAAAGCTTCCAGATGCCAGATGATCCACTCTGAAGAGGCCTCTCCTTATTAGATTCTCATTAAAACCCATTACCCTTCCCAGTTCTCTGACTGCCGGATAGGGAGAGTCTATATTAAGTGCCACATAGTGGCCCTTGGTATTTTTATTAATTTTGTAGGCTAGCATTCTAAGACCCCAGTATTCTCTGGAAACAACCCTGCCTCCATTGTCCTCCAATATCTTTGCGAAGCTATCGGTCAAACCATCGACATCCGATGGGGATAGATCCGCCCTAGCAATGTAAACAAGTTCATAAAGCGACATAGACCATGTATAAAAACACTTAAAATAATAAACTAAAGCCCAGAGTCTCTACCTAGGCGGCCCGCCCATTGTAAACGGTAGTTTTAAAAAATAAAGTAAAAAATGTGTCCCTCCGAGGCCATTCGACAACCGCCGGCCCCGAAGAACCGGCCGCCATCCGACAGCTAGAGCCCCTCTGGCCTGCCATCACTTGGCCTGAACGCTAATGAAAACTCTATTCTTTGGCCCCTTCCTCATAAATTCGACGACACCCTCTGTGAGGGCAAATATGGTGTGATCCTTTCCCAGAGCTACGT
>JAITSP010000013.1 GCA_031287725.1 Rickettsiales bacterium
GCAACAGCATCAGACTGGAGGCTAGCTTTAGCTTCTAGAAAACCTATCCCCTGGAGGATGAACCCCCGGGGGACTCTGGAACCCCCGTCTGTGGGCCTTCCCATCTATCCTCTCTGGGGACGACCCCCAGGGGACTCTGGAACCCCAATTTGTGGGCTCCTCCCATCTATCCCCTCTGGGGACGACCCCCACAGCCATCTCCTTCGGAGATGGCTGTGGGGGGTTCTGGAATCTCTCCCGAGTTGAGGAAGAACGTGAGTTTCTAGGGAGTGGGCAGTCGTGCTCTGAATCTGAGCACAGTTAATTCTCGTTTGATTTTTAAAGATCGGGGAGCTAGCCTGGACCAGCTGTTTTAAAAATAACTATGAAATTCACATTATCCTGGCTTAGGGAATATCTAGAGACAGAGGCTACTCTGGATGAAATAGTGGATACACTCAATAGAATTGGTCTGGAGGTGGAGTCCATCGTCGATAGGGCTAGAGAGCTGAAGGATTTTAGATGTGTTCTGGTGGAGGAGGTCGAGAAGCACCCAAATTCGGACCATCTGCACATCTGCCGTGTGAGGACCGCTGGGGTAGACAGTCCTCTGACCGTTGTCTGTGGGGCACCGAATGTGAGGGCAGGCATGAAATCTCTGTTTGCTTCGGTGGGCTCTGTGCTGCCGGGGAAAGAGGCTCTAGCAATAGGAATGGCTAGAATCCGAGGTGTGGACAGCAGTGGTATGCTCTGCTCCGAGAGAGAGCTGGGCCTGGGGGATGAGGACAGAGGCATAGTGGAGCTGGATGGGAATACTAGGATAGGAGCCCAGGCGGCGGATATCTATGGACTGTCGGATCCAATTCTGGAGATAGCCATAACACCCAACCGAGGGGACTGCCTCGGCGTCTATGGTCTGGCCAGAGATCTGGCGGCGGCCGGAGTGGGTAGGCTCAGAAAACTGAAAAAACCGAGTTTCCGGGCTAGCTCTGGGGCCAGGCATGGCCTGGGGCTGGCCACTGGGAATTGTCCGATGTTTCTCTTCAGAGAGATAGAAAACATAAAAAATTGCAGCTCGCCGGAGTGGCTGGCGGCTAGACTGAGGTCCGTGGGCCTGAGCCCGAGGAATGCGATCGTGGACATAGGCAACTACGTGATGTTTTCTCTAGGTAAGCCGCTGCATTTCTATGATTTGGCCTCTCTGGAGGGCGACCTTCTGGTGCGGGATGCTGAGGAGGGGGAGATTTTTACTGATCTATTCGGCAACGAACACAGGCTGCCGGCTGGCGCCGTTGTCATCACGGATGGGAGGAAAATTCTCTGCCTTGGGGGTATTATCGGTGCCAGCAGCAGCTCCATAGGTGAGGAAACTAGAGGTGTCCTTCTGGAGTCGGCGATCTTTGATCCCCTGGCCACGGCAAGGACAGCAAAACTGCTCAACATTCGCAGTGACGCTGGCTATAGGTTTGAGAGGGGAAGTGACTACGGGATGGTCAGCTTTGCTCTAGACTACGGCACTGATCTTGTCAGGAGGATCTGTGGAGGCAGCGCCAGTGAAATTGTTAGCCAGGAGCGAGAGGGTTACCGGGAATCTCTAGCCAGAAATGTTCGGCTAGTCTACGGACAGATAGAAAAACGTCTTGGACTGAGGATAGCTAGGAAGGACGTGACTAGAATTCTAAAGTCTCTGGGCTACGGGCTGACCGGAGGAACCGGGGGCAGGTCATCGGAGACGCTGGTTTTGACCACCCCCCCCTTCAGGAGTGGCATAGACTGTGCGGAGGAGGTTATAGATGATCTCATACGGATCTATGGCTACGATAATTTACTGGACGATGATTTTATCGATCCAAAGGTCTATGGGAAGGAGGCCAATGGTTTCCAGAGAAAATTCGAAGATAATCTCCATAGAATAAGGAAAAGGCTGGTGAGCAATGGAATGACAGAGCTCATAACCTATTCCTTCCTCAGAAAAAAGGATTCAGCCTACTTTTCCGAGGTGAATGATGATCTTGATCTGATAAACCCCATCACCTCAGATTTCTCCCATCTGAGGCAGAATATGATCCCCAACATACTGAATGTTTTGGTAAAAAACTGTAGCAGAGGGTTCGATAGTCTCTCATTTTTCGAGATAGGCCATGTCTACAGAGAATGCGCTCTGGACAGGGAAGACAATGTGGTCTGCGGCGTAAGGTATGGCAACCATGGGACAAGGGACTGCCATGGCAGAGTCAGAGAATTTGATATCTTTGATGTGAAGAAGGATATTTTCGATGTGCTTGCCATCTTTGGGCTGGATGGCAGAGCCACTGTCAGAAGAGAGGCACCCGGCTACTACCATCCCGGCAGGAGCGGGGCCCTGGTGGGAGAGGATGGTACCACTCTGGGGTACTTTGGCGAGCTCCATCCGGCTCTGGTTCCGGAGTTTTCCCTTAGAAATAGACCGCTGATCTTTGAATTTTTTGTCGACAGGGTACCGAAGGAGGCAATGGTGGGGACCTGCCAGAGGAGGGCCAGCAATTTCGTTCAGAATGATCTGCAGCCAGTGCTCAGGGATTTTTCCTTCATTCTAGAGGAAAATAGAGAGGTTGGAGATCTCATCAGAGACCTGGCAGAAGTTAACAGATCGCTAATATCCCGGGTTTCCCTCTTTGACATCTATAGCTGTGGGGAGGGTAAAAAGTCCGTTGGTCTGGAGGTGGAGATCCAGCCCCAGGGAAAGACTCTAGGAAAGGAAGAGATAGACGCGCTGGCCAGTGCTCTGGTGGAACTCGTGGCTAGCAAATACGGTGGAATCCTAAGGGACAGATGATGGTTCTGTCGCAAAATAGATAAAATTTGATCTCAGGAATAGTCAACCATTTGTGTGGCAGTCAAAAACAGTCTAGTGTTCTCCCTAGCCTAGCATGGCTAGATTCTAGAGATGCCCAGAGGGCTAGGCCATTAGCAGTGGAGAAAAGATAATAATTTGAATATATCTTGATATTTAATTTTAATATATCTATTATCTGTCCATATAGCTAATAAATTAGAGAGAAGTTTTATGGCCGGGACTATCGATATAAATGATAATCTTCTCCTTGACAAGTTAAAGGAGATGGAATTTCCGGATGGAGAGAATGGGCCCACCGAAATGACACCTATTTCCTCGGGGAGTGAAGGTAAGGTACTGAAGGTACGCAATATTGAGACGAAAGGGGTAGTGGCTCTTAAGCTGGCTCTTAAGCAAGGCGCAACTAATGGCGAAGTCCTCTACCAGAGAAACTGTTTTTCCCCGGGAAGGGAGGTAGTTTCTCCCAATCTAATAAAAATTCACTATGCTAGCGGGAAGGCAGTTATAATGGACTACATCGACGGAGGAAATCTGGAGAAACTGATCGCATCTAATCCAGAGATGGCAAGAAGGGTTATGGAAGACGGCTGCACAGGGTTGCTCGGCGGTCTAGAGGAGATGCATAACCATTCAATAGTCCATAAGGATCTGAAGCCCGCCAATTTGCTGTTTAATAGTTCTAACTATGCTATAGTAATCGCTGATTTTGGAAGAGCAAAGGAGCACATCCAGGGTAGTCTAGAGCCGTGTGCTGGAGGTACGCTTGCATACGTTGCGCCGGAGGCTAGGTTAGATAGATGCTGTCCGAGGAAATCTGATGTCTGGTCCCTCGGACTTGTGATCTGCGAGACTATACTGGGGAACTCCAGAGAGACTCTCCTGGAGAGTTTCGCTAAGTCCATAGATCCTGGAGGGGTTGTTGATTTTTACACGCTCCTTGGGATGCCTGAGACTATAGCCTCAAAGGCAAACGAATGGCGTAATTTTGTCAACGGGAAAATTGATAGTGTGGCAGACGTCCTAGGAAATCCGGACTTTTGGAGGGGGCTGCTAGGAGGAATGCTTGAACCCGATTTTGAAAGGAGACTGTCCGCCGCCGAGGCACTGAGTTTGGCCAAAGCCGAAGATATACGACGTGCGGAGGGATTGGCTCCAGAGGGGATAAATAGAAATGAGGTGGTGCCACCTATAGGGGAAGCACCTATAGGGGAAGCACCTATAGGGGAAGCACCTATAGGGGAAGCACCTATAGGGGAAGCACCTGTAGTGGAAGCACCTATAGTGGAAGCACCTATAGTGGAAGCACCTATAGTGGAAGCACCTATAGTGGAAGCACCTATAGTGGAAGCACCTATAGTAACGCCACCTGTAGTAACGCCACCTGTAGTAGCGACACCTATAGTGGCGGCACCAGCAGCTAATGTTCATCCCGCCGGTCAGGCCGCTGTCGGCGGCGGGGAGATAGCGGCGGCAGGACAAAGATTTGCTGGTGCCAATGTTTTTTTCGGTGTAGTGGCTACTGCTATTGTCAGTGGCCCGCCAGCAGCGCCGGACGTACCGCAAAATAATGGAGGAGTGCCAGGGAATGGCCAACGAAATATGGGCGGTTCACCTAGTTGCTAGCCTCTGAAACTATTAGAGGGGTAGCGCCAGGGCAACCCGGAGAGGAAGTGAGTTCTGTACAGGTTCACAGCCTAGGGGACAAATTCACCCAACTCTGACCAGTGATGGCTGGTGCTTCCGAGGAGTTTCGAAATCAGGTTTTGAATGGTGTCTATAGCTATAGCACTTCCTCAGCTCTCCGATTAACTATTCCCTAGATTCTCCTAGAGAATTTGCCGGAAGATCTTTTCTGCCAGAGATCTCCCCTCTGACTATCCTATCACTTCTCCCTAGCCTGCCATCGCATGCAAATATCTTCGAAATGTTCCACAGACTCTAAAACCTCCAGCCATCTGGATTGATTTCACAGGAAATGGAAAGTCTCCAATTACCTTTTCCAGCAGAAATTGTAGAGCTCCACAGCCTAGGGGACAAATTCACCCCACTCTGGCCAGTGATAGATAATGGGTCTATTGAAAATTAGACCAAATCCAGAGTTGTTTCACCATTTCTCTGGCAGTTCTCGGGTCCTCTAGGGGAAGAGAGATCGCTTCCCTGGGGTTTTTGCTGCCGAGTGTGGATATATATGCACGATAATTAGATTATATCTTTTATAAAGGATATATATTGACATTATATATAATATATATTATGATCCCTCTACCATTAGGCATGATTAACTTAAAAAAATAGGAGGCTCTATGTCTATTAAAAAAAAGCGCTCTCTGATGATTGCCATTCCGATTGTCTGCCTCGGGATGGGTTGCCATTCGTCGCCTGAGGCGGTGGCTGCCAGTAAGATGGGAGAATTCTGTGCAGACTGTATATGTGGTCTTTTGACAAAATGCTGCGGAAGTTGTCTGGGAAAGAAAGATGACGATGACTCCGAGGATGAGTTGAGGGAGATGAGAAGTGAAAACAACAGGAGGGAAAGGGAGAGGGAGAGAGAAAGAGATAGGGAGAGAGATAGGGAGAGAGATAGGGAGAGAGAGAGGGAAAGGGAGAGGGAGAGAGACAGAGAGAGGGAAAGAGAGAGGGAGAAGGAAAAGGAGAAGGACAGAGAGAGGGAGAGAGATAGAGAGAAGGAAAAGGAGAAGGACAGGGAGAGGGAGAGAGATAGAGAGAAGGAGAGGGAAAGGGAGAGAGAGGATGCCCATGAAATTGCCAGAAAAAGAAGAGAGAGGGCGCTATCCAGATCGTCCCAGATTAGGGAGGAGGAAATGGAAGAGTTTGACGATGAAGAATCGGAGAGGGACCAGAGGGGGAGTCGGAGCCAGAGTAGGGCTAGGTCAGAGACCCTGGACAGCATGGATGATGGCGTTGACAGCCTGTCCTCTCCGGGAAGCAGAGTTATTCTGAACACAGTGGTGTTGAATGTTGGTCCGACCTCTGAAAATAGTCTGGGGCAGGAGGGAGGGCACACTCCGTCCTTTTCAGATGTTATCAGCCTAGGAACTCTATTCGACAAAATACCATTTTCGTCGGGCTCATTTGGATCCATGATGGTAAGCCCATTTAGAAGAATTATGCATGGTAGCGTGTCACCACGGCCCAGTGAAACTTCCGGTGGCTACTCTTCACTATCCGAACCGACGTCTCCCAGCAGGATGGTGAACGAGGCACCTCTGCAGAATTTCCGCCCGCTAAATCCTAGGGGTTCTGGAAATAGCTCGCCCTCCAGCGAAGGAAATACACCGGGGAAATCTAAACGGTCCGCCAGCCCAGCCATCTCCATTCCACAGGCCATGGTAGACCAGAGTGCTAGCGAGGAGCCTAGAACTCCTCTGGACGAGACTAGATCCTATTCCTACCTAGAGACGGCTGCCATAGAACTAGAACGGGGGCAGGACTTTCAGAATAGGGAAACTGTAACAGCGACTCGTCCAAAGCTGAAACCTATGGCTAGGCGACCAAAGGGTCTAAGTGTGCCACGTAATAGCCTAGCGCTGGATAGAGATTCGATGGTAGCCCAGGATAGCCTGAATCCTCTATCGCCGAGATTCGGTGACCGGGTGACTAGTCAAAAACGCCATTCTCGCGTCCCTACACCTTTTTCGAGAAGTAGATTCGCCGACATTAGCCTCGCTAGTCTGGGTAATGACATCTACAGACCTAGACCCCAGAGTCCCGCGCTGCTAAAGAACAATTACCATCTGGCCGATACGGCAGCCTACCGGAATCAAAGTACTAGCAGCTGTAGCCGTGGGGACCGAGAAATCTGGGACAGCGAGCCAAATCTAGAGGGAGGCTCTATGCTGCGGCATTTCTCAATGCCATCCATGCTCAGTGCTGAAGGGCCCTGCTCCCATGGGTTTTACCAGGTGGGAATGGTGACCGAACCAAATCTGAGACTACCCGTTTGGCTGAGAGAAAACCAACCCGCTCAGCAGCAGACGACAGGGGGCGACGGGACTAATTCTCCAAGTACTAGCCTGTCTACTCTGAGACTCTCGACGATTCCACATTCGCCAGAGAGTGGTGACTCATCGGCAACGGACAGTGGCGCAGGCTCTCTGAGTCCCTCTCGCAGTCTGGATGTGAGTTCAACAACCTCCGAGGATGGGGAGACGGTGTCTAGCAGGAGCACCTATGGCTCAACGACAAAGGCAAAGCCAGAGTCAGGGGGTGGAAATGATAGCTAGTGGCTAGCTGGTCCCCTCCCCTAGAGAAAGGCTAGCACCATCCGGCCACGCAGATATTGCCAATAGCCTGTCAAATTTGGGCGGCCGGAGCCCAGCCGTCAGGTTAATCAATTTTAACTGATAACTCCAGAAGTTCTCCAGCCATCATCCGGAGGGCCTCTGGAGGGCGGCGAGACGCCGCGATCGTCCCTTCCTAGCTGCACCTTCCGAGCCCTCTAGCCTATCCGAGAGTTAGTCCACAGCAGTCAGCCACCAGGTCCAGGTCCAGACTATTCTACTATCCACCAACAGACTCAATAGTCTGACCTCTCGCCTGTTTATCATATTTTTGGTGTCATGTCAAATAAATTTTTTTACTAGTACAGAACATATTTCATTTCTCAGCGGGAGGCCGGACGGCTAGTGGGAAAATTAGGGATACTAGAGCAATTTTGCATTTGCTCTAATTTATAGTGGAATGCAGAAAAAACGTCATAGATAGGCCCTATAAGAGCTTTGTTACAAAATATTTTGGAATTTTTTACTAAATACTCTTGAAAAAAAATAAATTATTAACAAACTCACCCCAGTTTTTTATAATATGATGTACAACTATGCAAAATATAGCAGCGTTGGGGTGTTCTAGGGAATCTGGCTCTATGCCAGAGACCGACCCCGGAAGAGGCTCCTCCGGAGACTCCGAAGGTTCTAGTTTCCAAAATTTCACAGACTCCAGAGGTTCTAACCGTCCTGGAGACTCCAGAGGTTCCAGAATCCTAGCCCTGGCAGCCTATCTTTTTCTATCTCTGCTAGGCCACTCCGGGCCAGCCCGAGGGAATGTGGTTACTGTCCCCTCCTCGGCCATTGGTCCCTTCAACATAGCCAAGGACCAGATCTACATCTTCAAAGATAAGATCATCAGGAACTGGGGGAGTGCAGACAGTGCCAAGACGACGTCACTGATAACTATAGAAGGTGGTCTAGCCATCTTTAGCAGAAACGTGAGCATCACAGAGAACTTCGTCCATGGCGTACCCCTCATAGATATCTCAAAGGGTGGCGTGATGCTAGTGCATCTGACAGAGCCTGGCGACTATTTCAGAATCACAGGTAACGTCCTCACCGGTTCGGTACCTCTAGTGAGGGCTAGCGCCGAGACCGCTGCCGCCATCAGCCTAGCTGCCCTGGATGAACTAGCGGGGAAAGGCTTCAGCCCCATTCTGGCATCGTTGGCGGGGAGGGATAGGCGGGAACCAGTTCCCATCCGCCTCTATGGAACGGAGGGTACTCTGTTCAGCATGACCGGTAATATCGTTAGAGACTCCAGCGAAAACGCCGTAGACATCTACCCCGATCTGATCTCCAACGCGGGAGGACTGCTGATTGTGGGGCCCCTAGACCTCTGGTACGACAGCCTAATCAAGACCAAAGACCTATTATTCGTCGAGTCACTGGAAGGATCAACATCCTCGGATAGGGTCGCAACCCTCTCCATGGAGATACGGGAATTTGACTGCCTGGGGACCAACCTGGTGGAGGCCAATGATGTATGTAAGGTCGGCGGTAAAAAGGTCACGGATGTGAGTGTTGTTGGCCAGGGCGGCATCATCAGAATAGCCGACGGAGGAACCGTGGCTGGAGCCCCCGGCTATCTGAGACCCATGCCAGTGGCTGGAAAAACCTTCTCAAGGAGCACTAACAATGCTAACGCCCACTACTTTGAATATCTAGAGTTTGGCACAGACGTAGATGCCGCCAAGATCAAGGAGGATGGGCTCTCCATCGGACTCTATCCTCTGATGCCGAAGCTAGACCTAGAGGAATCAGCCATAGCCATGGGAGTTGTAGATTCGGGAGAAAATAAAAACAGAGTAATCTACTACGTGAATACCCTCGGTGAAAGCATTTTCCACTATGGCACCCAGAATGAGAAAGTCGCCATCGCAGCAAACGAATTCCACATCTTCAGAGGAGACACGGTCCAGGGACCTATAGTCTTCAGTAACCTAGAGGGTGGAGTCATAGCTCCAACCTCCTCTGGTACCGAAAACGCCTATGCTCTGCTACTAGGCTCTGCGAAGTTCGAGAACATTAAAGAAGATCTCTCCAACACCCCCCCCCGCGACACTGTTGCTGTGCTCTGTAATATGGCTAATCTATTCCTGCTGATGCCCAGGGACGGCGACAGGATAGAGTTCATTGGCACCAGCGGGAGCGGCTTCTTCGACATAGCCGCTGTTAAGTCTCTATATATGGCCGGAGTTAGCAACAGCCGGGTGGTCCTTGATGGAGCTGGCATGAATGCCAGCAAGGCGAGATCATTTACCCTGGGAGGAGCGCTAGACATAGGGTCCCACTCGGTCGAGCTGGGGGCAGGGGGGATGACATTTCTCGACACTGCGCTATGGCCTAGCCTATATCTGACCGTATTGGGAGATTTCTCTGATCTGGCGACGATCCAAGGGGGAAAACTGAATACTGCTGTGGCTACTACGGTGATTGGAGGACCCTATATCATCCCCAGGGTTCCCAATGGTACCTACAGCAGTACTGGCGATTACAAATATACCTATCTAAAAAATTCAGGAGAAGGAGAAGGAGGAAAAGCAGCACTAACTGTGGTTGATTTTAACCCTATGGAGAAGATGCCCTATGGGATCAGAGAGATTAACTTCAATAAGAATACTGCCGAAGAAGAATTACGATTAGTCTTCAAATTCGCATCGGGGACAACAACACACATTATCTCCGGTACCCAGACCACTGGCCTGACTGTTTCCACAGGCAATGTGATCACCTCCGAGATAGCCAGCGAGCCACCCCACTTTGATTTCACAAATTGCGGTACCGCCTGCGGGGCAGCTATTGATGTCGAAGCGGGAGGAAGCGCCTATCTGGTAGGATCAACGCTATTCGAGGGCGTGAAGGGTAACCCAGCGGGGGGCAAAATGGGAGTCCTAGAGGTTGCCAGCGGGGGTAAACTGGAGATTCATCTGCCCGGAAGGGGCGACACTACGGAGTTTAGGAGCACAGCCAGTGGTGTCTGGGACATACACAATCCAGGTCCCGAGCCAGTGAATGAAGATTCAGGGGAAGAAGATGAAGGAAGCTCCGCGCCTGAGTCACAGCCAGTGATAATAGAGGGTGTCGAGGGCTCCAGAGTCATACTCTCCGGTGGTATCGGGGGAGATGGGGGTAGTCTGACCGTCACAGGTCCAGTACGACTGGAGCCAGGATTAGCTATCATTGATCAGAAGGACATAAGCTTTGATAAGCGTAAGGATATTAATGATGATGATATTGAGGGCTTCCCACAGATCCTAATTTCTTCCCTAGCGACAGAGCCAATACACCTACAGGCTAGTGGAACCCTGACTGGTAATCCGCAGCTTGTTCTAGCTCTTGGGGACGGGACACTGAGTGTTTTCCTAGATGGAGCAGATCACAAAACCTTTAACTATATCAAGACAACGGATAGTGACCCGACATTTAATTCCTTCGAACCGACGGTAGCATCCGCCATCGAAGGATCTGTGGTCTACGGAGCAGCGCTGGATCCAGATCTAGCATTAAATAGCTTCGCCTCCCAGAATGATATAGTTATCTATAGGAAATTGAGAATCATCTCCGGTTCCCAGAGTGAAAGGATTGTGGTCTACGGCGGCCAGACAGTCGTGAACAGTGGTTTTGATTTGGTCTCCTTCAAAGATATGAACAACTCGGCCAGCCTTGGAGGTGCCCTGCTGGTAGCCGCTGCTGGGACCCTAGAGTTAGACGCCAGAGGCGCCGCTGGTCCTATAGTTTTCGAGGGGAACAGAGCCAAAAGCGGTGGAGCCATCTATGTGGACAAAGGAGGAGAGGCTACTCTCCGGGGTAGTTTCCTATTCAGCGATAACAAAGTTGGAAACTCTGGTGTCGGAGGGGCCATCTATAGCAAAGGTACTGTAAACTTCCTTCTGGGGGCCGGAGACACCGTCAGGTTCGAGGCGCCCGGCGGCGTTGTCGCCGGTGCCGATGGCATAGCTAATGCCGGAACAATGAATATAGAGGGGGTTCCGGGCAGTGTCTTCGAGCTAGGGAAGGACGTAAAAGTCAGCGACGGGGGAACTCTCTCCATCGAGGGTGGACTGAAGCTGCTGCTGGCCGGATCCATTGTCCAGGGCAGAGTGAGCTTTCCTGATCCTTTGGAAGCCGCCGAGTTTCCTACCGTGGCTGCCGTGCTGGAGAAGGTTGTTGATGGCAACTCTGAGCTCTCCGGTGGCACAATTAGCGCCGATGGAGGTGTAGAGCCTACTATGAAAGGTAAGTTCTTCCTGGATCCTCTGCTGCCGGCTGGAATCTACGGAGCTTCCCTGTCCTACGGATTTATCTCCTACTCTGCGGCCGAATTGTGTCTTGGTAATTGTCCCCTGTCGGTCGACATGTTGTCCACCATTTCCGGCGACGGCTACACGGCCACTGTCGATTGGAGCGGTTCTAGTACATCACAAGCAAAAGGGAACGTTGGGGTTACCTTCAAGACCGGCATGAATACAAAAATTATCTCCGGCCAGCAGCTGGCGCAGATAGTTGTTCCGATGCAGGAGAACGAGGATATACTATGGTCCCTGGTGACCAACAGAGGCGGAGTTGAGCCCGTGGTTTTCAGTAATATGACGGCTCCGGTTCTGAAGGTGGTTGATCTGAACCTAGAAGATGATGAAGAAAAATTTAATAAAGGAAAGGCGGAGCTCCGGGCACCTCTCTTCGACTCTGTGAAGTCTAGCGGGAGGACAACAGGCGAGGGAGTCATCGAAGTGAATAATTCTGATAAAGGTGAGCCAGCCCTAGCCCTCTATGCCCTGGCGGGAGAGACCATAGAGTTCAGAAACACGCTGGCTCTCCTCGATATCTACAATGAGGGTACCACCCTGGTGACTCTGTTCGCCGCCAATGCCAGCCTGATCCTCTCCAAAGGCGTAGGTGGTGGCGGTGAGCTGCGCATCAACGGCCCTGGCCAGGTTCTGGTGGGAGGGTCTATAGACCAGGATAAAATTACCTTTAGGGACATCAATGACGGAGGAGTAACTGATAAATATGACGAAACTTCAACTCTGCGCTTCACCCTGGCCAACAGGGACGCCAGGGTCGGAGGGGATAGGGCTACCCCCACAGTAAAGCTGGAGGGTGATGGTCTAGAGGTGGGTTCTATATATGGCCCTCTAAACATAGCCCTGGCCTTCGCCAACGGTATGGAACATTTCACCCGAGGGGAGTTCAGCTACCTCACCATGAAAGGAAATTTGACTATCCCGGACTCCTTCAAGCCAAGAATCTCGAAGGTGCTGATCACCAGTCCGTCAGATGGCTCTGTGAGAGAGGAGCAGGATGTTGCCGCCTCCAAGTATTTCGCCTATGGAGATGTGAACTATGACCTATCCCTCCAGAGTGATAAACAAACCATAGTCCTCTGGGGAGATCTGCGGGGAACTATTGGTGAGAGGTTTGCGGTGCTGCATTCGGATAAAAAAATCTATGGTGCCACCTTCAATGGTCTGGACATGAAAGCAACCGCTAATGCTGTGCTAGAGATCGGAGGTGGCAAAACGGCCACCGTGGAGGGGGGTGGCACAACCTTCAGCAACAACTGGGGCTCGGAAGATAGTTGGCCCGGAGCCGTAGAGGTCAAGGCCGGAGGGACTCTCCGGGTGAATCTGCCTGGAGTCGGCGATAAGCTTAAATTTGAGGCTAATGGAGTGGGAGCGTTGACTGGAGACCCACTAGCGGTCTCCATCAGCAAACCCCGAGACATCATGAACGATGGTACCCTGAAGCTGGAGGGGGCGGGAACTATGGAGTTCGAAAATGGAGGCATCAGAGGTGCTGGAACCCTGAGTGTCCATGACTCCGCTGTCCTTAGTGTCGGAGGTGCCTCGGTGAGCCAGAGTGCCATCAGCTTCGCCGAGGGAACAACCCTTGCTCTGGAGGTGAGGGCCTTTGACGGGGAGGATGCTAGTTGGAATGCCGCCAGAGAAAATAGGCTCGCTACGGACGTGACCGATGGGGGAGGAATGCTAATTATCCCAGATGGTGGAACTGGGGTCACCGGCTCTCCGAAGATCGAGGTGACTTTCTCAACTGATGCGGTGGACGAGCTGGCCGGTGCCAATGCTGGCGCGAAGAAAGAGTACAAATACCTCTATTCGACGGTGGATCCCTTCTCTGACTCCCAAAAACCAACACTCCTGTCCGATCCTAAACTGGAGAGAGATTCCGACGGGAAATTCGTCGGCATCCATATTGACTTCCTAGAGGCACCGGAGGACTACAGTAATAGCCACTACTTTCAGATACTGACCTTCGAAAAAGTGCCGACGGAGGCTGCGGTTGCTGGGCAGCTAGGGAAAGATATACCAGCCGAGGAAGCTGAGGCTATGACAGCATTTTTCACTGCGATGCTGGAGACTGATGGAGACACCGCCGAGGAAGCTCTAAAGTCTGGAGCTGAGGGCATCAGAGAAATCTTCCAGGACAACAATCCCGATTCCCATGTGGCGTCCCAGAGTAAGGGTATGGCGGCTCCGATTCAGGATATGGCCATGGCGCTGGATGACAGAATGGAGGAGAGTATGGCTAGCCAGTCCTCCGATGGTGACCTTGGAGCAGCGCTGCTGCTGGCTGCTGGCAACTCTAAATTGGCCTACGGCCTTCTGAAGGGGAAGGGGGCTGGAGATAGCCTCCACTCTAGAGTCTGGACTAAGATTCTTCTGAACTCGGGTACCCTGAAGCTGGAGGAGGAGAGGAAGGTGTCGGGTTCTGGATTCCTGGCTGGTCTAGACCATAGAGTCAGAGA
>JAITSP010000024.1 GCA_031287725.1 Rickettsiales bacterium
TTAGACTTTCAAGTCCATACTATTAGTTACTGTTAGTATAACTTATTTTTAGCCTTCTGTCAAATAGAATCTTTTGCTAGATTTTACCCAAGAGGGATCCTCTAGAGTACCACTCCATGACCAGAAACCGGAGTGGATTTGGAAACAGGTCTAGTGGGGGAACTCTAGGAGAACGGTAGGCTGCCGCCACCCCTCTAGTGGGCCCGGGAACCCCTCCGGAAGCATTTCCAGAGGCTGTTCCCTTCTAGGGGAACTTCCTCTGACTCTACCCCCGGGCCCACCGTCCTAGATGCCCTAGATTATTATTTTCCTGGCTCTACTATGGGCCCAGCAAGGCCCGGTTTAGATTTTGAAAAGAATTCTGCTAGCGTTTCTGGTTGTAAATTTTAGTGCCTCGGGAGAGAATGGCGGGGCTAGGTCACTGATCATAGAGGGAGGTCATGTGAATTCCAAAATCAAAAGGTCTGTGGTTTCGGTGGATGGCGGCGTCAAGATAACGCGGGGTGGCTACAGCATCACTGCCGACAGTGTCACCTGCGACAGAGAAAATGGAAAGATCTACCTAGATAAAAAAATAAGAATGAGGGACAATGCAGGCAACAGCATGTTTGCCGAGGGGGCAGAGCTATCCGCGGACCTGGGTCGAGGTACCTTCAGAAATGCTGGCATCATTCTAGGTCGAGGTGTCAGCATAGTCTCTGAGCGCCTAGAGAAGGAGAATGACCATAACTATTTTGGCCATAGCTCAAACTACTATTTCTGTCCCAACGGAGAGCTCAACATAGATCTCTCCTACGAAGACATAGTGGCCCAGCTAGAGAAGGACAGGGTTCAGCTGTTCTCAATCTACTCGAAGACATCCCACGTGGACAGGGATAGGAAAAGGATATATATGAATGATGTGTTTCTAAGGTTCTTCGGGATTCCATTTTTCTACCTGCCCTACCTGTCCTCGAGTCGGGAACTGGACATAAGGGTGTCCGGCCTCTCTGCCCCCTCCTTTAGTAGAAAAAGCTACTATGGCTACGGTTTTTCCATCCCTCTGAAGCTATATTTCTTTGACAACCTGGACGTCTTCTTTGAACCCTTTGTCTACCAGAGGGGTAATTTTTTTCTGAACTCGACGCTTAGGTTTCTAAAGGGTGAAAAACTATCCCTAGGTTTCTGGAGTAGTCACATCTATGACAATGGCCAGTCAAAAAAAATAAAGAACACTAGTGGCCTCAGCGAGGGGGATGAGGGAGTCCACAGGAATGGCAGAATGTTCCATAGACTCGCTGTGAGGGCTCTTCTCGGGGACGGGGTCTATCTGCTAGGGGATGTGGCCCATGGTGCCGATCCCTATGTGCTCAGAGACTATTTTAATGACCACAGAGAGACACTGGAGTCCAGTGTCTCTATTTTTAAACCCTACGGCAGAGGCTATCTAAAACTCGATGCCCTTGGATTCCAGCAGCTAAGGGAACGCAGCAATGCCGGAGTCGCCGAAACTCCGCGTCTCCTCTCGGCGGCGGACTACCACTATGCCAGTGGCACCGCGGAGGATGGCGGTGGTAGGGAATTTACCCTGGACATTAGTCTAGTGGATGCACTGAATTCCTTCGAAGATAGAAATAGAAAGTATGGCCGAAGCGGACTGGTCCTAGATTTAAAAAATTCTAGTCTCCATGGTGGCCTCTGGATGGCCACAGATCTGGCACTGCACTCAGACTTCTACCACAGACTGGAGGGGAGCGGAGCAGAGGCTGGAGGAGCTCCTAGGGGCAGAGTATATCCAGAATTTTCCGTCAAATTCTCCTATCCTCTCCTCCTCTCCTCCCCAGGAATAGTTGTGAATCCGCTGCTGCGATACAGCGGGAGTCCGAAGAGACATATAAATGGAACGGATTTGGATAGTAAAAACTCCGAACTGAACACCAACAATCTCTTCTCCAGCAACAGGTACAGCGGCCTCGATCTGGTGGAGATGGGCAACAGAGTCAGCTATGCCCTCCGCATTAGCTCTAGCACGGCTCTAGGAGATTTTAACTTCAGTCTGGGCCAGGGCTACAGGGATTTTATAGAGAAAAAGTATAGGATAGCCTTCTTCGAGAGAAATTTTTCCCATCTGCTGATGACCCTGGGCTATGGCTACGGAAATATTTTCCTCAGCTATGGCAGACAGATGGACAACAGAGACCTCGGAGCGGACAGAGAGGTTATATTCATAAACGCAACCTCCGGAAGACTATTCCTCAGTGTCTCCTATGGCCACAGGAGTGGCAGAGTTACTCCCGGCGGCAGAGGCCAGAGAAAGCTGAATTCTCTCCTGGACTACAGGCTAGGGGAGAGAATTAGTTCACATTTTGAGATGACCAGCGATCTGGAGCTCCGCCGGGTGACCAGCTTTAGGATAGGTTTATCCTACGAGGACAGCTGCTATCTGACAAAAATCAGTCTGGGCAGACGGAATTTTGAGAACTTCTTCGATAGAAACGATACATCTGTTACGTTCAACTTTAGGATAAAGAACTAGGGCCAATCTAGATAGTTCCAGGAATTGGGATTGCCCAATAATTATTGCTTCTTACTGCTTTCCTGCGACCTCCCCAGCCATTCCACTGTTTTCCTGTTTTTTCTGGTGTTTCACCTGAACCAGACTAGCTGTTTGATCTTATATAAGGTGCTTGGCCAACTCTTCTCTGAATTCTCCAAGAGAATTTGCCAGAGCTAATCTCGTCAATGGTTAGCCTGCTATAGCTTCTCCTGTTTCTGGTACCTGGTTAATCCACCTAGACTAGAGAGTCTAAGCTTTCTTCAGTTGGTTTTCAAGTTTTCTGATCTCGTCAATGGTCAGCCCGGTACATCTAGCTACCAGAGATGATGGTAAACCTTCCATCAGCATGGACAGGGCAGTCTCTAGTTTATCTTCCATTTTCCCCTTCTCCATACCCTCACTTATCCCCCTCTGAGCCGATGCATTATCTGCTATCCTATCGTTCTCAGCTCTCAGCTCAGCCTCATAGAGTGCTCTAGCCGTTCTATCGGAACTAAGTCTTCTTAATTCTGCCATAGCTTCTCCTATTTCTGATGGTTGGCCGGTGGTATTCTCTGAAATTATTTCAGGTTTTTTTATAAAAGTCATCCAGAGTTGCAGAAGATCTTTTTCTATATTGCTAAGGTTCTCAACGCTATAGATTATCTTTGGTAGTTCTAGGATGAATGTACGAGACTTTCTAGTGCCAATTTTCATCGGATCATTACCTTTTGGTAGTCTAACGATGGTGTGTTCACTTAGATAGGGTTCTATATCAGGGTAGACGATGAAGTCTGTGACCCACAGCAATATGATGTTGGGTATATCATTAGACCTGTTTCCAATAAATCCTCGGCCCACTAGGGTAATGAACTATTGGTCTGGCCAGGAACGGTGGCCAGGGCGAGGTTCTCGGGTCTAGGTTCAGATATATATCTATACCCGTACCCGCCAGCTCTTCTCTAGCACTCTTCTAGCCCCACCATCCGTTGTTTCTGGGATTTTCCATTAGTTCTAGAATTTCACTCTCGCTGAGGCCGGTGCATTTGGCTATGGTTGGCATCGGGATACCCTCTCTTAGCATTGCCAGGGCGGTCTTCCTCGCGCCTTCCTCCATACCCTTCTCCAAACCCTTCTTCATACCTTCCCTTCTACCCTTTCTGATACCCTTCTTCATACCTTCAGCTAGGTCGAACTTACGGTCCACCAGCTGTCTCCACTCATCCCAGCTCCTCACAAAGTCTCTGT
>JAITSP010000029.1 GCA_031287725.1 Rickettsiales bacterium
GGTGAGAGGGCTAGAGGAAAAATTGGACTATGCCCAGGAAACTCTGGCGGCAGATGATCCACTACTCCTCTGGATGACCTTTCTGAAACATCCGGAAAGAATTACAGAGGATATTATTAGCCAAATACCAGAAATGGGAGTAGCCATGACAGAACCTGGAAGACTGAGTAGAGACAGAGACTTTGCGGAGAGCTGGGATGAGTGGAGGTGGCTGGTAGACCGCAGGTTCGACCTAGTTGAAGGTATGGAGGGGGGCAGAGAGAAAAATATGAGGAAAGCTAGAGGTCAGATGGACGCTAGTAGATAACCTGATTTTTATCACGGAACTGTCTATTTATTTCCTCTAGAAACCTTGTCTGGGCATCCTCTCTGCCATTGCCCTGGGCCAGACCGGTAAAGTAATGGTTTCCTCTGCGATCCAGAGCAGAGGCTAGCAGATCGTTGGCGAAGAATCCAGTTGCCAGGTCCAGAGAGAGCAGAGCAGAAGACCCTAGCGCTGGCGGCATTAGAAGAGCGAGTCCGACCAGCAGACCGCTGAGCGTAGCCCAGAGCCAGAGTCTGGCCCAGAGGAGCCAGAGCATACCGAACAGCGCCGCCTGGACGTTGAATCCAGTCTCTAGAAGGATTACATTCTCTATGGCACCGGTTTTACCATTCTTCTCTATAAAAACTCTGTAGGTTCTCATAGTCTAGAAATAATCTCACTAGCCAGTGCCACCACATTTTTCTCCCCGGGAACGTCCTCTAGAGTGTAGTCCACACTGCTAAATTGGTTTCTAAACCAGGTGTACTGTCTTTTGGCAAAGTTTCTAGTATTCCTAATCGCTAGCTCAACCATTTCCCCATAGCTCAGTTTACCCTGAAGATAGTCCGCCATTTCACGGAATCCTATGGTGTGCCCTAGAGCTGCGCTGTAGCTAGAGCTATCAGGGTAGACCCTCAGGAAATGTTTTACCTCAGCTAGAGCCTTGTCCACAATAGATCTAAAGCGCAGAGCGCACCTTTCGTAGACAACGTCCCTCGGGGGAAGGATATTCACTAGAAAGATCTCGCTCCGCTCTAGCACTGGTCTGTTGGGGAGTTTCTCCAGCTCACTCATCCTCCTTCCGGAGAGCCTATAGACCTCGTATATTCTTAGAAGTCTCTGCCTGTTGCCAGGGACAACCTTTGATACACTCTCCGGATCCACATTTCTAACAATATCAGCAAATCTATCCCAGCCGATCTGGCCATAGAGGGCATTTAGCTCGTCTCTGAGGGCTGGATCAGTCTCTGGCAGATCTGGTCTCAGTCCATCCAGCAGTCTAGCTAGATAGAGTCCCGTTCCCCCTACAACCACTGCTAACTTGCCCAGTCCTAGAGCCCTTCGGATTTCCCTTTCGGCCAGCTGGAGCCATTGGAACACATTGCCATTTTCGTAGGGTGAAAGTACCCCATAGAGCCTATGCTCCGCCACCTCTCTGTCTTCGCCACTAGGCTGGGCTGACAATAGAGGCATACCCTGGTACAGCTGCACTGAATCGGCGTTTATGATGGTGGCCCTGGCCATTCTAGCTAGTTCCAGGGCCAGACGGGACTTACCGCTGGCCGTTGGCCCGGCTAGAAGCACAATTTTTCGACCCATAGGAGTAAATGGTAGACTGTCCGAAAACCCTCCTAGATTCCTACTTTGAGTCCCTCGGGAGGTGTCATTTTTGGTTTCAGAGACGACACCAGTGAGGCGCCTATGATCATAGCTATTCCAAAAATCTGCAGTAGAGTTATTCTCTCTCCGAAAAAAACCACTCCGAAAACAGCTGTCAGTGCCGGTGCTGTTGTCATTATTATACCTGTCCTCACCGCACCTATCGTTGTCACGGCCTTAAAAAAGGTCAGGTAGGGAAGAACAAAATTCATCAGCGCACAGAGAAAAAGTAGGAAAATTAGTCTAGGGCTGGAAAACAGTGGGAATATGTTCGTACTCTCCCTAGTCACCAGCATCACCGTCAGCGAGAAAACTGTGGCCCCCAGGAAAGAATAGAACCAATAGAGAACCACATCCAGAGTTGTTCTAGAGGTCTCCGTTAGCATAGAGTTTAGCGAAGAAAAGAAGGCTGCCAGCAGAGAAAACAGAACGCCGTAGAATAGGTGGCTACCACTGGCGGTAGCGTTTCCTACCACCAGAACCAGCCCCAGAACCATCAGAGCTACTCCCAGAGCCTCATTTCTGGATAGTCTCTTTCCATAGAGAAACCTGTAGACCAGTATGGTGAATAGCGGATTTGAGTAGGTGATCGCCTTCTGCACACCAACTCCGATGTGCTGCAGAGCTGTGAGCACAAAGACATTGGGTAAAAACAGTCCGACTACCCCGGCCCCCAGAAAGGATAACTTGAAATTTCTAGCATCTATTCTCATAAATTTGAAATTTCCATGTCTTCTAAGCAACACGCCGAATAGGATCAGAACACTAAACAGACTTGATACTAGAAATACCATGTTGCTGGTTAGGTTGTAGGTATATATATACTTTGCCACTACCCCGAAGGTTGCAAACATAATAGCCGTGGAGAGCGCGTAGAGTGATCCATAGTTTGACATAGCTAAAAACTCCTCTAGAGGATGGCGGAAATTATAGTTTACTTGGAATAATAAGTCAATTAGAGAGAAAAATTGAGCACCAGTCTCAGTTTCAGGCTTCGCTGTCCACCGGCCTAGCTGCTATCTAGGTTGCCCAGCGAGGATCTGCTGTGAACTAGAATAATCTACATTTAATCTAATTTGTAGCGGGTCTTGTAGAGGTCCAAACACATGCGGGAAAAATAGATCTTCCGGCGATTGTTTTTTATGTCAGCTGTTGAGTCATTTTTAGGTATTTATTAGATCTGTTTCCAAGCTCACTTCAGTTCCCGGCTATGGATTCCGGCTATAAAATTAAATTCCAGTCTAAATCTTCTTCTCCGACATCTATAGCCGTCTGACGGGATTCTAAAGTTTTGGTACCTTCCAATAGTTTGCGCCTCTAGGACTGCACTCTCTAGAAGCCCAATTTCCCTCCTCCTGGGAGGAGGGAAATTGGGCGTCCTGGAAAACCTGCAGCCTAGGGAGCTAGCTCACCGGGGTGGCTCCTAGACAGCCTCCTCCTAGCCCCCTAGAGGGGTTTCTAGTAGCCTTTTCTTTTAACTTTTCCATTACTACTCTGTCCCAGTCCTGAATCGTCATCGATTTCCTTCCCGGCACGGAGGCAGCCCAGGCAGAGGAGACGACCCATAAAGCGGGCCAGACAATGCGCACAATGTATCACATAGGCTATTCTTCCCATCAGTCCAGAGGATTTAGTTTCGACATCGTTCGAAAGGCTTTCCTCTGGTTCGGAGGATTTAATTTCAACGTTGTTTGAAAGGCTTTCCTCTGGTTCGGAGGATTTAATTTCAACGTTGTTTGAAAGGCTTTCCTCTGGTTCGGAGGATTTAATTTCAACGTTGTTTGAAAGGCTTTCCTCTGGTTCAGAGGATTTAATTTCAACGTTGTTTGAAAGGCTTTCCTTCGGTTCAGCAGACCAAATCTTGACACCATTTAAAAAGTAACAAGGGTAATCATGCCCCTCTCCACTGTCCTCCTTTATGAGTATACTTCCCTTCCCATTAGGCTCACCATTTTGGCAGAGACCCCCGAAGAGAACTGTAGAGGTGGATTTTCTCTCCAATACCTTACGTATCCGACCACTGCCCTGGGGCCTACCGTCTTTTCCAATTAATCCCACATAGTGGTAGATTACATTGGGAGCGATAATTGTACCTTTTGTAACATGGGGTTCCCTAATGTGACCGGAGAATATAGTTCCATCTTCCCAGCTAACCTTTACCACAGAAGCTTTAGAGAAACCAGAGGTTATATTTCCATCAGGGTCATAGGGATGTTCCTCAGAAGGAATCTCAGCTACCTCCTTTATCTGGCAGGCGTCATTTTTTACCTCACATTTGAAGAAAACTGCAGAATCAAATGTCACTTTCCCAGAGCAAAGGGGTACCCCCAGGATTTCCGCTAGAGCCTTGCCATTATCAGCCAGGAAGCTAAATTCAACCTTCTGTGGACGTCCCACACACTCATAGTATCCTGATGAGTCATCGAAACGAATAATTTTCACGGGACCGATACTTCCAATTATCGCACAGTCCTTCTCCCACTCTTTTTTTGGCCGCTTCTTCTTTGGCGTGCTATGCGAACCTACTCCAAGCACAGAATCTTCTGTAAAAAATTCAGAACTATCAATCAACTCCTCCATAGAATCCTCCATAAAATACTCCCCATTAATTATTAAATAAAATCCACCCAGACTCCCCTAGACCTTCCTCGGAGATCGATAATTTCTCCCTAGAAGGTTGGATTGGCCATGGTGGCACCTAATTTATCTTCTCTTCCCGGAGCATAGCATATTTTTGGCCGGCAGTCAATAGGTTTCTGGAAAAAAAATTTTAGACCCTCGCAAATTAGGTTTCCCCCGGGTTTCTCGCTATCTGGAGAAGCCAGACAGCTGCTGGAGGAATATCCAAATGACTCCAGATGTGGTCTAATTCGCAACAGACCCTTCTAGGGTCTGCAGTCTACTCCCTGCTGTCCAGGCTTCCTCCAATAGATCTGTTTCCAAGCTTACTTCAGTTCCCGGCTATGGATTCCGGCTATAAAATTAAATCCTAGTGGGGCTGTTGCGAATTAAACCAAACCTAAAGTTACCTGGCTGCTTCTATGCCACCTGGCTAGCCTCTCTGCGGAGAGAAACTTAATTTACAACAGAACTACTCCTCTAGTAAATCGCCCCCGGCACTAGCCCCAGAGCCCGACAAATGTGACAGACATTTGGCTCTGGCTCCAGCACCTGTCGTTCCGGCCCCAGCGCCCCTTGTCCCGGTTCGTTCTCGCCGTCCAGCGCTACCGTTTCCTGCTTCTGTTTCCGCTTCTGTTTCCGCCTATGTCTTGTTTCAACTGCCGCATCCTGTAGATGATCGCCGCTAGCGCTAGCAGAGGTTTTTTGCCGAGATGGGTCCTCTTCTGGCTGGATGATTTCTTTATCCTCCTCGCTGTTTTCGTTTTTTTGGTGAGTTCCTGTCCCAGCCTCTGGCGACGCCTTTCCTTCTGACCCAGCCTCCTCTTTTACTAGTTCAGTCCCGTTTGCTGGCTCGGCCCCACTTGCTGCCAGTACAGTCCCATTTGCTGCCAGTACAGTCCCATTTGCTGCCAGTACAGTCCCATTTGCTGCCAGTCCAGTCCCATGTATAGAAGAATCACGGTTTGCCAGTCCAGCCTCCTCTTTTGCTAGTCCAGTCCCGTTTGCTGCCAGTCCAGTCCCATTTATAGAAGAATCACGGTTTGCCAGTCCAGCCTCCTCTTTTACTAGTCCAGTCCCGTTTGCTGCCAGTCCAGTCTCATTTATAGAAGAATCACGGTTTGCCAGTCCAGCCTCCTCTTTTACTAGTTCAGTCCCGTTTGCTGCCAGTCCAGTCTCATTTATAGAAGAATCACGGTTTGCCAGTCCAGTCTCCTCTTTTACTAGTCCAGTCCCGTTTGCTGCCAGTCCAGTCTCATTTATAGAAGAATCACGGTTTGCCAGTCCAGTCTCCTTTTTTGCTGGCCCAGTCTTCTCTTCCACCACTAGCCTATATCCTAGCCACCCCGCCATCGCCATCGCCATCATCGCCACCACTTTTTCGATTTTCCTGGAGCGGGGGAAGTTAGAACCAGCCACCTCTGGCGACAATGACATATTGTTTACTTTTTTACTATTGGAATGACCGTCGGGTTTTCCCTGTCGTTCTCCTTCAAATTCATTTCTACCCCTAGAGTGATCTCCGGGTGATGATGGGAGAAGAAATGGAGGGGGGATCCTACCGCCAGAAGGACCCGATGCGAGAGCTATGTGATGGTGTCTAAGTTCAAAAAATGGGTTATATGTCAGAGAACCTACTATGGACCGCATTTTGCTGAAAGAGGATGTACCCCTAGGCGTAATCTTTTTTTGGTCCATATTCAAAATTATGTTTTGTTCTGTTCCAATCTGGATTGTTCCAATTCGGCCCCCGAGAGGCGTTTCCTTTTCTTCTATCTCGTCTTCCTTGAGTTCTCTTTTCTTTCTCTTCTTTCCTTTTTTCCCTTCCGTTTCTTTTGACTTCCCATTCACTTCGCTCGAATATTCCTTCACTTCTTTCGATTCTTCTTTTTTCACTTTCTTCCCTTTCGTCTTAGATTTTTCACCTCCAAATCTCACTGTTTTCGCTACTTTTCCAAGAAATGAAGCATCAGCCACTTTTGGCTTCGCAGTAATTCCGAGGGAAAGCACCAGCAGAGCCAGCGAAAGGCTATCTTTATTCACACACATGGGTCCCTTTATAAACTTATTAGAAAAAATACACGGGCGGACTATATAAAGAGAAAGTAATTTAGTCAATGGCACCCTCTAGCAACGGGGACTGCCTAGCTGCTATTGTTTTCCTATTTTTCTCCTCTTTCTCCGGCACCTATCTGGCTTCATCGCTGAAAGGAACCTAGTAGAAGCTTAATTTGCAGCAGAGGTAAAGTACAATGGCCAGCTAGAGAGAAATAATGGCATAGCCGAAGAGGAGTTCTCTGGCAGAAAAGATCTTCTAGCAGATTCTCTAGAAGAATTCAGAGAAGAGCTGGTCAGGCACCTGTATAGGATTAGACAGCCAGTCTGGTTCAGGTGAAACACCAGAAAAAACAGGAAAACAGTGGAATGGCTGGGGAGGTCGCAGGAAAACAATAACAATTGGGCAATACCCCGGAAATTCCCACTTTCTTGTTTTTTTAAAAAATAGGAGTAGACGATGGGGATATTATTATCCAATAACCGGGATTAGAGACTATGGCAGTACCGAAAAAGAAAACAACACCATCAAGAAAGGGAATGAGAAGAGGCGGAAACGGGACCTACAGGCTAAAGGTGCCGAATGTTGTGACAAATGGGGAAACGGGGGAGTATCAGCTGCCACACCACGTATCTCTTGATGGCCACTACAATGGCAGGAAGGTTCTGAAGGATAGGCCGAAGGAACCGAAGGGAGAAGAGAAGGAATAGTGGTGCCCACATGGTTGACCCTAGAACTATAATAGCCATTGACTGTCTGGGAGGGGATAACTGTCCAGATGCCCAGGTAGGTGGGATAGCCATTTTTTTCAGGAAGCACCCCCGGAGTCCTGTCAGGTTTTTGCTCTTCGGCGATAGAGACTCACTGACCAGCCGGCTCGCCAGTCGCAAAATTCCCAGTGGGAAGTACAGAATAGTCCACACCACTAAAAAAATATCCCCCGAGGAGAAGCCCTCCGCTGCCCTCAGGCAGGGGAAGGATTCTAGCATGTGGCTGGCGGTGGATGCCGTTAAGCAGAAGCAGGCCAGTGCGAACATATCGGCCGGTAACACGGGAGCTCTCATGGCCATATCTAAGTTTCTCCTGAGATCTCTCCCCGATGTTGACAGACCGGCCCTCATACAGATAATACCGACGGCCAACGGTGGCCGGGCAGCCCTTCTAGACATGGGAGCTAACATAAACTGCAGTGCAGAAAATCTCTACCAATTCGCTCTCATGGGCAGTGTCTTTTTTAGTGCCATGACTGGTAGAGAAAACCCAAGAATAGGCCTTCTGAATGTTGGCTCGGAGGAGCTAAAGGGCAATGACGTGGTGAAGCACGCCGCCATTCTTCTCAGAAACAGCACGGTGGGGGATAATTTTTACGGATTCATCGAGGGCAGCGACATTTTTAGAAACATTGTAGATGTGGTGGTGACCGATGGGTTCACTGGCAATGTGGCTCTGAAGACCATAGAGGGTACCGTCAAATTTATAGTTAAAAGCCTAAAGGAGTCACTGAATTCATCGCTCCTCTCCAGGCTCTTTAGTCTCTTTCTCTACAGACCCTTTAGAAAATTTAAAAACGGAATGAACCCCGAGAATCATAATGGGGCCATGTTCATAGGGCTTAACGGCATTTCCGTTAAGAGTCATGGCAATGCTGACGAGAGGTCATTCTATTTCTCCATAGAAAATACGATGAGACTGGTGAATGGTGATGTGAATAGTAGAATAGTAAATCTCATGTCCTCCATGACCGGGGCTTCGGACTAGAGAGGTTTAGATATGAGTTTGGGAAATGGGTATTTTTTAGGCGGATTTTATGTTAAACTCTAGGATCATTGCAACGGGCAGCTATCTACCAAAAAAAATCTACGATAACAGGCATATGGAGTCGCTGGTAGATACCAGTGACCAGTGGATAGTCGAGAGAACAGGCATAAGGGAGAGGCACATAGCAGCTGACGGCGAACTAACGACGGACCTAGCTCTGGAGGCGGTTCTGAAACTGTTCAGAACCTCGGGCATCAGCCGTACGCTGGTGGACAGCATCATCTTTGCCACAACCACTCCGGATAGGACATTTCCCTCCTGTGCGTCGATTCTCCAGGGTAAACTTGGTCTAGCCAACGGCTGTCCAGCCTTTGATGTCCAGGCTGTATGCTGTGGTTTTATCTACGCCATTGATCTAGCTGACTCCCTCATAAAAACAGAAAAGGCTACAAATGTCCTCGTCGTTGGTGCAGAAACTATGTCCAGGCTTGTCAACTGGAGCGACCGAAACACCTGTGTGCTCTTCGGCGACGGAGCTGGAGCAGTGCTGCTAGCTGCCGCCGGAGAGGGTGAGGGAATACTGGCGACGAGCCTCCACTCGGATGGAAGCTATGGGGACATTCTTAGAACTAGCGGTGGAGTTTCCATCGATAGAAGCGTTGGCTTCGTCGAAATGCAGGGACGAGAGGTATTCAGACTTGCTGTCAACCGGATGCATAGCTCCATACTGGAAAGTCTGGAAAAATGTGGCCTCACTGTGGATGACATAGACTTTCTAATCCCACACCAGGCAAACCAGAGAATCATTGATGGTCTGGCGAAGAAATTGAACATAGCCAGAGAAAAGGTTGTGAGCACCGTTGCATTTCAGGGTAACACATCGGCCGCATCGATACCCATGGCCATAGACTACGCCCTAAATGGTGGCTTTGAGATAGAGAGGGGCAACGTCATAGTGCTGGAGTCTGTAGGAGGAGGCCTGACCTGGGGAAGCGTCGTGCTGAGGTGGTGATAGGATGCTCAGAGTTCAGATAACTCTGGAGGACAGGAGGTGGTCCAGGGTCATTGGAGTGCCTAGGATCAGAACAATGGCCAGAGAGCTCTTTCAACTAGTGCAGGAGCTACTGGGCTATGACATGGGGAGGGCCGCCAGCATCGAGCTGTCTCTTCTGCTGACCAATGACGACGGCATCCGAATCCTGAATAGGGACCACAGGGCTCTGGATAGCCCAACCAACGTACTTTCCTTCCCCACCTACGAGCGGGAATTGCCAAAATACCTGAAACAGGAAAAATACCTCTCGCTGGGCGATCTGGTGCTATCTCTCGACAGCATAGGAAGAGAGGCCACCGACCAGAATAAACTCTTTTCACAGCACCTGGCTCACCTCATTCTCCATGGCATCCTCCACCTCCTGGGCTTTAACCACCAGGAGGAGGAAGACGCGGAGCTTATGGAGAGCACTGAAGCCCTTCTGCTGGAGAGATTTGGAGAATCCAGGACCTAAGGACAGGAAAAATCAGCTCCTCTGGGACGATCGGCTCCCGAGGCTCGAGCGAAATCTACAGTAGAAGAACCAACTGCCGACGATGGAGGCCAGATAGAAAATGCATATGATAGTCGCACTGCACCAGGTCTCCGTCAGCAGTCCAATGAGAAGTAAAGCCTTCAGCAGCAGAGAAATCTTTTCATGGAGTGGTTTAAATTCAACTTTCTTGAAGCAGGGGGTAGGAATGGTGCTCCCGGCGGCAATGGCCACTAGGATTGTATTGGCTATCAGCAGAGAGGGACTAATCTCCAGACCGGGATAGCTAAAGGATAGGATCAGCGGGAATAGGACAAGGGATGCGGCCATGGGAGCGGGAACGCCCTTGAAAAAGTACCTATTCAGAGGATTCTCCGGATCATCTCTGGCTATAGATACGTTGAACCTTGCTAGCCTCAGAGCCATGCAGGTGGCCAGCAGCAGCACAGAGAACCAGGCACAGGCTACCTCTGGAAACCGATAGTAGTCCTGGGATACCCACAGATAGACTATAAAACCTGGAACAACGCCAAAATCAAAGAAATCCGCTAGAGAGTCCATCTGGGCACCGAACTCACTGGAGGCCTTCAGTTTCCGGGCGATGGCTCCATCGACCTTATCCAGGAGGCAGGAGAGTACCACACAGTATATGGCTGCTTCGTAGTCACCGGCTAGGGCCATTCTTAATGCCCAGAGGCCCGCAAACAGGGCTAGCAGGGTGACCATGGTTGGTATCATCTCCCTGATGCTAAATTTTCTACGCCTTACTTCGTCCATATCTTCTCTCCTAGAGTAGTTAATAAATACCGCAGCCTAGAGCACCTGCCCTATCACCGTTTCTCCGGCTATCATTGTCTGGCCGACCTTAGCACAGATCGAAACCCCCTCCGGGAGGTAGATGTCTACTCTGCTGCCAAACTTTATTATGCCATACCTCTCTCCCCTTTTTACCCCCTGACCAACTTTGAGGTCACAGACTATGCGCCTCGCAATCAGGCCGGCTATCTGCACTAGCGCCATTCTGAGTTTACCCTTTGTCTCCAGAAGGCAGCACTGCCTCTCGTTATCCTTGCTGTTCTTGTCTAGGGCTATGTTCAGAAAGGCTCCCTCTCTGTAGTGCATTTTAACTACCCGCCCATCGAAGGGAATCCTCTGCACATGCACATTGAACACATTCAAAAATATGCTGATCCTCGTCCAGCCGGAGTCCTCGGCTATCTCTAGCTCCTCTGGCGGGCTAGCAGCCTCTATTTTGTCAACCACACCATCTGCCGGAGCTGTAATGACGTCCTTACCATCAGGAATGATCCTCTCCGGATCCCGGAAAAAATATACACAGAGACCCAGCGCCATGAGTGCCACCAGAGCTAGCAGGTTCGACACCAGGGACAGTACGGCTACCGCCACAGCCACCGCCACTATTGTGCCGTAGCCCTCTCTATGGACCGGGGTCACCAGGGCCCCAATTGTTTTTCTAATACCCATCTAGATGTGTGTTTATTTGTTCTACCCAGGCCATTGTGTACTGAAAATAATTTTAAAAATCAACAGATTTCCCCCCAGGATTTCGCAGCCCGGAGGAGAAATTTATCCTGCCGCGATTTTACCCGGTTCTCTGGCATCCCGGCTGTGGAATCCGTCCTCTGCTGCCCCCAGAAAATTTTTTTCCCAGGGGCAGAGGCAGTGCAGATGAGACTATTTTCTCAGAGGTTTAGATTGTTATCCGCGGTTTTTTCTCCAGTAATTTCGCTAATATTCTTCGTCACCTGAGTCAGTACATCTAGTGAATTCTGTTGAATCTGCGGATTCTGTGGATTCTGTGGATTCTGTGAAGCCTGTGGAGCCTGTGGATTCTGTGGAACCCGTGGATCTTTGATGCCATTTTTCTCTGCCTCATCATTTCTATTTTTCTCTCCCTTCCCTTTTTCTTCTCCAGTCTCCCGCGCTTTCTCCGGCTCCGCTGTGTATTTTACTAGGGTATCTTTGGCTTCTTTCAAAATGCCTTCAATGGGCTCAGAGGCATATTTTGCCTCTAGCAGGTTATCTGCAAGGGTTCCGAGTACACCTTTGGTCACATCTTTGATTTCAGGTTCATTATACCTCTTTTCCCTTAGTGCATCCAGTGCCCCTATAAGCTCCGCGATTTCCCTGATTTTCCCAATGGTCAAGGGCTATGGAAGGATTTGGCTCAAGCAACAGCACCGTGACCACCGCCATTCCAGCTGGGGCTCTGTTTTCAATCAGTGCATTTCTGAGCTTTCTCCTGAAATCCCTTTGTGTCTGTGGCGATCTATAGAGCTCGGCCATTACTGTGGCTGCACTAGGATTTTTCTCTGTGGTGGCCAGCGGGGGAGGAGTTATAAACTCATGGGGAAATTTGCCAGTGACAATTTTCAGAAATATTACTCCAAGGGCCCAGCTGTCAACCCGCGATGCTCCGAGACTTACCGAACCAGCTACAAATTGTTCCCCTCTGGCTCGAAAATCACATATCTCCGGTGGCCTGTAGGGTGCCTCTATCTTCATACTTTCTGCGCTGGCTAAAGTCCCATCTGTGCCGAATTTTCTAGCGCATTCGAAGCCAAATATCAGGGCTCTGGGACCTTCAGCTACCATGATGACGTTCTCTCTGAGACGCCCGTGAAAGATGCTACGCCCATGGAGTGTCTCCAGAGCTCCGAGTATCGTTATGGTATTCCTGTTCAGGAAGTTGATACGCTCCTTTTCCTCAGGTATTGTGTCGAGGAGGCCTCTGTCATCGGCGGGGTCAAATACCAGAACATGGTGGCTGTCTGTCTCAGTGAAATGATGTAATTTTGCGAGAGCGGGTGATGCAAGTCGTCCTTTGCTTTGCTCCTCCCAGATAAGAGAAAATCCCTCCCCCTGCTTCGCTTTGCCACGAAATACAGCCATTGACATTGGTCCCCTAGATCCTTCAAAGCTATAGATGGAACATTTACTATTGAAATAAAGTATTTCGACCGGTTTTCCATCGATGGTGACACCAGCACCTTTTATCTGGACCTGAGAGTTTGGCGCCAGGAGTTCCGGTGGACGGGATAGTAGCGCCTTTGAAATTTCCCCTGCCTCTTCAGAAACTCTCTCCATCTCCTTGTGCTTCTCTAGATCTATGATTATGTCCTCGGCGGGGTCATTTTTCTTCTCTGTGGCCGGCGTGCCGCCACCCTCTTTCCTCTTCCCAGCACCTATCTCATTTACTCCTATTTTATTCATAATCTGTGCCATGCTGTAGATTATAGCCCGGTTTGGCTCAAGTAGTAGCCCCACAACCTCAATCAGTCTAGAGGGAACTGAAAATGTCTCCAGTGTCGTTCTCACATGTTCTCTGAAGAGTTTCCGCCTATCTGAATCGTTCAGTTTAGTTAGTGTCTTAAATAATTCCGATTTATTTGAGGGCCCTCCCGGTTTGGAATATAGGAAGTTGTAGGGGAGGGTGCCAGTGATGCTTTCGTAGATTGATAACCCCAGAGCCCAGTAGTCAGCTGTCCTTGCGTTATAGCTAGCCACTACTTTTAAATCCACTGCTAATAGTTCTAGTGTCATGTTGGACGGCGTCCCACGGGCAGTCGGTTTCTGAGGAAAGTCAGTGCCATCTTCGAATTCTCCGCTAGCCCCGAAGTCAATGAGTCTGAGCTGGGGTTTGGTGTCGCCATTGCTGTCATCCACCATAATGTTCGCTGGCTTAATGTCCCCGTGGAATAGGCCATTGTCGTGCATTGCCCTCAGCCCCCTGAGTATGGCTAGAATGTTTCCGTTCCATAATTCAATGTTTTCTCTGTTCCCTAGAAGTTCCATAAGACTTTTTTTACCACAGTATTCGGATACAATCAGATATTGTTTTTTCTTGGGATCAGAGCCGAGACTACCGATGCAGTGAATCTTCATGAGGGCCGGAGATTCTAGTCCATTTCTCTGCTTTATAAGGTAAAGACACTCCCCATAGGGAGACTTCTCCGTCTCCTTCACCGTCACAACTCCTGCCGGCCCTCCACCAATTCTGAAGACGGTACCGCTGGTGCCTTCACCAAGTTTCGTAATATCGCCGGTCTCCGGAAAACCCACTGCTAAATATTTCTCCGGGAGAAGGGATAACATTGACGCTATCTCTTTTAAATCTGCCATAGAGGACCCTCCTATTTTTTTAAAAAAATTACTCACAGTCCAGAGAGAATAGACAATTTATCCCAATAGTCAACAGTATTTTAAATAAAAATCACAGAAACTATTACAGCCCGCCGAAAGAGGGATCAACCTCTGTCCTTCCCCTGCCGCCGGAATGTCCGTTGTAGCTGTTGGGTATTGAAGAATTACCCCCGCCGAGATCTTCAGCATTGCCAGCAGCTCCTAGACCAAAATTTTGCAGATTCTTCGTCAGGCTCTGGAGGTTGCTGCTTTTTTCTCCTCCTTTTTCACTTTTCTCTGGGATCCCACCTTCTTTGGTTTCTCCGCTATCTACCCTACCCGGCGGTGGATCCACTGTTTTTAGACTATTCTCCCTAGCCCCGCTAGCGCCTTTGCTTTTCCCTTCTCCATCAGCCTTTTCTTTACTTTTCTCCTCTTTCTCTTCCTCCTCGCTTTTTTCTTTCGCCATCACTCCCTCATCTTTCTCTATTTTCGTTGCTCCATCCTTTTCCTTCCCTTCCTCTTCCTTCTTCCCTTCCTCTTCCTTTTTCTTTTCCTCTTCCTTCTTCCCTTCCTCTTCCTTTTTCCCTTCCTCTTCCTTTTTCCCTTCCTCTTCCTTCTTCCCTTCCTCCACATTTTTATGCTCCACTAGATCTACGATGGCCGCGGCGGGGTCATTTTTCTTCTCTGTGCCCAGCGTGCCACCATCCCCTTCCTTCCTCTTCTCGGCATCTCCATCCTTTTTTTCCTCCATCCCTCTAT
>JAITSP010000005.1 GCA_031287725.1 Rickettsiales bacterium
GGTATGGAGAAGGGTATGGAGAAGGGTGTGGAGAAGGGTAAACTAGAGACCGCCCTGGCAATGCTGAGAGATAGCGTTTCGCTGCCCTCCATAGCCAAATACACCGGCCTCAGCGAGAGTGAAATTCTAGAACTAATGGAAAATCCCAAAAACAACGGATGGTGGGGCTAGAAGAGCGCTAGAGCAGATCTGGCGGATACGGGTATAGATATACATATCTGAACCTAGACCCGAGAACCTCACCCTGGCCACCATTCCTAGCCAGACTAGTAGTTCACTAGCCCAGCGGGCCAGAGATTTCTTGGAAACAGGTCTAGTAGAAAATATGGAGAGGAAGGCAAGCTGGAAACCACCTGGCTGTGCCGAGGAAAGGTCTGGGCCTAGATCTGGTGGCCAAGTGCTGTGGGCCGCGACCCCCAGAGAGGTTAGAAGACTCGGAAGATCCCCTAGAGGGGAGATCAGAGCTATTAACAATTAAAAATAATGCTCTAGGTTTCTCCTAGATACCCTAGAAAATGAAATAGAGTGCTTTCAAAGAAGAGCCTAGCTAGGCTTGTTGCCTGTCAGGTGCTCTCCCTCTACTATGACCCGATGAATGCGGACAAGAGCATAGAGTCACTGCTCGACATAGTTAGTGAGCACTATGTGGCTGTCGATTTTCGGGATGAGGATGGTAAAAATAGATACCTGGGGGTGTGCAGGGGTAAATTTGTTCTAAGCCTCCTGGAGGGTGTTCTAGCTAACCAGGAGAAGATAGACAGCAGGATTAGCGCCTCTCTCCACAGTGGCCATAGCCTAGGTTCACTGGACCGAGTACTGCTGCAGAGTCTGAGACTCGCCTGTTTTGAGCTGATGGACTCTGCCATCGCCCGAAAGATCATCGTGAGCGAGTACGTAGACCTGGTGGCCGAGTTCCACGACAGAGCCTGCACTGCCTTTGCCAATGGAGTTCTGGACCGAATGGCCTCGGAGATAGCTGGACCGGCCGAGGAAGTGGAAGCCGGGACAGACTCCGTAGGAGACCAGCCCTAGAATCCGGCCAGCGCAATCTTGTTTAGGAAGTTATCTCTTCTGTCAAAGAGTTCCAGAATGTTATCGCAGATCAGAGAATTCAGCTTCCTAACTCTTTCCATCTCCTCGGGGGAGAATTTACCCAGGACAAAATCCCCCATATCCTCTCCCGGATGACCATCGGGTCTTCCCACCCCTAGCCGAACCCTGCTGTAGTCCCGTCCAATCATGGAGTCTATGCTCTCCAGGCCGTTGTGGCCACCGCTGCCGCCGCCCGTTTTTACCTTGACTCGGCAGAGCTTCAGGTCTAGGTCATCGTGGAACACAAAAATATTTTCGTTCGGAATTCGGTAGAATGACTTCACTCTCGCCACGGCAATTCCCGAGTTATTCATGAAGGTTGTTGGCTTGACCAGTAGCAGAGCACGATCCCCCAGAGTGCCCCTGAAAATTTCAGCATTGAACTTCATCCGCCCCGGGCCCAGGGCATACCTCTCTCTAATGGAATCCACAGAGAGGAAGCCAAAATTGTGTCTAGTGTTCTCAAACCTTTCGCCACAGTTGCCAAGCCCAACGAACGCGTACATTTCAAGCTGATTTCCATGGGCGATCATGGATTCTAGCCGCCCCTCTTCACTCTCCCGAGCCGCCTCAGGTTGCTCTCAGCTTTCTCCACTAGAAAGTTTCTCCTTAGCCTGGAGAGATGATCGATGTAGAGGATACCATCAAGATGGTCTATCTCATGCTGGAGGCAGACCGCCAGAAGGCCAGAGGCATCCAGAATAACCTCCTCTCCGTTTCTATCCCTGGAGCGGACTTTCACCCAGGTCGACCTCCTGACATCGCTCTTCTCAGTCACGGGAACGGACAGACAACCCTCTGGACCGAGCTTTGTCTCTCCGGACTTTTCTAGAATCTCCGGATTCAGCAGGAAGATGGGATCTTTCTGACCATCCCTCTGGAGATCGATAACAATCATCCTTCTCGTTAGACCAGCCTGATTGGCCGCAAGACCTATGCCGCCGGCTTCATACATCATGGCCAGCATGGCATCCAACTCCTCTAGGAGGCCATTGTCTAGGCTATCCACAGGAGTACACTTTCTCCTCAGCACCTCCATATCCTCTATGATATTTTTTAATGTCAGTGTACCAGCCACAGCTTCGCCCCTCTTCCTCTAGAAATCATCGAAAAAACCTGCATCCATCACACCTATTATTTCCAAATCTTACCCCTCTCCAGCAGTCCAATCCTCTTCTGGGCCTTCTCCAACAGATAGTTTCTTCTATCCTCGGAGAGATGATCGATGTAGAGGATACCATCAAGATGGTCTATCTCATGCTGGAGGCAGATAGCCAGAAGGCCAGTTGCCTCCAGAATTACCTCCTCTCCACTCTTGTTCAGGTATTTTACCCTCAGCTGAACTGACCTTCGCACCTCACTCTTCTCTCCCACGGGCACTGACAGACAGCCCTCTGGACCGAGTCCCGTCTCCCTGGATTTCTCTAGAATCTCTGGATTCACCAGAAAAATTGGTTTCCTAACTCCATTCTCCTGGAGATCCACCACAACCAGTCTCTGGGTTAGTCCCACCTGGTTAGCTGCCAGCCCGATGCCTTTGTTTTTATACATAATTTCCAACATTCCATCTAGATTCTTCAGGACCTTGCTATCTATTCTCTCCACGGCTGTGCACTTTGTCCTCAAAATATCTTCGTCCCGCACAATGTTTCTCAGCCTGAGCTCGCCCTCTGCACCCGGGGCAGTCCATCTGCTCCTCAGATCCCTGGCACGTCTCTGGTCTAGATAGCACCTGAGAAAACAGACGGCACCCAGCGCCGCCATTCCCAAACAGAGGGACATCTTCAGTATAGTCATAGGCAACTCCAAAAAAGTTCGTAAATTCTGCTCGGTCTAGCGATCCAGGAGGAAACACCTCCCTCTAGGCCGTTTCCTCGGAAGAGATAGCTAGAGGATCCCATCGGGAATCTCAAAATTGCCGACAACTTCCTGCACATCATCATCCTCTTCCAATTTTTCCACTAGTCTGGTGACTCTAGAGGCACTCTCGGCATTGTCAATGGTCACCGTGTTTTTCGGAATCCAGGTGATCTTTGCCATATCCGGCTCCCCCAGCCTAGACGACAGTCTATCCCTTACAGCCGCAAAATCACTGACGCTGGTGAAAATGCTATGCCATCCATCGGAACTCTCGACGTCCTCTGCACCGGCCTCTATGGCCAATTCCAGCATATCTCCCTCGGATGCCCTCTTCCCCCCGTAGCCCAGAAGACCTCGCCTGTCAAACAGATAGGACACACTTCCGGTCTCTCCTAGAGACCCGCCATACTTAGTGAAATAGGACCTGATGTTCGAAACCGTTCTGTTTTTGTTCTCCGTCAGGACCTCCACTATCAGTGCCACCGAACCAGGAGCATAGCCCTCGTAGCGGGTCTCCTCGTAGTTTTCACCATCCACTGGACTCGAGGCTCTTTTGATGGCAGCCTCTATCTTATCCTTAGGCATGTTCTCAGATTTGGCCAGTATTATGGCATTCCTCAGCCTCGGATTAAAATCTGGATTAGCATCCCCCGTTTTCACGGCAACGCATATCTCCCTCTGTATTTTCGTGAAGATCTTAGACCTTCTGGCGTCCGTTAGACCCTTCTGATGCTTAGTGGTTGCCCACTTCGAATGTCCTGACATTTCCTATCCTAGTTTCTATTCCCAGCTCTATAGAACATGGCCTCCACTATATTCCAGGCCAGAAAAAAAGCAAGAGCGGGAAATTTTCTAGAGATTAGGCTCCTCTTCCTGGAGAAGCTAGCCAGGAGGTGAAGAATATCTAAGCAACTTCAGATTCTGTCCAATGTGTAACAGACTCATGAAGGTACACAACCAGTTAGCAATTTCCCCAGAGCAGCAGACTAACCCTTTACATTAGAGCTGTATGTGCTATACTTCAAAATAACTATTAATAAATAAACAAGGAAAAGTAAATGGCAGAAGAAGATGATCACTATGGCTTCCTCAGCAATAGGGAGAGGGGCGCTGTGACTAGTATCAGCGTAGAGTTGCTGGGTACCCCGGACAATCCTGGGTATAATGATTATTATGATGAGGAAGGGGAATATGATTTACAACCGAAGATAGCCTGTGAGCTCGTGATCAGAAGAGCTGATGGCCCCATCATAAGGGAATGCGGCTACTACCAGGGCAACACCCTATATAACCCAAAAACTGGGAAGACCATAGCTAGCGATCCAAAAGGATGTGTCATCATCAGTGGTGCTGGCGTTGGACGTCAAGGCGAGAAACAGGTCGATAGCGGTAGCTACGCCTACTCTGGCCCCATAGTAGGTGGCACTATGACAGGTAAGAAATGCACGGTAGTTAGAATAACACCCGCTTTTCAAGCATTGGAGGGCTGTCTCGGTTTTAAATACACAGGAGAAGTGGAAAATGGACTTCCCCACGGCTACGGAGAACTTAACGACAAAGAATATGAGGGGTATTTTAATAATGGTAATGCAAAAAAACTAGTCTGCCGGCGAGACTCAAACAGAGGAGATTTCCCATACGCTTTGCTCTTAGAGAAGAGCTTTGCTATCACGACAGTATTGTCAGAGGAACCAGCTCGTGACAAATATGAAAGGTTCCAGCTGGATGTCCTAAACTTGGACAGGGCTAAACCTCTGTTCTCAACGGTAAAAGTCATTAATTCTAAATGCTGTTTCAGCACTAGTGGTGCTAAAGTGCTACCCCCAGAAATGATCATAGAGGCCCTTTACTTTTGCCCCATCTATGGGAAAGGTGGCACAGATGTTGTTGGATGCATAGCCGTGAACTGTCAGGCTCTCAATATGGCTCTCAGTACAAACCCAGCGGACCTGGATGATCTTGTGGAAATTGGGAATGGAAATGGAAATGATTATCTCCCCGCTGTGGCTCTTGGCAGAGACTCGAATAACCCGGACGGTTTCAAGATGTCGCCCATTAGACTAATTTTTAATGGGCCAAATTCTTCGCTATATGTCTCAGATGCGCAATCAGCACCTTTCGCACAGACTAAACACTATCTCCTAGAGACTATAGGGCGAGATTTTGCTGTTCGCTCTGGAAGAGCACAGGACAACATTTTTTTTGGGGGTCGCCCCGAGGAACATGAAACACTGATGCTTACCCTAGTGGAAAGTATCGGTGAACTGAAAAGGGTTAGATTTGCCGCTGAACTGATAATTAGTCCCTCTATGAAGGTGACGTCCTTTCTGGAGTCTATCGCAATAGACCAGAATGTGCTGCTGACCACCACGGAAGACTACATCTCTACGGTTGTGTCCCTGAGGAACAGTTTGTCCCCGAATGCCCATGCCATAGCTGTTATCCTAGATATAAAGAAAATGAGAAAGATTGTGACAGAATCATCGTCGGAGTGGAGAAGACTGGACAGCACAGACGAGGTTTTTTTCTACATCTTCGATAGCAGTGCGGTCATTGGCAATGGGGCCTTCAGTGAAGAATATAAGAATGTCCTAGAGGGAATCGAGAGAAACAGTCGAAGAATAAATGTTAATATCCAAGAAACAGGTTCCTGCTGGCTCTACGCAGTGGCTGCGGTGCTGACGGCGATAAAAAACCCCCAGCTGGTGGCTAGGCTAGCCTCAGGAGAGATTGAGCTCCAGAAGCTATCCCATGTCATCGATCTGAGTTCGTTCACGGATTCACAGTTGAGCAAGTTTCTAAATATCTTTGTGGTAGAAACTCTGCTGACGCTCCAGAGGATTGGAAATACATATGGTGTGGGGCTAATCCAGGGCCGACTCCTGCTGGGACAGGTGGTTAATGATTGGTTTGCAGCGCTGGTGAGAAAACATTTCAGTGATGACAATCTGCTCGACCTTTTTGAGCTGAGGATCAGGCTGCTGCTTGACTGTGCCTTGGCAGGATACCAAGAATCTTTTGGGTCCTACGAACAAAACGTCATTAGTGAATCCAAAATAGCACTCCAGAAATATATGAGTTCTACCACTGGCCTCATGGGCGGATTGTTAGAGAAAGGAGGTTCTTTAATTAGTCCAGACGAGACTCTCGGGAGAGATATAGAATTTGTAAAGTTTCTGGAAAAGTTCAAAAGATTTGATGATAGACTTCTACTTGCGATAGACGAGATAAAGTCTTCACCCTGTCGGGCCCACAGGGGATATGGGGAAACAACAAGGGATATTAAATTTCCAGAGAACCAGAAATCTAGCCTGTCTCCCTCCTTCTCTTCTAGCTCTGGCAGGGACTCTAGAATTCGAGATGGATCCAGGCGGATGTTCAAAGGGCAATCACTGGAGAAATACCCGGCCGAGAGAGACCTAGTTGACGAAGACTCGGTTGACAAAGATTGCATTCTAATTATCAGTGACGAAGAGAAAGAATTTAGTCTATCAGAAAATACCAAGAAAAAACGTCCGAGGTCGACTAATGGCATCAACAGTGATTTTGTCAGCAGAAAGAATAAGCGTCCGCGCCTAGATTCTGTTGAAGAAAAGGTGAATAAAGCGGAGATGGATAGACTTGAAGATGCCACCGACGGATTTAGTGAGAGTTTCGGACCATCCCAACGCCAGAAATAGGAGCTGCAGAAAATCTAGGCTCTAGGGGGCCTAGATTTTACGGCATTGGCCTCCATCTCTCCCTCTATAATTTTAGCCCTGTGTTAGTAGCACCAGGTCAGCTGTCGAGACTGTAAATCTATGAGATGTAAATTCTGTGGAAGTTAGGGGGCAAGTGGCTTAGAGGGGGGGAGTGAAAGGAAGAGATGGAGGTTAATACCCCTTTTGAATAAAAAATATTGCATTTATTTTTTATAGAGATAAGCTGCTCCCACTTATCAAAAATAAGGAACTATTTTGAGCAATACCGTAAGTGTCTTTGATATATTTAAGGTGTGTCTGGGTCCGTCCAGCTCCCATACGGTGGGGCCTATGAAGGCTGCATTCTTTTTCCTGGAGGAAATCAACCGAAGAAAACAGCTGGAGGAGGTAGCGACCATCCAGGTGGATCTCTACGGCTCTCTGGCCCTCACAAAGACTGGCCATGGCACAGACATAGCTCTGCAGCTGGGGCTCTGCGGACTGCAGCCAAAGACCGTAGAGACTGAAAAGATAGGCGAGATCATACGCAACATAAAGACTTCTGGGAAAATAAAAATATTCGGGCTCAGAACCATAGACTTCAGCAGTGCCAGACACATACTAACTCACAAAACTGAAGTACTCCCCTACCATCCCAACGGGCTCCGGCTGACAGCCTGGAATACCCGAGGGGAGGTTGTCCATAGCGAGGAGTACTACTCGGTGGGCGGTGGCTTTGTGGAGATAAAAAGCGAAATGCTAGCTGCGAAGGACTCCGGGACTAGGAGCCCGGAGGCTGGAGTTGGCAAAATTCCTAATGTTTTCAACAACTGGAATGATCTGGCAGACCATTGCCGAAGAAAAAAGAAAGAGATTTGGGAAATTATTCTCGAAAATGAGCTGACCAGCAGAACGGAGAGAGATATAGACCGGAAAATAGGTGAAATCTACAGCACCATGAAAAACTGTGTGAGAAATGGGCTACAGAGACGGGGAAATCTCAGTGGAGGACTGCAGCTTCCTAGAAGAAGCCACCAGCTGGAGAAAAATATGAAAAGAAACCATTTTGAGCACCTTGAGGCTATGGACACCCTCCTCCTAGGGGGTATGGCAGCCGCGGAGGAAAACGCGAGCTACGGTAAAATAATAAGCGCACCCACTAACGGCTCTGCTGGGGTGATCCCGGCGGTTCTCCGCTACTTTAGGGAGTTCTATGATGCCACCTTCGCCAACTTTAGGAAATTCATTCTGACAGCCGGAGCTCTGGGAATACTCTGTAAGAAAAATGCCTCTCTCTCCGGAGCCGAGGGCGGGTGCCAGGCTGAGATAGGAGTTGCAACGGCCATGGCCGCCATTGGGCTCTGTGCTGCTCTGGGTGGCACGCTGGATCAGTGTGAAAATGCTGCCATAGTTGCGCTAACCCATAGCCTCGGTCTGGTCTGTGATCCTGTCAGAGGACTGGTGCAGATTCCCTGCATAGAGAGAAATCCTATAGCTGCCATCAAGGCGGTGGCAGCCTGCAGATTGGCAATGCTAGAGAAAGATAGTAAATACCTGAAGCTCGACAGCGTCATCGACAGCATGAAAGAAATTGGCGATAACATGCCAACCATCTACAAGGAGACAGCGCTCGGGGGACTCGCAAAGCATGCCAAAAACTCCCGGAGGGGAGCGGCTAGGGGTAAACCCTCTAGAGTAGGTAGATATGCTAGCTGTCTAGCCTGCGGAGGCTGTGCCAGCCATTCGCCTGGCCTGGGATGGTCATCCTCCGCTGCTGTTCCCTGTGCTAACACCCTGGCACTAGGGAAAAAGGTCACCCATCTCTAGGTGATTCCTCCACCACACCCGGCCAGCTTCTCTGGGGAGAGGAGTCCAGTGGAAATCTGACTACAGCGGGGTTAAATTTCTAGTGGGCCCTAGAGAACCACCCCAGCAAAGTGCTGGAGGGCATATCCGACCAGCTCTGTCAGCTGGAGAGTCGCCAGAGAGGTCAGGGAGGATCCACAGAGGATCCACAGAGCCTCCTGGAATTTGTCGGATCCGACTAGGGAGTGGAGGGCGCCAAAAACTTCTCTGGTCCCAGCGAAGAGCTTTGCCAGTGCCCTCCGGGGGAGACTTGGACTAGGCCCGCTGGTCTCTAGACTTTCCCCGGCAGCGGGTAAACTCCCTTTTCTCCCTCTAGAGGCCTCTATTTCCTCTATTTTTCTTTCAAGTTCTTCAGATTTGCGGCAGTCTAGGTAGTCAACCACAGCACCTGAGATTTTGTCGATGGCTTTCAGAATGCTCTGGGTCTCTAGGTACCCTGAGCTAACTTTGGCCACCGTCTGGAAAACCCCGCCGACCATGGATGCCATTCCCTGGACTCTGTAGGTCCTGAGTAGTTTTTTCCCTAGATCCATAGTTGTCCCTATCATGCCCTGGACACCCGGTAGAAGCAGTGCCATGGCTGTGACTGCTCCGAACTTCCTGTATTTCTCTTCCCCTAGATAGCTAGAGGCTAGTCTATCCACAACCTCTGTCAGAGCAAAACCAGCCAAATAGTAGGACCCGCCGGCGAGGGCCTCTCTGGCAGAGAATAATCTGCCAGCTAGCCATGATCTGAAACCCTTCCTAGAGAAGCCCTTGAAAAAATTCTCAATCGCACCAAGGACAAAGGTGGCTGCTTGACCCTTTGGCTGAAGATAGCCGTGTCCTCTGAGATTTTCGAAGCTAACCCCCACCAGCTGGCTAGTCAGTAGATGACCTATGGCCTCTGATAGAAACTTTTCAAAGTTAGCTTTCCTAGCATCTCTCCGGGCAGACAGTATAAATTTTGTGGTGCCACTATAGATAGCTCCCAGGTCATCACCCATGGCTGGAAATAGAAAATATCCCATGATCTTCATGAGATTATTAAGACTGGCGTCCATCGAGAGGTCAGCCACAACCCATGCCTGTCCTCTGGCTCGGCCAGCTGGCAAACTGGGCTTTCCTGGGAATATTTCCACAGCCTCCTTCGTGAGAGCGCTAGTAATTCTCCCGACGTCAGAGTTTATGGTCTTCGAAAAATAGCTGTAAATTTTCTCCTCTGTGAATCCACTATAGGCTCCTCCTCTGGTCACGAAAAAGAGGCTAGTCTCTCCGATCAGATTGTCTATTTTTCGCTCCAGTGGACTAAATCCGTTGGGAGAGGTTGGATCTTCCTCTAGGGAGAGGCCAATCTCCCCCCGGTCTCCAGTAGAAATTTTATATTCACCACATCCACCGTGCCCCCGCTCTCTCTGGGGACCATTGTCGGTCCTGTCTCTAGAGTCTGGAGGGATGTATCTGGCCACCCCGGCGGCTCTAGCATTCTCCGGGTCATTCTGCTGTCTAGAGGAGTTCCCTCTGGCCTCTGGAGTCGGATAGATAGCCTGCCCCTCCTCTGGGACATTGCCACTGTCAGCCGTTTCCTCTCTAGCCAGTTCGGGTTCCCCAGCTATTTCAAATTTATCACAGCATGTACCCCGGGAACCGAAATTCTCCGATTGGCCCTCACTCTCTTTCCCTCTCTGGAATTTATCTACCTCTGATTCCTTCGCCGTCTCCGGCATGGGCACCTGAAAAACTGAAAACGCCCCCTGGAGGGCGCTGCGGTTTGCCCCTGGCAGCCGCCGCCGGCCGGCAGTCTTCCCATCTAGCTGCTCACAATTCCCCGGGCCACCTGTTGCTTCCTCTTCCACCTTTCCTCCTCTATCCCCTCTAGCCGGAGAAAATTCACTAGGCCACCCAATTGATGCCCCCTCTGCCTCTCTGCAGAGTAAAATATTTTTTGAGAACACACAGACCCAGGCTAGGGTGACTAAAACCACCCACTGGGCACTAAAACGCGCCCTAGCCCCCACCAACTCTCTATAAACTTCCATGGGGGTAGTCTAGTTTGCGTTTTCTAAAGGTCAAGATATTTTTTTTTGCTGTACAGGTCCACAGCCTGTGGGAAAATTCACCCCACTCTGGACAGAAGATAATACTCCGCGGGATCTTCTCTAGAGTCTGGAAAGGACTATATCTTTCTATTTTACCCCTTTCTTTGAGTTTCTCTAGGATTCTTCCCAGAGAACTGGCACCTATTCTAGCTATAGCATAGTATCCTCTGAGAATAGCTCTAATCCTAGGCTGAAATAAAAAACATTCAGCCAAAAGATCTATTTTGTCTCACATGTGGTTGGACCTATACAGACCTCTCCATAACCCCCAGGCCAGGGTTCCTAGCCCTAGACGGTTCTATCGAGAAATGCCTGAGAATCTTTTATTTTTATCAGTCCCATCTGGCAGGAGCGCCAGAGAACGACATCAATGAAACCAACTTTTTCCCCCGTCGTCTCGGACAGGGCGCTAAACATTTTGTCACAGTATTCCTTGATGGCCGGCGCAAGTTTTGAGTTATTGACCCTGGCCATGTCTTCAGCTCTGCCGCAGAGGGCGGTGCCGAGGCGCTGTATCCATATGTCATACTTGACAAAATTCAGCCCCAGATTCCTTGCCAGATGGTGTCTGGTGATATTACCTATGTGGGGCAGAGTTCCCAGAAATTCGACCTTCTCCTCCGCCGTGGCTAGAGAGTAGAATTTTCTCTGGTAGTCCCGCCGGTTGTGCCAGACATCTGCTATAGCCTTGACCTTAGATCTATTACCGTAGACGGTCAGCAGATCCTCCTCTCCGAACTCTCCATTGGCCGAGATGAACTCTATAACCCTGTTACACATCTCCCTAGCTCTCTCCTGTCTAAAACCAGCCACACATATGACGTAGAAGCACTCCTGGGCAAACTCATCCGGCTCCAGCGGCGCAGTACCCCCCTCCAGCCTAGAGCGTATCTCCGCGAAACTCTTTCTGTCAAAATCGAGACCCAGGGCATTCAGTCGAAAGAGCAGATAGTTGAAAATCGGCAGATCTATGCTCTCCAGCCGTTCCAGAGTCCTACTCGAGGCTATCGATGAAGGCATCCATCTCCTCAGGCTTTCTACAGATTATAAAATTTGGATCGTCCCCAACGCGGTGCTTCTTAAGTTTTCTGTTCTTATTTATCGCGAAGTTCAGGAAGTAGTCTGTCACCTTTTCCTTGTAAACCCTAAAGTCCGGCATACCATCCCCTATCATGATTATCTTCTCATCGGACTGTATGAAATTTTTGTTCTTGAGAAACTTTATGATATTCTCCTTGCCGCTATCGTTGGCCAGAGGGTTACTCTCATCGAGACCCACCACGTAGCCATTCCTATCGGTGATATGCTTATTGGCGAAATATATGTCTACGCCATGTTTCTCCATTATATCCTTGAGCACAAGCTTAAATCCATTACTCAGCACTATCACTTTCCTATCCAGCTGCCTAATTTTTTCCAGCAGCTTCACTATGTGCGGCGAAACCTTAGTCTCCAGAATCTTCGCCGTCCTCAGAAGATGCTCCTCCCTGAGAGCCTGTTTCACTATCTCTATCTTCATCCCAAAGTATTCCTTAAAGCCAACTTCACTCTTCATGCACAGATCCGACAGAATTTTTAGCCTACTGCTCATCTCGGATCTCCTCGCATGCTCCTTGAGGGCCATCTCAATCATCAAATTCATTGACTCTCCGTTAACGAAGGTGGAGTCAAAGTCTATAACAAAAATATCTATCTTCATACTAGAACTCCCTTTTATTCCTAAATGCAATGTCCAGCGTACTATCGTCAAGATAGCTCAGCTCACTCCCCATAGGGACACCTAGAGCTGGCTGTAGAATCTTCAGATTGAGCCCTTCCAGATGGCTCGCTATGTAAAAAGCTGTGGTCTGCCCCTCGCTGGTGGGATTCGTAGCTATTATGACTTCCCTTATGTCATAGTCCCCTATCCTCTCTATAAGTTTTTCAATTCTCAAAACCTCGATGCCCCTTCCCTCGATGGCCGAAAGAGTGCCATCCAGAATGTGGTATGTGCCACCGTAGACATTCGTATTCTCTATGGCCCAGAGGTCAGCTATACTCTCCACGACGCAGATAGTCTGCCTATCCCTTCTCTCGTCAGAGCAGATCTCACAGATCTCCTCGGTGGTAAAATTTCCACAGCGGACGCACCTTCTTATCCTGAGGAAGGCCTCAGCCAGCGCATCCATGAGAGGTTTTATCATCTCGTCCTTGTTCTGCAAAATGCCCAGCGCGATCCTTTTGGCACTCCTGTGCCCTATGGAGGGCAATCTCTGGAGAGAATTTACCAAGTTATTTATTATATAGTTCTTACCCATTTTTGGTATTCACCTGCGGTTCCCTTATATAGACAGGCTCTATCCTTCCTTCGCTAAACTGTTCGTTCACACACCTGAAATGGTTCAACGCCGCCACTTCCCGGGAGCCTACCTGTCTGGCGATGATATTCGGACTTTTTAAAAAATCCATAGCATCCGGTGAATTTGTTATTATGCGACTACCTATGCTCAAAAAATCCCTACCCCTTTCCCTCCGGATGTAAAAACTGTGCTGCTCCCGGTCATAGATATAGAAACCATCTACGCCAGCCCCTAGGACAACGAAATCGTAGCTCTGGCGGAAGGCTAGCACCTGAAATATGCTATTCAGGATAATTTTAATTCCAGGTCTAGCACATCTAAGGGCCTTTAGAAAAGCTACAGAAACTCTGAGGCCGACGAAACTACCCGGTCCATTTAGCGCAGCAAAGCAGTCTACAGAGCCACAGGAGAGACCATTTCTGCCCAGCAGTCTTTCCACCGTCGGCAGGAGGAGCTCGGCATGTCCATTCCGGGTGGCAACCTCCAGATCATCGATAATGTCGCCAGCTCTCTGCAAAATCACATGGACCTGACTGCCTGTAGTATCTATTGTTAATATCTTCACGTCTCTATTGACTATTCCAAAAAATTAATGCACACTGTCTTCCTCGAAACCCAGGGAGTCTGTTTATTTAGAGGAAATATTCAAGTGTTCCTAGTAGATGAAAGTTAATTTAGAAAAATTAATTTAAAAAAGAAAAAAGATGGAAGAAGTATTACACCCCTCGCGAAGGAGGACCATAGTTCTGATCGGAATGATGGGGGCCGGTAAAACGACCACAGGCTTTGGTCTGGCGCAGAAACTGGGGATAAAGTTTGTTGATTCGGACAAGGAGATGGAGAAGGCCGAGGGCATGAGTACGCTAGAGATCTTTGAAAAAAAGGGGATTGCGTACTTTGACGAGGCTGAGAGGGGTATCATAAGGAAAATACTGAGAACCACCAAGCCGCAGGTCCTGTCCATAGGGGGTAATGCCTATGACGACGCCGAGGTGAGAAAGGAGATAAAGGAAAAGGCCATATCCGTATTTATAGATGTGGATCTGGACATCCTCATACGGAGGGTCGAGCGGAGAAATAACCGGCCTCTTCTGGAGGGCAAGGACAAGGCGCAGGTCATGACCGAAATATACAACGAAAAATACCCCATATATAGTGCCACAGACATAGTGGTTAACACCACCTACCTCAACAAGGACACGGCAATAAATGTCATAATGCAGCTGATAAGCGACTATATAAATAACTATGGCAAGAATTAGCTCCACCCTTGGCAACGCGGAGACCCCGCCTCTGTCCAGAGTGAAGATCTATGCACTGGTCTACGGGGTTTTTGCGTCCGCCGTGGTATTCTCTAGGACCCCAGGTCCGCTGTCTAGCATAGCCAGATTTTTCCCCGATGTGAGCATGATGCTTATTTTTTTTGTGTTCTTCTGGTCCAGGGGGAGAACGATGCTGATCTCTAGGAGTAATCTATTTTTTTTTGGTCTCATAGTGGATACGATGAGCTTTCTACCCCTGGGACTGTCTAGCCTTAGTCTCATAATATCCTTCGAGATTATGTCTAAAATACGCCAGTATTCGATGGAAAGCGAGAGTATCTCCTACTTCCTCGGGAATATTACACTTTTTCTCTTCCTCTACCTGCTTATCCAGTGGTTTCTCTATTCAATCTATAGAAACGATTTCTATCCCTTCGCCTATCTCCCTCTGGCCATGGTCAAGAATGTTTTCTATAGTCTCCTAACCTATCCCCTCTGGAAAAAGTACAAAAATGTCTAATCTGCTCCAGGAGCACGCGAAGGGCTCCATCTTTATAAAAAGAGTGCTGGTTTTTGCGGCCTTCATGTTCTCCATGGCCTTCCTCCTGCTCTCTAGGCTGTTCTACCTGCAGATTCTGAACTTTAGAGAGCTTAGAAATAGGTCCGAGGATAACCACATAAGGATAGATGTTATCCCTCCCCTCAGAGGTGATTTTTCTGACCGCAATGGGAACAGACTAACCAACAACAGAGTCAGCTACGAGGTGGTGCTCTACCAGAATAAGCACAGATCAGCGAGGACTATAATGGAAATTCTGGAGATTCCGGAGGAGAGACGCCGCAAAATAATGAGGAAACTTAGAAACAGTAAAAATAGGCAGGCCATTTCCATCATGAATAACCTAACCTGGCGGGAGCTGGTCAAAATCTCAGCCAACAGCCATAGGATAAACAATTTTTCCATTGAGGAGGGTTACATACGGGAGTACCTCTACGGAGAAGAATTTGCCCACATTCTTGGCTACGTTGCCGTGCCAGACGACAGAGACATAAAAAAACTCTCGAGAAAGGTTGGGAAAAATGTGCTTCTGCATCCAAACTTCAAGATAGGCAAGGACGGGCTGGAAAGTTCACTCAACGCCAGGATAACGGGCAGGTCCGGCTATCGGAAGGTTGAGGTGAATGTCCACAACATCCCTGTGAAGGAGATGACTAGAAAAGAGCCAGAAAAGGGGGAGGACATAAAATTGACTATAGATCTGGCTCTCCAGAGGTTCGCCTATGGCAAAGTCAGAAACATGAGGGCGGCCATAGTGGTGCTGGATGTCGAAACGGGGGAGATACTAGCCATGGTGTCCACACCCTCCTTCGAGACCAATGAGTTTGCGGACTACATATCCAACGACTACTGGGTGGGTCTCCTCAGTGATGAGAGAAAGCCCATGTATAACAAAGCCATTAACGCCCTCTATGCCATGGGTTCGACATTTAAGCCGGTGGTGGCCATGGCCGCGATGGAAAACGACTGGAATGAGAGCAAAAAAGTTGAGTGTTCCGGCCTGCTGAAAATCACCAAAAAGCTAGATTTCCGCTGCTGGAAAAAAAACGGCCATGGCCACATAGCCATTGTGGAGGCTCTGGAGAGCTCCTGCAACATATTTTTTGCCAATCTGGGTGTCTTCGCCGGCATAGACAGTCTGTACAGCGTCGCAAAGCAGCTGGGTCTGGGGGAAAAATTTGAGATAGATCTGCCCGGCTACAATAGCGGCATCCTCCCTAGCCCTAGCTGGAAAAGAGAGTACTACAGCGAGAGTTGGACAAAGGGGGACACTATAAACCTGTCCATAGGCCAGGGCTATGTCCTAGCCAATCCGCTGCAGCTTGCCGTCATGGTCTCAAGGATAGCTAACGGAGGCTATCCTCTGAGGCCATTTCTAATCTTCGACAGCCCAATCAGAGAGCACAACAGAGGTCTACGGGAGAGGAGGCCGATGTTCAGAGAAAAGAGTGTTGCCATCACAAAAATGGGCATGTATAACGTTGTCAATGGAAAGCATGGCACAGCCTCCTGGCTAAGAACCAGAAAACACTACCAGATATCTGGAAAAACCGGCACAGCCCAGGTGATCTCTCTCGAGGCAAAGGAAAAAATGGAAAAATCGCTGGCCGGTGGTGAGAAACTTGACGAAAGATACAGAAACCACGGCATCTTCATAGGATTTGCTCCCTTCGACAGACCCCGCTACGGCATTGCGGTTGTTGTGGAGCACGGCGACAGTGGTAGCCTCAGTGCCGCACCGGTGGCTCTGGATATACTAAAATTCCTCCTGGATGGCAACCCGGCGGTTCTCTCCGGAGAGACGGTGCCCAAGGATCACCACTAGGCCCCTCCCCCTGGCGGCCATCATCTGAAATCTCTCCCCTGTGCCATGGCACATCACCCACCCTACTATGGCCAAACACCAATATTTTCTTACCATTAGAACATCATTTCCTAGGGGAAAATTTGGAGAAGCTAGATGATGATAGACGACGACGCCATCCGTCTTTCGGAGAAAACTATGGAGGTCTAGTGAGAACTATGAGGGAAATAGCCCAGCAAACAGCCGGCGGGGACTCCCCGCCAGCTGTTTGCCGCATTTCTGTGTCCTGCCAGGACACAGAAATGCAGGGCCACCCCTAACGGGGGTGCCCTGTGGGCTGACCGCCACACCGTGGCGGTCAAATCACATCAAATAGAACCAGCTCTAGAAATTAAAGGTCAGACTAGCGTAGGATCTGATGATCTTTGTGTTATTGTACATATTAGCGTGACCTATACCACCATCCTTGTAATCTTTATCGATTGTAGTATAAACCGCATCCTTCAGGTCCTTAGCAAGCGCCACATCGGTTATGCTCGTGCCGAATCTGAGATTCACACACTTATCGATGGGCAGCAGAAACGATGCTCCATAGGTTAGGCCAACTGCTGAGAAACTGTCCTTCTTGTCGCTTGAATTCGTTATGTAGGCAACCTTCTCCCTTAGGCCAATGTCGGCACCGACGTTGAAGAGAAGAGCTCCCTTGCCACCGAAATCGTAGCCAAACCCTAGCACCGTCCGGAAGGACACAGAGCCAATTCCTCCGACTCCCCTATGAAACTCCTCATTACTCTTATAGAGGCTCATCGTATAGCTAGCGGAGAGCTCGGGAACCACCAGAATGTTATCGAAGTTGAGGGCATAGCCATAGTTCAGACCGAATCTCGTTCCATAGGGATTAGACCCGCCCCTGAAAACGATAGCATCAGAACCGAAGTCCAGGGTAACCAGGTTTCCCTCGAGACCAGCCTCTGCACCCAGCGCAGGCACCATCAACGCTCCCAGAACAGCCAATAATCTAAAGTTTTTTTTCATATTATCCTTAAAAAGGGTTAATAATCTGGCTGGGGAGATTAGACACCAAATAAATAAAAGGCAATAGCCCAAGAAAATAAAAAGTGTTTTCCAGGGCTAAATTTAGCCTGGGCCACTGGTTCTAGCGAAAAATCCAAAATCCGCCACTACTCTAGCAGAGCCAGGACCTCGCCGCAGAAATATAGGGATCCACACATGAGGATCCTTTTTTTTCTCTCGCTTCTCACCGCTCTGGCCATCTTCAGGGCCTCTTCGGGGCTGCTGCAGGTCCCATGGACGGCTAGTCCGATTTCGTTGAATTCACTCACAAATTCTTCGGCCCCCTTGTAATCTCCATTCCCGCCGGAGACTACTATCCTTGCGCTAAATAGTTCTCCAAGGACACCTATGAAGGCTCTAGAATTTTTCCTCTTGAGCATGCATACTATTAGTATGTTGTCCCTCCTATCTATCCTATCCCTGTCCTCCAGCCAATCCCTCAGAGCACGTGCACAGCCTTCGTTATGGCCACTGTCCAGGTAGAGTTCTGTATCCTCTTCGACCAGACCGTGAAGCTCTGTGCCAGCCAGGTTCTGGAGTCTGGCTCTCCAGGAGACCTTTCGAAGGCCCTCGGAGATGTCTGACTCCCCTAGAGCTAGCTGATCCTGGCACAGAAGGGCCGCTATGGCCGTTCCAGCATTGACAATCTGATGATTCCCCTCGAGGGCGGGCAATGGAGTTCTAATTCTTCTTCCGAAGCCATTGAATTCACAGAAATCGCCAAATTTTTCGTAGCTCCAGTCCCTTCCGGCTCCGTAGAGCGGACAGCCCAGAGGCTCCAATTTCTCCTCTAGCAGCTCTAGGATGCCCTCAGGCTGTGGGGAGACAACGACAGGTCTGTTCTTCTTGGCAATGCCTATCTTCTCCAGAGCTATTTTTTCCACCGTGTCGCCGAGAGATTCGACGTGGTCCAGAGAAATTGGTGTCACTATGGATACCAGAGGATTCTCTATGACATTGGTCGCATCCAGTCTGCCTCCCATGCCAACCTCCAGAATGGTGGCGTCGCTCTCATTTCTCGCAAAGGCCATGAGAGCTATGGCCACGATTATCTCAAAGTAGCTAGCATCTAGGCTATATTTCTCCACAATGGACCTGCACTCATCGGCCAACTCTCCGTAGTAGGCGTCTCCTATCTCTCTGCCGCCTACCTCTATTCTCTCATTGAATCTCACCAGATGGGGAGAGGTGTTTCTGTGCACCCGGTAGCCTCTGGCCTCCAGTATATATTTTAGGTAGGCACTCACCGAACCCTTCCCGTTGGTTCCCGCAATGTGGAAGACGGGGGAGAGCCTCTTCTCGGGATTGCCCAGTTTCCCAAGCAGCTCCTGGATCCTCTCTAGACCCAGATGGATTCTATACATAGTTTTTGGCAGAGGCCAGTCAGGTAACTTCATCTCTAGGGAAAGCTAAAAAAATGCGTTCCGCCATTCTACAGCCGATTCTGACATTGTCAATCAGGACTGGCGGTTGCTGATCCAGAGAGCTCTGGAGGCACTCTGATCCTGTCGAAGAGCTTCAGAGTGTTGCGGGTGAGTTCTCTGCGGAACGTGCCATAGTCCTCACCCAGCAGGGTCGACAGAAATTCTGCCACCTCTCTGCTATAGGCCGGTTCGTTAATTTTTCCTCGCCAGGGCACGGGAGCTAGGTAGGGAGAGTCAGTCTCCACGATAATCCTGTCCCGGGGAACGATTTTGGCATGTTCCCGCAGTTCGAGGGCATTTTTGAAGGTCACTATGCCCGAAAAGGATATGAAGCCTCCGAGGTCCAGCCCCGCCAGGGCCAGCTCCCTGCTAGAGCAGAAGCAGTGGAGAACGAAGGTGAAGGGGCCATTCCTAGTTTCGGACCTCAGCAAATCAATCATATCGCCATCGGCCTCCCGGGAATGGATGATCAGAGGGAGACCGCTCCGTCTGCTAGCCTCAATGTGTATTCTAAAGTTTTCAATCTGGTCTTTTCTGTTTTCGGAGCTAAAGTGGTAGTCCAGTCCAGTTTCCCCTAGAGCAACCACCTTCTCCTGGCTTCCGTAGGGCATTATTTCCTCTAGAGTGATCTTCCTTCTGCGCACCTCGTCCGGGTGATGGCCGACGGAGCAGAACACACTGCCATGGTCGGCGGATATGCTGAGTATTTTTGGCATCTCCTCCAGGCTAGCACAGACATTATTGACTAGAGCCACACCCCTGAGGCTAGCTCTCTCTAGCGCCCCCTCCAGGTCAACGCCCTGGTCGGCAAGGTGCAGCAGGTGGCAGTGGCTGTCGATTAGAAAATCATAGTCTGGAATCATACAAACAACTTCATTCTATCTTCCACTAGAGAATTTAGAACCTCATAGGTCTTCATCCCCTTAGAGCCCTTTATAAACACGAGATCCCCGTCGGCCAGAATATCCTTCAGGCTAGAGAGCAGCTCCCCGAGGCTATTGAAATGAACAGACTCCAGGGCTGTGTCCTTTAGGGATTCACTGAGCTTCCCCATGTTGTCACCGATGGTCAGGAGGACATGGACCCCCGCCCTCAGAAGTCCCTGGCGCAGAGACAGGTGGAATTCACTGGCCCTGTCCCCTGTCTCCAGCATGTCACCCCAGATGCACAGTTTTCTGGACCCTCTGCCCTGGCTGAAGATACTTTCCATGAGCTCCAGCCCGCTGTTGAAGGTGTCTGGCACTACGGCATTGTAGGACCCATTGACTATGGTCAGATTTACGGTTTTACCACCTGCCAGATAGCTGGCGTATTCAATGTTGTTCCTTCCCCTCGGCATTTCCTGGGTTGACAGGGTCTCTAGGGCCTTTTCCATGGGAAAGCCAAGGTATTCCAGAAATGCCAAACCCGCCATAGCGCTGTAGGCAAGGTTGCGGTCGGGGCTCCTGAGGTCACAGGAGTACTTCCTTCCCCCTATTTCGTAGACCACGGCTGCTCCGCTGGCGGTCACCCTGTGCTCCCCTAGACGGACATCGGCCCCCTGGCCGGTGCCAAAGGTCATGATCCTGGCTCCTCTGGCGGAGGCGGCGGCGCGCATAAATTCGTACCATCTATCATCACCATTTAGAATGGCCAATTTCGTGTCCTGGGTCATCAGCTGTGACTTCTCCAGAGCTACGTTCTCCTCGGAGGAGAAATAGCTGATATGGGACGGTCTGATGTTCGTGACCACCGCCACCGCCGGTCTCACCAGGCCCACCAGCCTGGCCATTTCTCCAATGGCTCCGACACCTACTTCGCAGACGAGATATTCGACCTCCGGGGGAGTATTGGCTAGCGTTGTCAATGTTCCAATGTGGTTATTGAAGCTCATCTGGCTCCAGTGGGTTCTGCCATAGCGAGAAACCATTGCAGCCAGCAGATCCTTCGCAGTGGTTTTGCCGATGCTTCCGGTTATCCCTAGCACAACCCCCCTGACCCTGTTCCTTGAGAATAGAGCTAGATTTTCAAAGGCTCCCAGAGAGTCTCTGACTAGAATCACTCTCTTTTCTAGGTCACTCCCCAGATCCGGAGCTATACGTTCGGCCAGCGCCAGAGCTGTGCTGTGTGTCTCCAGGACCGACCTCAGAAAATCGTGGCCATCATTTTTTTCACCCCTTTTGGCCACAAAAAGAGTCCTGTCGCGCACCTCTCGGCTGTCGAAGACAACACTGTCGATTGGAAAGTTTCCGTCCCCGGCGGAGTCGCCGACTAGGTCATCTCTGAGAACTGCTCTGAGATCCTGTGAGTTAAATAGCACTGAAAAACCCTATCGTTTAGACTAGCCTAGCCAGGGCAGTCAAAATTTTCAATAGACCTGTTTTCGAGTCCGTTCCGGCTCCCAGCTGTAGATTCTGGCATCAAATTAATCTTCTAGCAAATTCTCTAGAAGAATTCAGGGAAGAGTTGGCCAGGTACCTATACAGATACAATAACTATAGACCCCATCCGAAGCTTGATTTCAAAACTCCCGGAGAGTACCATTTATCTCCGTCCAGAGCGGGGTGAATTTGTCCCCCAGGCTGTGGACCTGTACACCTATTTCCAGATCCCTGGCGAGGCGGGACGGATTTCTCTCTACCAGGCTCTGGGGCTCCATAGAAATCCCGCTGTTGACTTAGGAAAATGGAAGATGTACCCTGGTGGGGTACCTGGACTTGGCAAGAGTAGCTCAAAGGTAGAGTAGCGGGTTGTGATTCCGTTGGTTGTGGGTTCGAGCCCCATCTCTTGCCCCAGTGAGCCTCTGTGGTGGAATTGGTAGACACGATAGACTCAAAATCTATTGCCCAAAGCATGCCGGTTCGAGTCCGGCCAGGGGTACCACTTTGCCCTTCGGGAGAGAAAGAATCCTGGGTGCTGTGGCTGACCCCGGAAAAGGGAGATCCCAGAGAATGCTGGAGAAATTGTTTTAGCAGGGGATAGTTGAAAGTTTTGATCCCCTTTTCCCCCTGGCTGTCTAGTCCCCTCTGGCTATTCTCTATGGTGCTACTTTGGCCGCTGGCATTCCTTTCCCATTCCATAGGTTTATTTTCTCTGGTCTATTCCCCGCCATTTACCTCTAAATCTCTTTCCCTAGCTCCAAGACTGTCCTTTTTCTAGGGTTCTTTTCCTACAATTAATCTCTTCCCCCGGGGAGCTTCCGGAGCTGCTGTTGCGGTGGCTAGTCCATATAGTTTAGCCTGCATTCAGCAGCTCTTTTTTTTACTGGGTTAATAATGGTGTCTAGCCAAACGTTAGAACCATTGGAATGGTAACTGAGAGAGACTAGACATCACCCCTAGAGAGATTCCAGAACCCCCCAGAGAGGATAGATGGGAAGGCCCACAGACGGGGGTTCCAGAGTCCCCCGGGGGTTCATCCTCCAGGGGATAGGTTTTCTAGAAGCTAAAGCTAGCCTCCAGTCTGATGCTGTTGC
>JAITSP010000083.1 GCA_031287725.1 Rickettsiales bacterium
GTCTACTCCAGTCATTCCCAGAACAACATTAATTATCCTAAAAATGACCCAACAGCTGAAATAAAAAACATTCAGCCAAAAGATCTATTTTGTCTCACATGTGTTTGGACCTATACAACTAGATTTTACCCAAGAGGGATCCTCTAGAATAGCTTTTCTTCGGAGAAAAGTCAGGTGGGTTAGCCTTCTGTCAAATAGAATCTTTTGCTAGATTTTACCCAAGAGGGATCCTCTAGAGTGGCTTTTATCCAGAGAAAAGTCAGGTGAGTGCCAGGGAAACTAGCCGAACCTCTAGAGCCTCCAATTTTTTATATCCAATGGCTGGGGGTCTATGCCTCCTCTAGAGTACCACTCCATAGCCGGGAACTGGAATGGACTTGGAAAGAGGTATACTCTATATTTTCTCCAGGAACCTCAGGATTCACACTACTAGGGGACGCTGGAGTGGATGGGACGAGAACCTAGAGAGGAACAGTCGGTGAGAGATTCCCCCCTCCGGGCCACCCTTGAAATTCACTTTGGTTCTTTCTATAGTGGGCCCATCTGTTTTTTGGCTTCCGAGCATGGGCAAGGCGGAGTGGACTCTATGAGAGTAATAGTAACAACATCGGCAAATCCCTTCCATCTAGGGCATATGTGCCTCTACAGAGAGGCGGTGAGGATTTTTGGAAAGGATAGCGTAAGGGTGGCTGTGGGTAGAAATAGGAGTAAGGATATTGATTTCAGTAGGATCATCTACCATCTGGCCCCCTACCGGATCAACTACGACATTGCAGACAACATCACGCTGTCGGACTACTGCAGAATCAATGACGTGGCCTACATAGTCAGAGGGATAAGGAATGCCGTCGATGCGGAGTATGAGTTGAAGCTAGACTTCATAAATAAGGAGATCTATCCTGATATTCAGACGATGTTCTTTCCAACGAAGGACATATTCAGCAATATCTCAAGCAGCTCCATAAACGAATTGCTGAACTACGATAAGTTTGAGATAGTGCGAAAGTACATGAATGAGGACTCCATGTACAGGTTCTATGGCCGGGGGCCGGAATTTGTGGTATTCTTTGGCCGCTCCTGCATAGGTAAGACCCACTACCTCAGGAATGTCCTCGGTCTAGGAGAGGAGCTGGTCGAGGTGGATAGAATTCTCTGGAAGGTATTCGAAAGGTGTTTTGGCCACGAAGAAATGCTGAAAATTTCCGACGAGAGTAGAAGAGTGCTCTACGAAGGGGGAAAACTGGACTACCTCATAGAGAGGTACTCCACCAGTGAATTCTGGAGACTATTCTTCGACCATATTCGTGAAAATTTCCCAAGGCGGAAATTTTTTCTGGAGAGCCTCAGAACCGGGAGAGAGGTCTTCCTTCTGGATTTTCCAGCCCTGGGAGTCTACTGGCATACTCTAGAGGCAAGCCTAAGGGGAAAGCTCTACCTCATCAGACTGGAAACCAGCCCTGAAAATCGTCTAGAGCTTGTGAGAAAGTACAGTTCCCAGAGGAAGGTAGATTGTCTAGACTCCAACTATCGGGAGCCAACCTATTTCGACCTGGCGAGAAGAATAGATGGGTAGCCATAGCTACGGCCGCTTTGCCGAATTCTTCGTAGCACTGGTGCTGCGTCTGCTGGGCTATACAATTCTAGTCACGAGGTACAGGACTCGCCTAGGGGAAATAGATATAATAGCCAAAAGAAACGGTAGCCTCGTTGCCTTCGAGGTTAAGGCCAGAAAAACCGGAGAACTCACGACAGAGCTGGTCAGCAGGAGGCAGCTCAGCCGCATAGAAAATGCAATGAACCTGTTCCTAGCCCATAATGAGAGCTATGTTGATTATAACGTTTCATTTGGTATAATACTCTTCAGAAATATTTTCAACTTTAGAATTTTTGACAGGATTGACTAGGTGAGCCCTAGAAATGTTATATTAACAGCCGGAGGAACCGCTGGCCACGTGTTCCCGGCAATGGCCGTCGGATCCCTTCTCAGAGAGAGGGGTCACAGTGTACTGTTCCTGGGGGATGGAAGGCTAGGGGACTATGCAACCCAGTCTGGCTTTCCCCATAGGCTAGTGACCAGTGGCAGGAATTTAAAAAGCTTTAAATCGCTGTTCAGTGTCCTACAGGGGATCTGGCAGAGTTTCAGAATCATTAGAAATTTCAAAGCAGACGCCGTGATAGGTTTCGGCAGCTACGTCACATTTCCAATCCTTACGGCAGCAGCATTGACTAGAACAGCCATCTATCTGCACGAGCAGAACCTATTCGTTGGCGATGCCAATAAATTTTTCCTTAGCCATGGGAAGCGCATCTTTACATCTCTCCAGGAGACCTATGGCGTTAGGATAGACTATAGCGGGAAGATATGTTTTAGCGGCAACCCCGTCAGGGAAGAGGTTCGGAGGCTCCGGGACGCCCCGGCCTACAGACGCCCGGAGCCCTGCGGGGCTGTGAACATTCTGATCACCGGCGGAAGTGGTGGCGCGAGTTTTATGGCCACAGAGCTTCTAGAGGCGTTCCATTTTCTGGGGGAGAAGACTAAAAAAAGGATAAGAGTCTCCCACCAGGTTAAGGAGGCCGGGGAGCTTGAGATGGTCAGACTCTTCTACGACCGCGAGATGATAGAGGGTGAGGTGAGGCTATTTTTCCAGGATATGCCTCTGAGGATACTTCAGAGCCATCTAGTCATAGCCAGATCAGGCATGGGAACTATCAGTGAGCTAGCTATGGTTGGCAGGCCGGCCATTCTAATCCCCTCGCCAAACGTGAAAAATAACCATCAGTTGCACAATGCTAGATTCTTCGAGCGGAGTGGTGGCTGTCTGGTGGTGGAGGAATCTACCTTTAGACCAGAGAAATTTGCATCTGATCTGGAATTTCTCATAGCCGACGGGGAAAAACTAGAGGAACTTGCCAGCAACATGAGAAAATTGGCTGTGCTGGATGCCGAGGAGAGAATTGTCCAGCAGCTGGAGAGTGATCTAGGACAGCTGGACCACTAGTCCCTCAGTTTTTATTCCGTCTTCCCTCTTTTTCCCGACCAGTCTAGCCCGAAATGGCTGCCAAAAGTTAGTTTCCGCTAGCCTCTAAGCCTAGCGCCTTTTGGCTGTGTACTATTTAAAAAACTTTAATATTTTTTGGGTAGATTTTTATCACCAGACTGATGAAAGAGTATATACCCCTAGGGGTTGCTAAAATGAGCCTAGGAGCCGACAGACTGGCTCTAGGAGAAGATGGCCGGCAAGGCACTGGAGATGGGAGGCCAGCTAGATGAGGGGTAGTAATCCCGGAAATTTCAACGTCTTCGGCTCTAGACCAGCTAGGTCCCTGTTTTTTTATCTAGCGCTGGCTACCGACCAAGTCCTCTCGGCTTCGTCTGGCCAGAGTCCTGTCCCAACCCCAGGAAATGGCACAGTAGAAGTGCACGGGAATTTTGAATGTGGCTACAGCGACAACCGGGCCCTCTATGCAACCTTTGGCTATGAGAGGCAGCTCTGCTCCTGCAGCCAGGTTGTCCTGGGGCTGGAGGGTAGGCGCCCAGGGCCGTCGGCTGACGGCCCTGGGGGGCAGCTAGTCTTCAAAATAGAATTTGCACCCCTCTACAATTCAATAGAGACTGTGGATAGAAAGAATGATGGGACAGCCACCCTAGATGATGCCGACATTAGACGCTACCGCAGCAGGGGTCTAGCGATTCCCAGCGATGGCACAGTTTCTAGGCTAACCTATGAACTTGTCAGGAGTCCTCTGGGCAACGGAAAGACTCTAGAGGTTGATGGGAGTTCGGAATATGTGAACTGGTATAAGAATCAGGGTAGCAGACTCTACCATCTAGGGGGTCATCCTCTGAGGGAAATGTATCTGGGCTGGATTTCGGAGGATGGAAGGCACAGGGTTCTCTTCGGGAGAATGAAAAATCTATTGAGCTTTGATGAGCGCTCCATGGCCTGGCGGGAGGACGCCTGGTTTGCTCCCATGTCCTACTGGATCTCAAGGGAAATATATTCCGGAATCAGCTACTCACTGGGGCCCGGCTACGGCTTTGTCCTCAATGTCGCGATTTTCTCTGGAGATGCCAACCCCACAAAGCAGGGAGTTTACTATCTAGACAATTCCGGAGGCCCGAATAAAAAGACCAACAACACTCCGACGCTGGAATTCAATCTAAAAAACACTGTTCGCTTTGGCAGCACCGACCTCGGACTTTTTCTCGGATTGGAGAAGGGTAGCATCGGTTCCACCTGGAATTCGACCCTGGGAGGGGGTAAGCACAATAGAAAAATTCTAGCGGCTGGCTTTGATATGCAGCATCACCTCTCCACTGGCCAAATGTTGGACAGCGTGAGGATATTTTTCCAGTACACCAGATTTACCTCCGGACTAGCGGAGAAGTCATCCCAGAACACTGGACACCCCGCCTTCAGAGACATTGTCCAGAGAGGTTTTTTCGCTGGAGTGGATCTGGCAGTGGGGCCTAGCCGTGCTTTTGATGGGATAGAAATCGGTCTAGCCTATGAACTATTTGATAGATACGACTATAGAGCCCACATCTACTCGGTTGGAAGGGTTGGTGAGGAGGAGGGCAGAGAGGGACCTAACTGTCTAGGAGACTACAGAGACTCCAGACAGCACAGTTTCCTAGTTAACTTAAAATTTTTGGTCAACGAAAACATCCAGCTGAATCTCGGGATGCACTTCCTTAGAGATCCACTCTACTGGATTTCAGATGTTCTAGGTAGCCGCGGGAGTAGCAGATACAAGCTGTCGCTGGCCGTAGTTTTTTAAAAAGACTGGGAACTCCCCCCTGGAAAGGGTCCTGGTGCATCCTGAGAGATTCGAACTCACGACCTACAGCTTAGAAGGCTGTCGCTCTATCCAACTGAGCTAAGGATGCATCTCCGAAAAGGCGAAAACCTAGAGACTATAGCACGGCTGCTTAAAAAAGCAATAAACTTCGTCGGGGTAGAAGGCCTAGCCCTGAAATTCTTCAGACACGCTGAACGCCGCTGTAGTTTAGCTTACTAATTGTTGGGGGACTCGGAGTTACCTAGCTTTCTAGTTTCTATATCTACAACCCCTCTCTCCATCCCACCTAGTTCCCCTATTCCTAGTACACTCCTCCTCTGGGGCCAGCTCACCATTCTGACCGTCCTGGCTGGCCCACCCATCCCAGAAAGAATATTTCAGCTAGCCAAATGGCGCACCTTCACCCCCCGGAGGTATCTAGAAGGGTAACCTCCTTCCACTGGAAAAATTAATGGAACCGATCACAATGGAGGGTATGAACAGAAATTTCATCTCGGACAGGGAGTAGTGCTGAAAATTCAGAGCCCTATAGATCACAAACACCAGACAGACCATTACACCGGACACCAGCAGTGCCAGGAGCCTCTGGCCCAGAGTCTCCAGTGTTCCTTCGTCCAGCTGGGTTGCCAAAACTATTCCCAGCAGGCTATAGAAAGCAATCCAGGCGTAGTCCGCCGCCGCCTGCAGCACCGACAGCGTCACTATCGAGAAGAGTGACAGACCGACTGCCAGGGCTGCAGCATACCTCTCTCCTCTCTCCTCTCCGAACTTGGAAACCAGCTGGTGGTAGCAGAGTATCTCCACAAGGGCAAATCCTATAGCCCCCAGCAAATCGGCTAGGTCGTGGAATCTAAAGTGCATCAGACTAAAGGCCTCGCCCAGTAGAATGACTAGCATCAGAGCCCTTATCCTTCTATCCTTCACTCTGTAAAACACACAGCCATAGAACATCATGGTCGAGTGCATATGGCCACTGGGAAATGCGTAGCCCTTGCCCAGATGGGGAAAAAGCGGTATCCTAAAGATATGCTTCAAAAATTTATTAAAGGTCATAGCAAAGAACAGGAAACAGGCCATCCTTTCGTACAGCCCCCGCTGGTGAAAAACTAACCCGGCCACAATCACCGGAAGCATGATCCTGGTGTGTCCACTTCTCAGACAAATATTCGCAAGCCAATCCCACATATCTTCCCCATTAAAAATTAGCAGCTGTCGACACGCAGTCGACTTTTGGGCCCAGGCTAGGGCGATTTTTCCGTTTGTCAAGATATCCGCAGCACGGTGCCTGGGACCACCGCATAGAGGATAGATTCGCCATGGTTCACCAGGAAGTTCCCCTGGCTATCCACTATTCTGACTATTTATTTCCTATATATTTCTGCTCCCCCAGCCAATCTCCCCGGTCCCCCCAGATTCACCCCTCCGGGGCTAGGGGCCGCTCTAGTGCCGTAACTCTAGAGGAGACTCTGTGTTGTGAATTAGGTTTCTCTTCAGAGAGAGGGTGGAGAAATTCCAGGGTGACTCTAGGTCTGATCTAATTTGCAATGAATCCGATTTGATTTAATTTACAGCGGGACTCAGGTACCTTTATTCCTCCTCCCGGGAATCCTTGCTAGATCGGCATCAACATAATATAAAGATATACTATTATTTTTTAAGATTAATATCCTAATTGTTTACTTTTAAAGCTTCGGTGCTATAGTGCAAACATAGAGCTAATTATGTTAATGCATGAAGGTAGATTTTAAAAAAAACATTCCGGAGGACGGAGTGTCGATACTACTCTACAGTAGGAAGTTTTTTGGGGACCAGAGTGAGCTGTTTTCTGGCCAGACCTTCGGAGCCAAGCGCGACGAAAAGGTTGTCCTGTGTTCGGGGAACAGAACCTCCATCCTAGTCGGACTGGGCGACGACACCGATGCTCCAAAGCTAGAGCGGTTTGGCTGGGGACTGCTCCGCTACATCAGGGATAATGGATTTAGAAATGTGTCACTGACGCTAGACAATGGTGAAAGGGAAGACAATGATGTCGCACTCCTTAGTCTGCTGGCGGGCATGGGCCTCGCCGACTACAAATTTGATAAATATCTTTCCAAAGCCAAAAGGGAGGAAGCCGAGGAGAAGCCTCTGAATCTCACTCTGGCTGTGAGGGACGAGGAGAAGGCGGAGGCAAGCTATAGAGAATTCTCTATCATAAGAGAAAATGTGTTCTTCTGCAGAGACCTGGTGAATGAACCCCCCAGTGTCATCAATCCAGAGTCCTACGCCGATATCTGTAGAGGCCTGGGCAGCCTCGGCCTAGAGATCGAGATTCTTGGAGAGGAGGAAATGCGCAGACTTGGAATGAATCTTCTGCTCTCCGTCGGAAAGGGAAGTACCTTTGAATCTAAGATGGTGCTGCTCCGATGGCAGGGGCTGGAGGAATTCAGAGATCCCATCGCCCTCGTGGGCAAGGGTGTGACCTTCGATAGCGGAGGCATTTCTCTGAAGCCCGGCAATGCCATGTACGACATGAAGTGCGACATGTCCGGTTCGGCAGTCGTTGTCTCGGTTCTGAGGCTACTGGCCGAGAGAAAGGCGAAGGTGAATGTTCTGGGAGCCATTGGACTTGTTGAAAATATGCCGTCGAACGGTGCGACGAAGCCCGGGGACATTGTGAAAAGTCTATCCGGCCAGACGGTGGAAATACTAAATACGGATGCCGAGGGCAGACTGGTGCTGGCTGACCTGCTCTACTACGTTGCAACGAACTATAGGCCGAGTGTGATGATAGATCTGGCCACTCTAACCGGCGCCATAGTGGTATCACTCGGACCGTTCAGAGCCGGTCTGTTCTCCAACAGCGAGGACCTAGCCAGAGAAATAGTGGGAGCGGCGGATGCGACGGGGGAGCACTGCTGGAGGATGCCTCTGGACGACCCGGGAGGAGAATATGATAAAATGCTAGACTCTACCATAGCTGACATGAAAAATATTTCCACAGCGAAGCATTCCGGCTCCATAACGGCGGCCCAGTTTCTCCAGAGGTTCATAGACAAGCATCCAAAGTGGGCCCATCTGGATATAGCCGCCACGGCCTTCCTAGATGATAAAAAATGTTTCTTCGTGGATGCGGGGGCTACGGGCTACGGAGTTAGGCTGATTAACAGTCTGATAGAGAGTAATTACGAAAAACACTGGGGAAGAATTTATTAAAACACTAACTAGAGGCTTAGACTATGTCTTTCTTTAACTATAGGTTCCTGAATGTTATGGAACGTAAATTTAGGAAGGTGTTGAGAAAACACTACAGTCGCAGGCAGACAAAATATAACCTCAAACTGGTGAGGGCCATCTACATAAATCTGGCGAGCAGGTATGGCCTGACGGCCAGAGAGCTTTACAAATGTCTGCCTCTGAATCTAGATATAGAGCCAGAGCTGGATAGCTATGCCTACGGTGTCTGTAAGGTGAGGGACTACTACTTCAGAAAATCCAAATTTTTTAAAAATAGGATGGTCAACTGCAGCAAGAGTACCATATGTCTGCAGAAGACGGACATAACCAGCACAACCTTCATCCATGAGTTTGGACACTATCTGAGGTATCTGATTGGCATAATGGTTGCTCTCTTTAACAATGGCCAGGCTCTGAAGGACTTCAACATAATCTGCTCCGTAGTGGGCAGTTCTCTGAGGGTGAACGCCTACACTGACCGAAGACTCTTCATAAACGGCTTCACCACAGACCAGGAAGAGCTCTTCGCCCGGAGCTGGGAACAGTACATGAAGGACGGAGTTGCACCGAGCAGGCAGTACGTGAAGCTGTTCAAGGATTTTCGCATGGACATCTTCATGGATGGCTACAGCAGGAACGAGAGAAAAAGGTTTGAGAACTATGAAGACCTGAGTGATTCCTTCATAACGCCAGAAAAAAGAAAGTTTTTCGGTGAACTGATCGTTGGAGCGAAGCTGAAGGTCAGCTGGACCCAGGAGCTATTACTCATGGCTGTCTACACAGCCACCACCGTCGCTTTTTTAGCTGTCTTTGACTTTTATCTCAGGGAACCGATAATGGCGTTCTTTAGAATGTTTAGACATCGCTAGAATCTAGAGGGAGACACATGGAACAGCAACCGGAGAGCAATTCACTCCGAAGGAGGACAACTCCGCGATTACTAACTCTAGTTTGGCTCGGCTAGGCTATGGCTAGATCTCTGAGAAACTTTGTCCCCCTTCTCGCCTCCTATGGACTGCTGCTGGCCATGGCGTTTCTGGTTTTCTTTGCCCAAGAGGAGAAGGCTAGGTTTCTGGAAATTCTGGGAGAGGGAGAGAGATTTGTTTTTATCCACGAAGATATCGTAAATAGGGTGAATTTTGTGGACAAAAACATAGTCGGTGTCACCATCGGCAATGCCTTTGGGGTGAAAAAAAATGTCCAGCTGTACCAGTGGGTCGAGGAGAGAAGACTACCGAAGGGCGGTTCCTCCTATGTCTATGGCTATAGGAAACAGTGGACCGGTGGATTTCTAAATTCAGACAATTTCCAGGACAGGACTAGGAGTAACCATCTGGATGACGATGATAATCTCAAACTCTATGAGAGTGAGACCCTGCTCGTTGGGAATATTATCACTAAAAGCGGTTTTGAGATCGATAAAAAGTATTTCTCGGATCAGGTGCGCTATCGGAGGGTTTTCTTTAGGAATCCGGATGCTCTCTACCAGAGTAGAGTCATCCGGAGAAAAAATATCCCAAGACCAAAAATAAAGGATGACTACGTCGATCTCGACTCCTACGCCGCAGACAGCGGCCTTAACAAAAAAACCACCGTCAGCAGACGGCCGGATGTTTTCAGAGTCGTCGGCGGCACTATTCTATACAATGGCAGGGATTTTTCACAGCCAGAGATTGGAGATGTGAAGATAGACTATGAGGTTTTTTCTCCGAGGAAGGTATCATTCCTCGGAACGATCAGGGGCAACAAATTGATTCCCTATAGCAACCTTCTGGAAATAGATTCCAGCATCAGCGAGAGGAGTAAATTTGTGGCTAGCTATAGGAACAACAGCATTCTAGAGCTGACCCTGGTCTTTATGCTGCTGCTGGCGGTGGTCAGCATTCTCTTTAGGATCCTCCGGGGAAGGTTGCGGAGGTATTTTCTAAATATCATACCTCTGTTCGACGGTTTCCTCCTCCCGAAAAAGGGGAGATATATTCCCTGCCTGGTCACGCCCTTCCTATTCTCCCTGGCCCTGGGCTACCGTTTTCTATCAGTGGTGCTATCAATGGTCCTGCTAATTCTGGGGCATAGACTCGGCAGAGCCCAGCCATCGGGAATTCGCTGATTCCTCGGGGATGGGCCCCTAGGGACAGGAGGCCATTTCCTGGGTGATGGCCTCCGTCCCAGAGAATTACCTAGGAGCCGCTGGCCGTTATGAGCCCTCGGAAGGCTCCAACGTCTATGACATCCCCACCAACTCTCTTTGTTGTGTAGAATCTCACATAGGGCTTTGCGGTGAATGGATCCCTCAGAATCCTTATGCCAACCCTGTCCACAATCTGGTAGTATCTAAAGTCTCCGAACACTATGGACTTCGTCGACTGGCCGACGGCGGGCATATGTGAACTGTTGTATATGGGGCAGCCCAGCAGAGTGTCCATCTGGCCAGCCAGCAGTGCAGGATTCCAGAGATACTGGCCACTGGTTGCATCCTTAAGGGTCCGTATGTATTTCATTGCGGTTCTCGGCATCATAAATGCGGCGTTATTCAGATATCTGTCCCCGAGGGAGTAGTAGAGGTCCAGTATATCATTCTCTGTGAATTTTTTTGTGCCGCTGGAGCTGGTGATGGCCACTATGCCACCGTCCTCCCCGACATAGCCCAGAATGCCTCTAGGTTGGTTGGAGGTTGGACCGAGGCCATTAAGAAAGGCGTCCTCCTCGGCCACGGCGAAGTCATTGGCGAGCCTCTGGGCAAGCCATTCCTCGATGTCTATGGCGGCATCGTCGAGTAATTTCTGACTGACCTTTGGCTGGGCCACCAGGTCATAGGTTGCTATGGTTTTCTTGGTAAACACGCTGCTGTCGGTATCACTGACGGTTCCGGTTTCACCTAGCCAGGAGGGGACCATGGCCGAATGATCGATCACATCCAGACTGGAGGAGGATATCTCCTGGACCGAGCATATTTTCCGCATGGTGCAGATGCTATCAATCCTGTCGATTATCATTTTCTGAACGTTTGGGGTCAGCAGATAGCCGCCATAGGAGGTTGATGTGTCAATGCTGGTGGTCAGATCCCTCTTTATCTCTATATTTGCTAGCTGTTCTTCGATTCCCTTCCTCAGGTAGCCATTAAATGCACTCTTGTGCTGAATATCCTCGCTAGACTTGCATTCCCTTGCCAGGTCACCTCCGGCTGGCCTAGAGATAGCCACCTCCAGACTATCAATTTTGGATTTTTGCTCCTCTAGCAGAGCATTTAGCTTTTCTAGCTGCACCTCCGTCAGCGGATCGACGGAATTCTTCTTCTCTAGCTGCAGAAGCCTGTCATTGTTGACCTCTTTGAAATGTTCCCAGCCGTTTCCGAGTTTTTCCAATTTTTCGTTTAGATCTAAAATATCCATGAATTTGATTGTTGATTAATAAGTCACACAGGCATTCTAGGAAACCTAGGTAACCGCGGAATGCCTAGGAATAGTGCAGCCATTCTCTGGGTCGGGGAAGTAATATATTTGCGGCGCGGCTGGGCGAACCTGTCCCGGGGGCTGAGACTTTCCATTAGACCCGTTTCCAAATCCATTCCGGCTGCCGACTATGGAGTGGTCCTCTGGAAGAGACGTAGGTTTCAAAAAGCTGGAGGGAGGAATGGTGGCCCCCGGAGGGGAAACGAATTGGCAAATATGCTAGGTCTGTTCTGTTGGCAGAATATAATCTGCAGAGAAGCCCCCCCTAGGGAAAATCTAATTTGCAATGGCTTCTAGCCTAATTCTATTAAAATTTAGCAAAAAACTTTATTGACAGAACACCAAAAACATGCTAGACTAATCCTAAACTAGGAAACTAGAGGTTGCTCTAGGGGCTCGAGAATGGAGCAGCGGTAATTGGAGGAAAAAGAGCAACAGATACAGAAAATAACAAAATTAACAAAATTAACAAAATCTGGGATGATGCTATGGAATCGAACAGTAGAGAAAAAGGGGAGAGACTACTGAATGTGAGGGCAGACTTTGTCTTTAAAACTATATTTGGCTCTAGAGAGCGACCAGCTCTGCTGACCAGTCTAGTG
>JAITSP010000057.1 GCA_031287725.1 Rickettsiales bacterium
CACTTTACCTTCTCACTTCCACAGAATTTACATCTCATAGATTTATAGTCTCAACAGTTAATCTGGTGCTACCATAATATAGGGCTAAAATTATAAAGGAAGAGATGGAGGGCAATACCTGTGTGTGTGTACAGGTCCACAGCATATGGGAAAATTCACTCCACTCTGTTCATGGGCCTGTACAAATGGATATCATGTTTTTTCAGAATTCTAGAGAAAGTTCCGGAGGCGATGGGGTGTCATCCACCTCCGTGGCCGCGGCGATCTGGTCCAGGCCGGGCTGGACTCCCCCTGAAAATTTAATGAAGTCACTTGTTGATTTTATTAATTAACTGAATATACTTTTCGTCACTATAATTTGTGGATTGTTATGAAGTTTGTACGCATAATATTAATTATTATCTCCATGGCCCTATGTTTCGTGGTGGGTGTGGAGTACGAGCGTTTGGCAGGCAAGAATGTCGTTCCTCCATTTCCTATAAATGTTAATGGCGGGGGAGCGACCGAAGAACTACCAAAGGAATCCGGAAAGACTACCTCCGACAAGCCAGAGGCGGTCGGAATGGAGTCGCCAGCCTCGGCTAGTGGAGAAAATATTGATTCCGCCGCCGGCACAATTGACAGCATCGAGGTTATTAACGAGGTTCCAGCACCACTGACACCCGAGGAGAGCCTCGAAGGGGATTTGACTGCTAGTCCGGATGAGCAGTTCCTAGAGAATCCCGATGCCATCGACGAAAACATAGAGGAAGAGATCCCCCCAGCTATGCCGGACGATGGAGCCGAGGTCCTTGACCGGGGCACTAGAGATGTAGAAGTTCCGGCTGCCGTGGAAGAGTCTGGAACTAGCGGCAGTCCAACAGACTCCCGGAGCCTAGCGGCACCAGCGGTGCCGGTGGCGCCAAACCACCAGACCACAGGTCAAACTGTGGGCCAAACCACTAAGCAGGGACAGCCCGGCGATGCGACTAAAAACGATCTAGCCCAGGAAAAAGAGACTGGTGAAAAAACTAAAAAGACAGGCAATAAAAAACAGAAAAAACTTCACTAGAGATGATGGCCCCGATGGCACGGGAGAGAATGGCTAGACTTCGCCGCTCTGGCGAAGGGCCGAGGACAGGGGAGATGGTTCGCAGCTTTTCTAGGGTTCGGCCGAGGCTGGTCGATGGGAGATCCTATGGTTGACACCATATTTGCTCCGCTGACGGTGCGGGGCAGGTGTAGTATCTATGTCCTGAGGATATCCGGAGATAGGGCAGGAGACTGTCTGGAAAGGCTTGGCATCAGAAAAAAGCTAGAGCACCGGAGGGCTACCCTGTGCCTGCTAGAGGATCGAAATGGACGGGAGCTGGATGAGGCCCTCTGCGTGTTTTTCAGAGGGCCCAGCAGCTTCACCGGAGAGGATGTCTGTGAGATCAACCTCCACTGTTCGGGTCCCATAGTGGAGGAGGTGGTCTATCTGCTGAACACTCTGGAGGGAGTCAGACTGGCGGAGAGGGGTGAATTCTCCCGCAGGGCATTTCTGAATGGGAAACTAGATCTAGTGCAGGCCGAGGCCATAGCCGACCTGGTGAACGCCGAAAGTGAACTGCAGCACAGAAAAGCCATAGAGCAGCTGAGGGGTAAAAATTCCACCGTCTTCGAGAGGCTGAGAACGACCATTCTGGACATTTCCGCTAGACTAGAGGTGCTTCTGGACTTCCCCCAGGATGATAGCGGGGCCGATGTCCTTGCCCAGGCCGGAGACAGGATAGGGGATCTAGTCGGTGAACTGGAAAATATGCTGAATGACAGCAATGTTGGACTTAGGATAAAAAACGGAATAGCCATTTCTCTGGTTGGTAGAGTAAATGTGGGAAAATCCAGTCTGATGAACTTTCTAGCGGGGGATGACGTGGCCATTGTGTCGAACCTGGCGGGTACCACAAGGGATGTCCTTAGCCTGGCCAGGGAAATTTCTGGAATCCCGGTTAAATTCTATGACACCGCTGGTCTGAGAGAAACTAGTGACGAGATTGAGCTGGAGGGCATCCGAAGGGCTCTGGCCAGCGCCAAAAACGCCGATTTTCGCATAGTGCTGCTGGAACCCGAATTTTTAGAGATCGATCCCCGGCTGGCCCCTCTGGCAGAGGAAAACACCCTGGTTGTGCTCAATAAAATTGATTTGCTAGAGCATAGTCCGGAAAATCAAAAAAAATTAGAGGCACTGAGGTCTAGCCGTCCTGATCTGGTGGAAATATCTCTGGAACAGCATATAAATACAGACAAACTAGTCACCAGGCTGGAACAGCTCATCCAGGAGAACGTCACACAGTTTGCAAACACAAACATTACCCAGGAGAGGCATAGAAAGGAACTCAGCGGGGCTCTGGATAGTCTGAGGAAGGTGGATCTGGAGAGCCTGCCTCTGGAAATTGTACTGGAGCACATTCGCCAGGCCAGCCTCTGTCTGGGTAGAATAACCGGAAAAATAGACGTTGGGGAAGTTCTGGACAGCATCTTTGAAAAATTCTGCATCGGAAAATAGTTACCAATCTACGATGGGAGACTAAAATGGCCCTGTTGCAAATTAGGTCTCTGCTGGGTTCCTCTTTCCGGAGAGGCTGGCCAGCTGCTGGAGTAGTGCTAGAGCAAGCCTACATTTGGTCTAGTTTGCAGCAGATCCTCGGCTCTGGTGGCAGATTTATATTAGACCTCTTTCCAAGTCCATTCCGGTTTCTGGTTATGGAGTGGTACTCTAGAGGGGGCATAGACCCCTAGCCATTGGCTATAAAAAATTAGAGACTCTAGAGGTTCGGCTAGTTTCCCTAGCACTCACCTGACTTTTCTCTGGATAAAAGCTACTCTAGAGGATCCCTCTTGGGTAAAATCTAGCAAAAGATTCTATTTGACAGAAGGCTAACCCGCATGACTTTTCTCTGGATAAAAGCTCCTCTAGAGGATCCCTCTTGGGTAAAATCTAGTAAAAGATTCTATTTGACAGAAGGCTAAAAATAAGCTATACTAACAGTAACTAATGGTATGGACTGGAAAGTCTAATGCTAGAAAGTCTAACAAAGTCTAATAATTCACTAAGGGAGGAGATTAGAATGGAAAGTAATGAAAATACTACTCCTAGTACAGAGGAGAAAAAGTCTAGGGGTCGTCTACTGAAGCCCTCGAGAGACTTCATTTTTAAACATCTGTTTGGTCTAGAGGGTCAGGAGGAGAGACTTCTAAGTCTTGTCAATGCTATTCTGGGGGGTAA
>JAITSP010000087.1 GCA_031287725.1 Rickettsiales bacterium
GGATGAAGATTGGAAACAGCAGCAAAATAGTTCTAGTCAGGATGAAGATTGGAAACAGCAGCAAAATAGTTCTAGTCAGGATGAAGATTGGAAACAGCAGCAAAATAGTTCTAGTCAGAATAATTACAGCTCAAATTCAAGTTCGGACGACTGGGATAGACAGTTTATGTCGGAGGATGCCCTGAGAAGGGTTGCTGAAGCCCTTACACCTAGAGCTGCCGAAATTATGCTCTCCCTTGGGGAGTACTCATTCTCTTCGATGATTGATAGTGCCATAGTAAACAGCAGAATTAAGTTCCTCAGTACAGAAGATGGCAGCTTAAGACGTTCTAGGGAATTTATCTTCCGCAGCGAGAACAATGGAGGTGAGAAACTAAAGACTGTCCTACTTGGTCTCAACTTTTACTACGAAATTAGTGAATCCAACAGTCATCAGCTGCGCCTATTCCTGTTTTCTAACTTGACTTCAATGGTCCTGGGGGAAGGAGGTAACTTTGGCTGTTCGAGCCTAGACCTGGGGGGCGGTGCCTATCTGACAAGGAAACTGACAGATAAAGTTGCTCTGATGGTCATCCTCTACGGTAATTATAACAACATCCTAGGCAACGTCGGATTTAGCTTAGACGATTCCCTAGAGTATTTACTTTTCAGCATTGGCCAAGGCAAAAATTTTGGTTTCACTCTGGGGACTAGCTACAATGCCAGTCCCAGAGGTAGGCTGGTTAGCAACCTGAAACCAGCTATCTACGTCAGCTACCTGAAATCTACGCTAGCCACCGACAGTATACCGTATTATCGCCGAACTTCGTCGTCTAAAATCTACGGCAATGGCAGCGGCAGCCTGGAGAAAGAGATAGGCTCGCATTTCATTAGTCTCATTCTAAATACCTCCGGCGAAGTTAGCATAGGCAAAAGGTTGACCGCCAATTTTAGTGTTGGCTATGACCAGTCTCTGAGGCTGGGCGGGAGCGGTGGTGGTTTATCTAGCTTTCGGGACCATCTGAGGCTGGGGGTCGGATTCCGCAGGAAATTTGAATCCACAATGCTCGTAGATTTTGGCTATAGAGTTGGGGTTCTAAGTTTTGGGAGACAACCAAAGGCACATGATGAGTTTAGTATTTCCGTTAACTATCTAATTAAATAGGAAGCGGAAGCCTCCGTGCGGTTTTGACGCTTCTCCGCCGCCTATCTGGTTTCTCTTTCAGAGAAACTAGATAGGCGGCTGGCCCCCCGGAAAAATCAGCTGACTCCAGAAAACAAAAAAAGACACCGTTTCCGGTGTCTCTCTAATAATAAATAAAGGAAAAAATTAATTAATATATTTTCTCAATAAAAAATAATATTAATCCAATGATACTATGGAATGATGAATAATAATCATTGTACCCACATCATATTTGGGTTATTTATATTGTCAATATCTAAAATAAGGTGTATTTTTTATGAAAAAATACACACCAATGGTATATGTAAATTAATCGCGCATTTTCCGCGTGCCCGCGTTTTTGCCGAAAAATCAACGTCCAAACTTAGGCCTCCTGTCCCTCGCTAGAAAAACACAACTTTCTAGACTAGGTGAATTTACGTCGACGGGAAGAATATTTTTTCAAATATTTTTTTCCGACAGCCATCCGGTCTCCGGACGCCCTCCCTGGAAACTCTATTGGCCCCAACGACCCTGCGGGGATATTCCCATTTTCCCGCCTCTCCATTTCCTCTGGGAGAGTACAGACCTGGTGATCCCTACGGGATTTGAACCCATATTACCAGCTTGAGAAGCTGATGTCCTAACCACTAGACGAAGGGACCTTAATAATTCAGGTTGGACTAGGATAGGTGGGATCCTGAATTTGTCAATTAGAATTGCAAAATAATTTGAGGGCTGTCTTCGGCGTAAAATCCTGAACTGTGGCTCCGCCACCCCAGAACCGGGGATTTTCCGGCAGAGATAATTTTTCACAGGATCCTCTCCGGGGTGGATTGCTCTGGGCATAGACATCTCTCTGGGGATTGAAATATTGTGAGCATTCCGGCAACATCGCCTCACGAGTCTAATGGTAGGATGGGCCAACATGGGAAAATGGAAATCGGGAAGTTACCTGGGCGTAGCTCTGCTGCTCTCTGGGCTAGTGGATCTGGCTAGGGCCACCCCTCTGAGGTCGCCGGAGTACCCCGGAGGGGTTCTAGGGCTGGAGAGGGGTACTCTGGACTGTGAGACGGGGGTACCCCTGGACAAGCTGCTAGATAGCTGTCGGGGTAATTTCACTCTGGTCCCCTACTCAGCCAATGGCAAAAATGGGTCAAAGAGCCCTGGGGAACTCCCTGGGGCGAAGCTATGTCCAGGAGACCTGCTGTTCCAGGTGGTGATGGAATCAGATTTTGACGACGCCGTCGCCAGAAGTGCTTTGGCCACCGAGGCTGTCACCCACGTTGGCATATTCTACCCTCCGGATACGGTTATAGAGGCTAACGATTTCGGAGTCGTCGAGACAAACGTATGCGAGTTCATAAAAAAAGCTGACAGGAACGTCCTCGCCCGGGTTAAGGACAGGAGCATAGTCCAATCGGCTCTGGAGAGGGCAAAGAGCTTCCTGGGGCGGCCCTACAGCAACTCCTTCCTGCCAAATTCAGAGGGGCTCTACTGTAGCGAGCTGGTGACGGAAAGCTTTCTAAATGCTGATGGGTCGCGCTATTTTGAGCTGCGCCCTATGAATTTTGAACCGGAGAGCTACTGGCTGGAGTACTTCGAGGCGCTAGACCTTGCAATTCCCGAGGATGTTTTCGGGTCACACCCCCAGCAGATCCTTGACCAGGGTGGACGGCTTACTCCCTTTGGGAAGATACTCTATTCCAAATAGCAACCCTCTGGACCCGGTCTCTGGACAGACCTAGGAACATGGCTGGGAGGGGGGAACGGCTGGAGAGGTATCTATCCTCCTAGGGGCCTGGAGGTGAAGCTCCCCTGGACACCAGAGCCCCCGCGATCGCTGTTGCTTTTAACCGAGGGCATCCTAGGTTCAGCGTGTATCTAATCACTGGTCGATGGAATTCAAATTTGAGGTTCGCCAGGACCTGCTGGATGTTGAGAAAAATGGTCTGGCGAGACGGGCTGTGCTGCACACGGCCCACGGAGACGTGGAAACTCCGGTTTTCATGCCCGTGGCCACGGTGGCGGCCATGAAGGCGATGCACTTTGATCAGCTGAGAAAATGTGGAACCTCTATCATCCTGTCGAACACCTACCATCTGATGATACAGGACAGATATAGAATAATTGAAGAAATGGGCGGACTGCACAGCTTTATGAACTGGCCTGAGCCCCTATTGACCGACTGCGGTGGCTTTCAGGCCATGTCTCTGAGCAAATTAAATAGAATCGAAGAAAATGGGGTGGACTTTTCCTGCCATCTGAGTGGTCGGAGATATAGCCTAACTCCAGAATTTTCCATGGAAATTCAGCACAAACTGGACACAACCATAGCCATGGCGCTGGATGAGTGCGTCAGGCAGCCGACGGACCGGGATTACACGGAAAGGGCGATGGAACGCTCACTGCGATGGGCCAGGCGCAGCAGAGAGGCCTTTGTTCCCAGGGCTGGCTACGGACTCTACGGCATAGTCCAGGGGGGAGCGGACAGGGAACTGCGGGAAAGATCCATAGAGGGCCTAGTGGCCATAGGCTTCGATGGCTATGCCATAGGTGGTGATCTGTCCATAGACAATGGCTGGAGACTTATGTTCAGTGTTCTGGACTATCTCGTCCCCAGAATGCCCCAGGACCGTCCAAGGTACCTTATGGGTGTTGGCAAGCCCGTGGATATAGTGGGCTCCGTACTCCGGGGAGTGGACCAGTTCGACTGTGTGCTGCCGGCCAGGAGCGGAAGAAATGGCCAGGCCTTCACCAGAGGCGGAGTGCTTAATCTAAACAACGCTAAATATAGTCATGATCCCGGCCCCATCGATCCCTGCTGCCACTGCAGAGCCTGCAGGGGGCATAGTCGGTCCTATCTGCACCATCTATTCAGGACAAAGGAAATGCTCGGGGCCATGCTCCTTTCAGAGCACAACATCACCTACTACCAGGATCTCATGAGAGCCATCAGGGCAAATCTGGAAAACAAGAGCTACCGAGAATTCGCCGATGCCTTTCTGGAATCTGGGGCGAGGGATAGGTACTAGCGGCTAGAGCATGCCGAGGTATCCCTTATAGACCTCCACTAGATCCTCCTCCTCCCTCAGAGAATCCGCATCCATCTTCCGGAGTCTCACCACCTTCCTTACTATTTTAGCATCAAAACCCTGGGCCGTGGCCTCTCCGTAGACATCTCTGATCTGAGAGGTAATTTCTCTCTTCTCCTCCTCTAGATGCTCTATATTCTCCACAATCTGCTTCAGCTTTAGGTCCACCTTCTGCTCCGACATCTCAGTCTCCTAGTCTCTGTGATAGAAGACTGTTCTAAGATTTGTTCTAGAAGAGTCAAGTGGTCGGGCTGTCGGGCTAGCTTCGGGGATCGGGAAAACGGTCTCACTCCTGCCGTGGACTTTGGCTAGCCATTTCTGCCTAGTCCCTTGTATTTAATGGCAAAAGCATCTATGGTATATACATAACAACAATTTTTTAACTAATGTCGTCGAGTGAAATCGAGTTAAGTTACCTGGGCAGAGTGCTCAGGGTTAGTCCTGGGTCAAATGGTTTTCATCTGCTGAAAACCCTAGGTGGAAATTTAGCCAAAGAGGCGGTTGCTATGACCGTGAATGGCAAAACCCTTGATCTAGCCACTAGCCTGACTGACACCATGGCCGGGTCCACCATCGATTTCATTGGCATCGCTAGCAGAGAGGGCCTCAGCATTCTGAGGCATTCCTCAGCCCATATGCTAGCCTACGCTGTCCAGGAACTCCGTGGAGATGGGGTGAAATTTGCTCTAGGACCAGTGATAGAGGATGGGTTCTACTATGACTTTGACGTCGAAGATAGTTTTTCCGTTGAGGATCTGGGGAAGATTGAGGCTAAAATCGTCGAACTGGTCCAGAGGGGTGAAAAGTTCCTGCGGGAGGAGTGGTCCAGAGAGTCGGCCATTCGCTATTTTGAGGATAGGGGACAACTCTACAAGGTAGAGCTTATCAGAGCTATTCCGGCCGATGAGGCCATCGGCATTTACAGGGTTGGTAATTTTGTTGACCTCTGTAGAGGAGTGCACGTCCCCTCGGCCGGCTATATGAAGCACATTAGACTGCTGAAGGTGGCTGGCGCCTACTGGCGTGGGGATAGCAAAAACAAGATGCTCCAGAGAATCTATGGGACCAGCTGGGATACGGAGAAGAACCTGGAGAACTATAGGAAAATGCTCGAAGAGGCTGAGCGGAGAGACCATAAGAAAATCTGCCGAGCCATGGACCTTGCCCACTTTGAGCATGAATTTGCCTCGGGGGCTCCATTCTACCATCCCAACGGGCTTTTTCTGTTCAACACTCTTGTCGGCCATATGCGAAAAAAACAGGAGGAGAACGGCTACCTGGAGGTTTCTACTCCGAGGCTAATGGATAGGTCTCTCTGGGAGATTTCAGGACACTGGAAGCTCTACGGAGAACATAACTATTCCGGGAAAACAGAGGACGGGAAGCAGTTTTGCGTCAAACCTATGAACTGTCCGGGTGGCATTCTGATCTACAGGCAGGGAATAAAGTCCTACAGAGATCTGCCCCTGAGGATGGCCGAATTCGGAAAGGTGAATAGGTATGAGGCCAGCGGAGCCCTCAATGGATTTCTCCGGGTCAGAGAATTTACCCAGGACGATGCCCACATATTCTGCACCCCGGAGCAGCTGGGCTCGGAGTGCGAAGAGGTAATCAAATTCATTCTGAACATCTACCGGGACTTTGGCTTTGGGGATAGCGTTAGAATAAAGCTATCCACTAGACCAAAAAATAGGATTGGGGATGACAGCCTCTGGGACATGACGGAAAAGAGCCTGGCTGACACTCTGGACAGAATCGGTCTAGAGTATAGCATATTTCCGGGGGAGGGTGCCTTCTACGGGCCTAAGCTGGAATTTGTTCTTAAGGATGCTCTGGGCAGAGACTGGCAGACTGGAACACTCCAGCTGGACATGAATTTGCCCAAAAGATTTGATATCAACTACATAGACAGAAATGGGGAGAGGCGTGAACCTGTGATGCTCCATAGAGCCATTCTGGGCTCCATCGAGAGATTTCTCGGTGTCCTCATCGAGCACACCGAGGGGAAATTCCCTCTGTGGCTGAATCCTCTGGAGGTCTGTGTGGCAACCGTGGTGGATGAGGTGCGTGGCTACGGAGAGATGGTGCTCAGAAAGCTGAAGGATAATGGCATCCGAGCGATTCTGGACGCCTCCAGCGAGAAGATAGGCTACAAGATAAGGGAGATGTCTCTGCGAAAAATCCCCTACCTGCTGATTCTTGGCAAAAATGAAGAGAGCGCTGGGAATGTGAGTGTAAGGATCTTTGGCGAACAGCTAACCAAAACCCTCATCTTGGATGAGTTCATTAGGATTCTGAAGGCCAAGGTGGAATCTAAAAGTAGAGACTTTTCACTGGAATAGATTCGGACATCTTCCCGCCCCTCTCCGCCCCAGAGGCGGAGAGGGGCGGGTCCCCTAGAGTTCGGATCTAGCTCGATGGTTTCGGGCTGGGGCTACATCTTCCATCTGTTGTGAATCCAGAACCACTGCTCCGGCTGTTCCCTTATCCACTTTTCAAGAACTCCGTTCAGCTGGTTTGCCAGAAATTCCTTTTCGTCGGTGCTGTCAGTCACCCAGGATTCGCCTTCGACGTCAAGATAGAACTTTGACGATGTCCTGTGTTTTCTGATGACCCTCATGCCGTAGACGGGTACCCTCATCTTTCTAGCTAGAACGTAGATTGATCTGGGGGTGTAGGCCTTTTGGCCAAAGAAGTCCACCGCTAGGCCATTCATCTCGTCCCTCTGGTCAGCCAGAATTACGACGGTTTCCCCCCTTCTAAGACTTCTCGCTATGCCAAAGGCAGCCCCATCCTGCTTGGCAATCATGTTTATGCCTACCCTCTGTCTGAGATCTCTGGTATATTTTGGCTCCAGAAGAGGATTATTCAGTCTTCTGAACACCACCGAAACCTTCAGACCATAGTCCCTGAGAGCCCTCAGACCAGCTTCCCAGTTGGACAGATGGCCGGAAAACACGATGCTCCCTCTAGGGGAATTCTTTATGCTGTCCAGGGTCCTCTCTAGATTTTCACTCAGCTCTACGTAGTCAAAAATCTTTTGATCTCCGAGCCTGTGGATGTAGGGGTATTCTCCGGCGAATTTACCCAGACTGTACCACACCCTGAACATCAGCAGAATCCTCCTGGCCGGGGATAGCTCCGGCATGGCAGTTTTTAGATTACTGAGGATTAGATAGGTTCTAGCCATAAATGGGCTCAGAAGAACCGCCAGGTTGGCAAAAATCGGGCTCAGCAGCCACATGGGCAGCAACTTCGACAGCGCAAACACTAGGCTAAAACCTAGAAAACTGACTAGGTCAGTCACCTTCTCTAGAAATGTTCTCTCCTCTAGACTGCTGGAGGACACGAAAAACTCCTATCGTTGTTGTTATCCATTGGCACGAGGTGCTCATCTAATTATCAATCCCAATGCTATAGCCCCAGTTGAATTATACAAGAGATAGGGCAGGACCGGATCTTCCCGGGAATTATTGTTTTTATTTCCTGGAGTCTCAGGAGTAGAAGTTATTTTTCAGGCTACCATTTTGGCTTCCTATCCTGTATAGCCCATAAAGATTATATTAATATTTAGTGCAAACCCACTCCAGAGCTCCTGGGTCAGTTCCAGTTTCCCCGAGAGATCATTCTCTCCCTGGAAAAGCCAGGCGGCTGGCGGAGAGGCACCAAAATTCTCCCAGAGCTTTGGTGAACCGATGATTTTAACTCAAACCTCATTTCAACGCTGGGCTCTCTGTTTTTGGTGGTGGCGACGGCAGGTTTGATACGTTGGCTGCCGATGGTGGGCCGGAGATTATATCGGTAGAGGTCTTTACCATATTTTTAAAGACACCCAGTGGCAGAGAACTACTGCTTGGTAGCGGCTGCTGCACCGGAGACTTCTCTGCCACGACTTTCTTCTCCTTTTCACTAGTCTCTGGTCCTAGCCCAGTCGCCACCTCTGGCCTAGTGACAAACCCGCCCAGAGTCCCTCCTCTCCTTCTGATTCCATCGGCCACATTCTTTATGTCTTTGTTTCTCCAGTTTGCAGCTGGGCTGTAGATCTCGCGCATTCTTGTCTCTATTACCTTTATTTTTCCATCTATTTCTTTGCTCTTCTTATCTAATTCTTTGACTCTCTGCTCTAACATTTCCCTGTCTTCTCCACCTACCTCCGTGACATTCCCCTCTGTGAAAGCCCTTTCCGTTTTTTCCAGTTCAAGCTTCGTCGACACCAACTCTCCTCTGAGATTTTCTGTCTGTTCTTTATATTTTTCCTGTCTTTTGTCTTTGTAGAGCTTGAGTTTACCCTTTGATTTCTCAATGACCGCAGCTTCATCCACCTTTCCTCTTTTTGCTGTAGCAGCAGCAATTGTTCCCAATGCATCCTCGCTGCCGCTGTGCTTTGTTAGAAAATATGGCATTCGGAATGCATTGTGTGTCTCATAGCGGGAGCCAACGTCTTTGTCCTGAAGAATTTCAAATTTTTCCATTACTTTGTTAAAACTTTCCAACGCAGTGCAGTTACTCCTGGCCTTTTCCTCTCTTACGGCCTTATATATTTTTTCGGCGAAATGTATTGCGTAGGATATGCAGTGTGTGTAGTCCATTTGGATCATTAGTTTGTCTTTGTTGTATCCTAGGGGTTCATTGGCGAGTCTAAATAGCTCTTCATCCATTCCTTTCTCGATGTAGGACTTTCTAAGTTTTTTTCTTTCCTCTATAACGCCTCTAATTTTCTCTCTAGCATCCTCACCCACATCTGTGATGGGGTATTTTATGACAAATTTCCCAGCGGCCTTAAGGGCTCCTTGTTCAATAAGCCATTTTGGTGAACTGTCGAGAGCGTCCAGTACATATATTTCTGTTTCATTAGTCGCTATAGGTTTTGCCACGGTCAACACAGTGTGAGCATCACCATAGATCACATTCAAGCCCGCCCTATGTTCCATAGGAATCTCAAAAAAGGGCGAACTGTTGTCGACGAAGGAAATTGGCAGTTCAGCTGCCACATCACTGTATTCTTCCCTCACGTTTTCGATCATCTCCTTTACAAAGTCTGAAGAAAAGTAACTAGAATTTAGGTCAAAATCTTTTCCTAGTGTTTTTACATCTCCCAGAAGTCCCGCTTCCCTGAGAAGTCTAATGTCCTCATCGCTGACCTCTTTGGTTTTTTTTAGTTCCCCGTCTCTGGTGGAGAAAATTGTTTGATTCGAGAATCTATTCAGCAAAAAATTCTCATTACCTCCTGGTGGTTCTGACATAGAAATTATCCATAATATCCATAACTTTCTGTATATTAATAATTTAACCTTGAATGTCAATTATTTTTATTATTATTCCGGGCTGGTCACCAGCATTAGCTAGCTCTAGAATTTTCCCATTGTCGTCTTTGGGGTATCCACTTTTGGTGGCGACGGCAGGTTTGATACGTTGGCTGCCGATGGTGGGCCGGAGATTATATCGGTAGAGGCCTTTACCGTATTTTTAAAGACACCCAGTGGCAGAGAACTGCTGCTTGGTAGCGGCTGCTGCACCGGAGACTTCTCTGCCACGACTTTCTTCTCCTTTTCACCAGTCTCCGGCCCCAGCCCAGTCGCCACCTCTGGTCCAATGACAAACCCGCCCAGAGTCCTTCCTCTCCTTCTGATTCCATCGGCCACATTCTTTATGTCTTTGTTTCTCCAGTTTGCAGCTGGGCTGTAGGTATAGCGCATTTCTATCTCCATTGTCTGTATTTCTCCATCTATTGTCTTGCTCTTCTTAGCCAATTCTTTGACTCTCTGCTCTAACATTCTCCTACCTTTTCTATCTACTCCCGCTACCTCCTTCCCTTCGAGGGCTTTTTTTGTGTTTTCTAGCTCAAGTCCCATTGACACCAAGTCTTCTCTGAGATTCTTTGTCTGTTCCTCACATTCCTCTCTTCTTTTGTTTTTGTAGGGTATAAGTTTACTCTTCAGGTATTTATTAATTTCCTCTCTTTTACTATCACCTTCCACTTTCACTCTAGCCTCAATCATCCTATCCAATGCCCCTTCACTGCCACTGTACCTTAGTAGAAAATCTGGCATAGCGAATACAGGCGCTGGTGGTTCGTCGCGCGTTACCATTCTTGTTCCGCGGCCCTCAAACCTATTCACAACCTCGTTAAAACTTTCCAGCACATTCTTCTCGCTCCTAGCTTTCTCCTCTCTTACAGCCTTATATATTTTTCTAGCAAAATGCACCGCATAGGATATGCAGTTCGTGTAATCGTATTGAATTCCTAGAGATTCCCCCAGCCACTCATCCTGGGTTAGAGCCGTGACGGGATATTTCACGATAAAATTCTCTGGATTACCAGAGATCAACTTATCGATGTAATAATCACTCTCGTTATTGAGGGCATCTAGAACATATATTTCAGTTTTACCGCTAGGCAAAAGTCTTTTCAGGAGTAATTTAGTGTGGCGGTCACTGTAGACCACCGCCAGTCCCGAACCGGGCTCCGCAGATATTTTCGAATCGGGCTTATTAAGATCAACAAAGGAAATTGGCAGTTCAGCTGCCACATCACCGTATTCTTCCCTCACGTTTTCGATCATCTCCTTTACAAATTCCGGATGAAAGTAACTAGAATTTGGGTCAAAATCTTCTCCCAGTGTTTTTACATCTCCCAGAAGTCCCGCTTTCCTGAGAAGTTCAATGTCCTCATCGGTGACCTCTTTGGTTTTTTTTAGTTCCCCGTCTCTGGTGGTAAAAATTTTTGGATTCGAGAGCTGCTTTACTGGGAGCCTATCACCACCTCCTAGTGGTTTTGACATAGAAATTATCCATAATATCCATAACTTTCTGTATAGTAATGATTTAATATTGAATGTCAATTATTTTTATTATTATTCCGGGATGGTCACCAGCATTAGCCGAGTCTAGAATTTTCCCATTGTCTCTGGACCGTCTATTTTTAATGGCAACTGACAACTAGTCCGGAGATTTCTAGCCCACCAGACTACAGCCCCCCCCTAGGCACGGCGATTCAGGAAGTTCAGTGGAAATCTATAGACCAGCCGGTAGGTTTTTTCCCCTTTCCAGTCGGTGTGGGCAACATATTCCCAGAAAATCTTTTTGTAGCCATTAACTATCCAGTAGGAGGGAATGTGAAAAATCGATCTGTAGATGGTGTCCGGCTTTTTGTCTGCGAGAAAATGCACCATGCGGGGATACTTCGCACTGTCCTCTAGATCCGCCAGGAGCCTCGGGTCCTTTATTTTTATCCTACTCCTTTTCGCAGTGTAGTAGGAAATCAGGAAACTCCACCTAAAGCTGATTGGCTTTATCTTTCCCTGGTACACTAGGTTTATAACATCCTGGTCTCCGTAGAGAAGATTCGGATACTTCTCTAGACATGCCTCCACTCTCCCCTCGACCCCATCATCTCTTATTTTAGCTAGGTTCATCAACATGAAACCGGAATTAAAGTAGACTTCATGGCTAGAGAGAGGAAAATCATCCCCACTAACTCCGCAGACTCTAGAAAAATGGTCCAGGATTAAGTCTCTGTCTCTGCCGAAGTCAATGCAGTTCCCGCTGTAGTAGGCATCTATGTCCTCATGCCACAGGTCCCCAAGGCTAGTCAGAAACGTCACATCACAGTCAGTGTATATGACCCTATCCAGATCCGGCAGCAGTGAAGCTAGCTTCAGCCTATAGTACATGGGATCTCTGAAAGCTCCGGGGCCACCCTCTCCCATCTCTATGAATTCTATGGTGCAGTCCCCCACCGTGTCTCTGAGTTTAGCTATTCTCCTTTTATTTTCCTCTAGAAGATTTCTCTGCACAATATAGAACCGGTAGAACAAATTTTCACCCACACTGTTGAGTAGCAGCGAGACTATGGTCTCGGCACAGTAGTAGGCATAGGCGTCGTTGCAGGCCAGCGCGACGTGTATCTCCTCCCTTAGAGCCTTTGGATAGCTGGCTAGGATCATGGGGTGCGGCGGTTAGTTCTATCTGAAGGTGTCGACCAGTCTAGAGACGGCCAGGGCAATTTCCGCATCCGTTTCTATCAACTTTCTCACATTATTTATTCCGTGTATAACCGTCGCATGGCTTCTGCCACCAAATTTCTTCGCTATGCTCTTGAAACTCTCCGGGGTGAGTTTCTTACTCATGTACATAGCCACATGTCTCGGAACTATGAAGTTTTTAGATCTTTTTCCGGATCTTAGATCGACCAGAGAAATATCGAAAAACTCAGAGACCTTCTCCTGGATAGCTTCTACGGTGACGGTCGCCTCACTCTGGTTCATATTATCTACCAGTATGTCCCTCACACTGTCCCTATCCATCCGGGCGCCCATTATCCTCTGGTTAGCATAGAGTCTTCTCAGACAACCCTCTATTTCCCTGCAGTTTCTGCTGACCCTCTCAGCTAGAAACTCCATGACATCCTCTCCGATGTCCAGACCCATGTCGGTCGACTTTCTCTTGATTATATCCAACCTGAGCTGATAGTCAAATTCCTTTATGTCCACTATGAGGCCGCCGTTCATTCTGGACTTAAGTTTCTCATCGAGATTCTCCAGGTTCGCCGGAGCTCTATCACAGGCAAGGACGATTCGCTTCCCTTCGGCCAGCAGTGTGTCGAAGGTGTAGAAAAACTCCTTCTGGGTCTTGTCCTTGCCGGTTATGAATTGTATATCATCGACAATTAGCACATCCACACTTCTGAACCTGTTCTTGAAATTATTTATGTCCTGGCTGTGGAGGGCTTGCACAAAGAGGTACATGAATCTCTCGGCCGACAGGTATACTATCTGTTGCCTCGGATCTTTCTGCTGCAGGTCCCAGGCTATGGCCTGGATCAGATGGGTTTTGCCAAGGCCCACACCGCCGTAGAGAAACAGAGGATTAAGATTGGTCACCTCGGCAGCGCTACAGTCTACAAAATTTTTTGCCACCTCAAAGGCCAGCCTGTTTGAGGGGCCCACCACATAGTTTTCAAAGCTGTAGCTCCGGTTGAGTTCCAACCCTATGCTGTAGAGGTTATGGTGTTCGGAGAGACTTCCCAGCTCACCGCCACCGCCCAGGGCATCTGCCTTTTCGCCCGAGGGCTCAGCCTCGGAGATAGCCTTCTCTTCATCCTTAGCCACCACAAGGTCAAAAAATGTGAGTTTTGGAAAGTGTTCCAGCAGAACTTGCTTCATACCCTTTCTGAGGCAGACCCGTTTACCATCGACCCTTCCATACTTTCCAGCAAAATACTCCCTCAGAATCCAATCTCTGATGAAGTTTGTGGGAACGGACATAACAATTTCGTATTCACTCATCGACACTAGCTCCACCGCCGATAGCCAGCCATTATAGACATCGTTCCCGAATTCTTCTCTAAAAGCCCTGCGAACGGCCGACCAGCCATCCGGGGTCGCCTCGCTGCTCGGGAAATTACTACTAACAGTCCCACCAGTAAACATATGAGAATTTAAAAACTGTGTTCTCTACTATAACTCCTATGGGAGAATTAGTAAAGTACCTTTTTCTCCGAAAAAAAAATCATTAGGCCTTGACAAAGTTTTACACTGATAATCTGGGAAAGGCCTATTTATTGCCCAGAATGGCACTTGGACGACATAATTAATCCCACTTCTCCGGATGGAGACCGAAGAAAATATTAAAAAACCGTATCTATGGCTAAAAATCGGATCTCACAGAATTTCGCCGCTTTTTCGCCTAGCTAGCCATTTTTTGATATTTTTAAAAATATACCACTGCTGGGCCAGGGTTATCACATTGTTCAGTATCCAATATACTAGCAGGCCGCTGGGAAAGGAGGAAAACATAAACATAAAAATTAGCGGCATGAACTTTGCCACCCCCGCTCCAGCCGTCGAAATTTCTTTCTCAAGAGTCGCCGGGCCGCTGCTAGGGCCTAGATCTTTGGAGGGCCGGGGAGTTGTTGTCATCATGCGGTCGGAAAATCTCTGCTGCAGATACATGGTCAGCGCCATGGTGCAGGGTAGTAGGCCGACTCTGAGCGTCATCCTCAGGGGCAGCAGACCAAAGAGATTCAGCAGATTCGTCGGATCGGCAGCCGAGAGATCCCGAATAAACCAGAAAAATGGAGCCTGCCTCATGTCCAGACTGACCGATATGACCCTATAGAGGGAAAAGAAAACGGGAATCTGCAGCAGTACCGGAACTATCGAGGCAAAGGGGTTGAGATCGTATTTCTCATAGAGCCTAATGACCTCCCGGCGGAATTTTTCACTGTCCCTGCCGTAGCTAACCTGCAGAGCCTTCATCTTCGGCTGTATTTCCTTCATCAGGCTCATGGTGATGAAAGATTTCTTCACCACCGGATAGAGGGCAATCTTAATTACTATAGTCAGTAGAACTATGGCCAGACCAAAGTTTCCCACTATTCTGTAGAGAAAACTGAGAATGCTGTTCAGAGGCTTCGCCAGAAAATAGAACAGCCCAAAGTCGACACTCCTGTCGAGAAGTTTTATGCCGCCGTTCTCCATGTAGTCTCTGAGAATTTTGAGATCCTTGGCTCCGGCGAATATGCTGACGCTGGCGGTACCGCTGGAACCTACTGGAATCTCCTCGGCGGCCGCGGAGGTGAGCTGCACGGTGGTCAGACCATCCCTGTCCAAAAATGTAGCTCTACCCTTTCCGCCATCTCTGCCGACCATGGCCGTTAGCCAATACTGGCTGGTGACACCAGCCCAGTCGGCGTTGGCTAGCTCCAGGCCTCTGTTCTTTATTTTCTTTGGTTTCAGCTCCTGTATTCTGCCGTCGAAGACCCCCAGTCCTCCGTTAAAATGGAACATCTCATGCCTGCTCCTGATTCTAGGATTCTTTCTTTTGATCTGCCAGAGAGGTTTCAGGGAGATTTTTTCCTTTCCGCCATTTTCAACGGTCTGTCTGACGCTGATCATATATTTTTCATCAATGGCCAGCGTGATTCTGAACTCTAGGCCCTCGCTCCTCTGGGATAGGGTGACTCCCCGGTTGCCACCAGTCGCGCCTCCCCTCTCTATACTCTCCACGATCCAGAGGGAGTCCTCCTCTGGAACCCGCCGATCCCCGGAGGCGGCCTGCCATCCCAGAGAGATGGTGCTTTTTTTAGGCTCCAGAAGCCTGACATTTCCAATGTCATCGCTATACCTCTCCAGAGACAGGGTATCAATGGTGGGCCCTCGGCTATCTACCCTCAGCCTCAGATAGTCATTCTCCAGAAAAACATACCTTATGCCGGAGGGACTCTCGGCATCTCCGCCGGAGCCACTGGCAGCGAGTTCCACTAGAATCTCTCTGGATTTGTCTTCGCCATCGGCAGCGGTGGTCTCGGAGGCTAGCCTCTCCGCCCGCTGCTCCGCCATTTTCCTCGCCAAGGGCCTGATGATGACGATGTCGTTGACTACAAACACGACGACGAGAAGCACTAGCGTTCTAGCTAAACTCCTCTGTTCGGTCTGAGAACCAGTCTGTTCTCCTCCCTCTGGATTTATATTTTTCATATATTATTATTTGCCCCAGCTAACTGTTGGTGACATTAGGAGAACAAATTAAGAAATCTAGCCTATGAGCGGGTCTAAGCTATGCTTTGTGGCTGCGTTCTGCCTGGTCGCGCTGGCGACCGGGGACGCCCGGGCCATCGAGTTGGGTTCGGAACATGCCATCCTGATAGATTTTGACAGTGGAGAGGTTCTCTACGAGAAGAGGGCAGATGACATAGTGGCCCCATCTTCAACAACCAAGATAATGACTGCCTACGTGATCTTTGATATGCTGGACAGTGGGGTCTTCTCTCTGGATAGCAAATTCAAGGTGAGCATAAGAGCCTGGAGACAGGATGGCACCAGAATGTTTCTGGAGCCTGAGTGGAAGGTGACCGTCGATGAGCTGCTCAGAGGAGCTATAGTGGTCTCGGGCAATGATGCGGCCGTAGTGCTGGCGGAGGGAAGCTCGGGTAGTATAGATGAGTTTGTCGGAAAAATGAATGCAATGGTAAAAAATCTGGGCATGAAAAATACCCACTTTGACAATCCAACTGGCCTCTACGAAAAGACCCACTACACAACCGTGCGGGATCTGGCTACTCTTTCCCAGGCTCTCCTGGATAAATACGAAAGTTACTATGGTATGTACTTCTCACAGCAGTCGTTCACATTCAATGGCATGACCCAGAAAAATAGAAATCCGCTACTTGGTGACTATAGGGGTGTGGACGGCATAAAAACCGGCCATACGGACCAGGGAAAGTATACTCTGGTCCTGTCGGCCGTCAGAAATGGGAAGAGATTGATAGCCGTTCTAGCCCGGGCCGAAACCGAAAAGGAGAGGGCGGCTGATGCCAGGGCTCTGCTGGACTACGGCTTTAGCCAGTACAAACATCTTAGACTCTTCAGGAAGGGGGATGTGGTAGCAACTGTGAGTACCTTTCCCTCGAAGAACAACAGGATCAAAGTGTACGCCAGTAGAGATATTAGCTATGCGGTCAACGAAAAGAGAGTTGACTCCATCAGGGTACGCCTGGTCTACGATAGGTACATACTTGGTCCCATCAAAAGGGGCGATATGGTGGCACAGCTGGTGGTGGAAGATGGGAATATCATAAGCAAGTATGATCTGCACGCCGAGAATGACAGTCGGAGACTCGGCAGAGTTGAGATGTTCTTCGCCCTGCTGGGACATAACTTTAGAAAATTACTACTTTTCTCTAGCCATGAGGGCACCGGAGTTCTGGAAAACTAGGAGACCATCTATCCGCAGCGTGCTTCTGGAGCCGCTGTCTCTGGTATACCGGCTGGCCTCCGGTCTAAGGTGCCTGCTGAATCCGTGCCCCTATAGACCCAGGATCCCGGTCATCTGCGTCGGTGGAATAGCTGTGGGCGGATCGGGCAAAACACCGGTGGCCATGGAAATCGCGAAGATTCTAGGAGAGAACCGGAGAACCTACTGTTTTCTGACGAAGGGCTACGGAGGAAGGAGCAGGGGGGTCCTTAAACTTAGTGAGCACAACAGCAGCGCCCGCATCGTTGGCGACGAACCGCTGCTGCTATTTGAGCGGGGCGACACGTTTGTCTCGAAAAACAGAGTTAGGGGTCTGAAGCATATAGATAGTCACTACAGCTACGATCACATCATTATGGACGATGGTCTACAGAATCCTACCTTCAGGAAGAGTAAAAAGATACTTGTCCTGGACTGTGATTCTGAATTCAAAAGCAATTCTATCCTCCCGGCCGGCCCTCTGAGAGAAAGTTTCCCCAGCGCTGTCCGAAGAGGAATAGATCTTGCCGTCCTGCTGGGGGAGGACAGGAATGGGATCGGAGAGCTATGTGATAAATATTCAATTAAAGTGGTTAGGGGGGTCATAAAACCAAAGCCTCTGGACTTCAGCGGTAAATGTGTTGCCCTCTGTGGCATCGCCCGGCCAAAAAAATTCGAAAAAACGCTGGTTGACTGTGCTGTGGACTTCGTTGATTTCATTAGCTTCGAAGATCATCACAGCTATAGAGAGGGAGAAATAGCTGCCCTAGAGAAGGCTGGCTACGACATAGTGACTACCAGAAAGGACTGGGTTAAGATAAGAGATCTGAATATCGATAAAAGCAGAATTCATGTCCTGGAGATTTTCATTGACTTTGCAAATCCGGTAGCTCTCCGAGAAACTCTGCTGGACAGCTAGGAAACTAATCTCCCTAGAATTACCTAGTGTAGAGCTAGGCTGGGATCATAGGCCTCCTCCGGAGTTCTGACTCTGGCTGTCAAACTATGGTGGGAGGAGGAATGCTCCCCCCGGGGAGCCTAGAGAACAGGCTCTAGGCGGAGTCTGGGGTCTTCACCGGAGGGAGATCTAAAATCCTCTGGAGACTCCCCCAGACTAGGTCAAATGATGGCTAATATAATTTTTTTTCTGAACGTATTGCATAAACATTTTTTTTCTCCTATAATCCTAGGAGGATAATTTATCTAGCTCTCCAGCTAGGATTAGGAGAAGAATTTCGATCTTCTAGGGGAAAGCGTGGGATCCTCAGAGATATTCGAAGTCAGATCAGCGGCTCAGCAGGGGGATAATTTGTTACCTAACTGATAAAAAGGGAGATTGTTGTGATAAATTTAAAGGTCAATGGCGCCAAGGACCGATTACCGCTGGTACTGGCTGTGGCTGTCTTGATTACAGCCCTGCCCGGAGAGAACAGAGCCGTCGGGCAAATTTCTCTGGAGGAACAGCTGGAAGCATGGTCAGTAGGGCCAGAGAAATACGAAAAGGCAAAAAAATTAGTGAAATCGATAGGCGATAGGCGAGGCTATACACGCTGGGAAGATTGGAGCGATCAGGACATAGAGCTTCTGAGGGAGGCTCTGGACAAATCGATAGGCGATAGGCGAGGCTATACACGCTGGAAAGATTGGAGCAGCCAGGATACAGAGCTTCTAGGGGAGGCCCAGGACGATACAACAGAGCAGAGCAGAGTAGAACTGGAGAGAGTAGAATTAAATGGGGCAGAATGGGATAAAATAAAACGAGAATGGAGTGTGACAGAATGGGACATAGCAGAATGGGACAGTATAGAACAGGATAGAATAGAATGGGACAGTATGGAACAGGATAGAACAGAATTATACAGAGAATGGTACGAACAATGGTTCCTAGGACGATATAGACAACTACTAGGGGGGTCCTCCGGTAGTGACTCCAGACAGCCGAAGCTCCAGAAGGAGGATGCTAGATTCCACAGAGGACGGCGTAGACAACCACGAGAGAAGTCCTCCCATAGGGACTCCGGCCAACTGAAACTCCAGGAGGGGGATAGTAGAATAACTAGTATTTCCATTGGCAACGCTAGAGCCATCTTCTCGGATCTGGCTGCTGGGGCTAGGGCCAATGGCGGTAAAAGGCTGTGGACAGCCGTTAGCTATGCTAGACTTGGCCACGGAGAATCGGCATCGAAGACAAATGTCGGAAGCCTTAGAGTTGGCTATAGTCCTCTGGCGGCCAACAGCAGCCGGTCTCTGGCGGTGATTGTATCTATAGATAGATCTAGAACCTCTCTAGAAGAAAAAAATGGTGATGCTCTGGAAGGGGAATTGACTAGCACTGGCGCTGGCATTGCTCTCCGGGGAGCCAGTGGCATAGCTGACGGCAATTTCGGCCTAGGCACTCTGCTCTACTATGGCTATGGCTACAACAAAGCTAGTCTCGGAGGAGCTATCTCGAAGGATCTGGGAAGTTTCAATTCCCATAGTCTGGGTCTAGCTCTAGGTCTAGACTACAGAATAGAGCTGGGAAGGGCCTACAGCTTAGTGCCAACTCTAGCCGTTGACTATCTCCGCTCCTCTCTGGCTGAGCGAGAGGGTGGTCTCTCTAGTCTGAGTCTAAGTTCAGTGACCATTAACTATGGACTAGAGGGTACTATGGCTCTAACAAAACTTCTAGAGCTAACCCTGGGTCTAGACTATAGCCAGGTGATAGCTCTGGGTAGCCACAGAGACCTCTATAGAGACAGAGACAGTCTAAACTTCTCTCTAGAGCTAGCTGGAAGACTAGCAGGAGGAAATAGGGTAGCTCTAGCCCTAGCCTACAGAACGGCCGAAGGAGCAGCCGGCCCAGTGGCTGTCTTCCAGAAAGGATTCTCTAGTCTCGGAAGATTTGGCATCAGACTGGACTGGAGTCTCTAGAGAAGCCTCGCCAGGGTAGCTGGGCTGGCAGTGGAACCTAGAGACAGAGTTCCGAATGGGAAGAGGTTGAGCAGCGTCCGGTGGCGAGGGGATCTGGAAATTCCCATTCCCTGGAAAAAGTTGGAGCTTGACCATTTATTTTGGAGCATGACTATTCATTATCCATTTCTCCGGCTGTGGTCGGGAGAAGAATTTCGATTCCCCAGAGGAAGGCACTGGCTAGCCAGAGATAGCCGAAGTCGAACTAGCGGGCTCTGGAGGTAGTTTATTACTAATATTAATTAATAAAAGAGGAGATTGTTGTGATAAATTTAAAAACAAACGGCGCCAAGGGTCAATTGCTGCTGACACTGGCTGTGGTCGTCCTGGCTTCAGCCTTTTTTGGGGGAAACGGAGTCGTCGGGCAGGATTTTGCGCTCCAGATCTATGGTAACGGTTCATCTCCGGAAGCAATTAGAGCACAGCAAAAATGGCTAAGCAGCCTATCGCCAAGGTTGACGTTGGCGTACAGCTCTAGAAGAGCTAGAGAGAAAAATGACGATGATGACGAAGATGATTACGAAGATGACGAAGGTGACGAAGGTGATTACGAAGGTGACGAAGATGATGGCGAAAAAAGTTATAGAAAAAATGATAAAAAAAATGACTATGATAAAGAAGATTATGGCAAATGGGAGGAAGATAGAAAGAGGGCCGACAGCGAACGCGCACCTAGAGACATTCGGGCGAAAAGAAAAGAAAATGATAGTGAAAAAGAAAAAAATAGGGTGGCCAAAGAGGGAGAGAAAGGATGGAAATCCCAAAGAATGACCCCTCGCGGTGACCCTAGCCAGCTGAAGCTTTGGGAGGGGGATAGTAGAATTATCAGTGTCCTCATTGCTAACTCGAGGAGTCTCTTCTCGGATCTGGCTGCTCTGGCCAGAGCCAATGGCAGCAAGAAGCTGTGGACAGCCGTTAGCTATGCTAGACTTGGCCACGAGGAATCGGCATCAAAGACAAATGCCACAAGCCTTAGGGTTGGCTATAGTCCTCTGGCGGCCGATAGCAGCCGGTCTCTGACGGTGATTGTATCCCTGGACAAATATGGAACCTCTCTAGGAGAAAAGAATGGTGATGCCCTGGAAGGAGAATTGACTAGCACTGGCATTGGCATCACTCTCCGGGGGACCAATAGCATAGCTGATAGCAATTTCGTCCTAGCCACTCTGGTCTACTATGGCTATGGCTATAACAAAGCTAGTCTTGGGGGAGCTATCTCCAGAGATCTAGGAAGCTTCAATTCCCATAGTTTTGGTCGAGCTCTAAGTCTTAGCTATAGAATAGAGATGGGAAAAACCTACAGCCTAGTGCCGACTCTGACCATTGACCATCTCCGCTCCTTTCTAGCTAGCCGGAATGATGATCTCTCTAACCTAGACCTAGGCTCAGCGGCCATAAACTATGGTCTAGAGGGTAGCATGACTCTGACAAGGGATCTAGAGCTAGCTTTGGGCCTAGGCTATAGCCAGATAATAGCTATAGATAGCTACAACAGAGATAGGAACAGTCTAAACTTCTCTCTAAGGGTGGCTGGAAAACTGCCAAAGGGAGGAAACAGATTGGTTCTAGCCCTAGCCTATAGAACGGCCGAAGGAGCGGCCAGCCTGTCAGCTGTCTCCCAAAAGGGATTCTCCAGCCTAGGGAGATTTAGTCTGGGACTGGAGTTGGATCTCTAGAATTCTCTCCGGAGGGAAAAACACCCCCCTCTCCCAGCCCCCCTCCGGGGGGCTGGGAGAGGATCCGGAAATACTTCTCTGGAATGGTCAGGGTGTGCCACAGAGCAGAGCAAATCTAGTTCTGCCGTTTCTCCAGCAACTGTTTCAGTTCTCCAGGGGATAAACCCAGAAGAAATCCAATGGACAGCGTGGCCATCGGCGTTGGTTAAAATCGATGCCTCTACTGGAGTCATGGCTAGGCAAGGCAGGCAATTATTTTTCTAATTTCTAATTCCTAAATTTCCCTGGACGACCGTGTTTTGGGGTTATTTCTAGTCTATTGCCGGCGGCAGACTAGTCGAACCCTATTGCATAGTAATAAATATATATTATTATCTTTTCCATTATTAAACATATCAATGAAAAATATGAAAGGGAAAATTGTTGGAATTAAAATCAATAAGCTCTCTAGGAAGTCAGAGAAAACCCAGAGCGAGGCTCAGTCTTGTAAAATATTCTTCAGTGACATAGACCAAGTCGAAGGAACCTACAGCGTCCTATCTTCCAGCAGTGGTGGGGAAGAGGAGGGCAGGCTAGAGTTCCTAGACCCTTCCCAGGGGTCCAGGGTATCCATAATAGTTGGAGGAAAAGTCAAAATAGATTCTAATGGTATAAAAACCATTATAGTCGCTCCTCCTCCTGGTCTAGTTGAGGATTCAATCTATGGCCTGACCGAAAAAAATGGGAAAGAGGAAGAAATAGTGACGCTGGCTAGCAATTCCACCTTTGAAACATTTGAAGAGTTTATGAACCGCAAAAATTACGGGTACTACGGCACAATAAATAAAAAATCAAAGGATGAAGAGGTCCAGAAGGCAGTTAGTCTCTCCCTACAGGAAGTCGGGTTACTTTCAGAAAATATAATAGCATCTAATGAGGAGAAAAGAAAAAATATTTTTGATGGCACTGTCCAATTATTCGCCAGTCTCTATAAGATGAACAGGGAGGAGCATAAACCGATAAAGGTACTGGATGAATTATGGACCATAGAAAGCCTGTCGAGCCTGATGAGCGTTGGTGAGGCCATTGGGTTTAGGGTGGGCGGAATAGAAGACAACATAAAGTTTATAAAAGTAGTCATAGGGTTGGTGTCCAGAATTCTCCGGGCTGGTGCTAGAAGCTCTACCTTTTCAGATGACAAACAGATGAAACAACGCCTCCTGCTAAAGTGTGTCAGCAGCCTGGCTTCATTTGGTTTTTATTTCGGACAAAGGGCTATTGTAGACAAACATTTTACCGACAGGACGGTGGTCTCTGATTTTCTTTCAACAGTTTCTAGCTTTGTGGCGTACAGTGGCTGTGCACTTGATGCGGAAGAGGGTTTGCAGGTTATCGTCAGTCTGGCAAAACTTGGCTTCCCAATGATAGATTTTTATCGTATGGGAAGTGTAAGGGATTTCCTGAAAAAAGTAATAACATCCGCTATAGCCTACATAAAAATCGGGCAAACGGCAAATGACATCTTCAGCAAACGGAATCAAATTTTTACTTTTGTCAATGCTCTGGGAGACATCGGTTTTGTCTACTCAATTCTTCAGAAAGATATTGACAAGGTAATGGTGCAGAGCCTTATGGGCTGTGTCATGGAATACGTGGCAAAAATGGCAAAATGTATAGATAGTGATGTAACACAAAATGATGGGAACAGCAGGAAAATCGGCTCCATGATGTCGATTTTTCCTGGCGGAAACGAGCTAATGGAACCACCGCTGTCAGTTTTATTTATGATCCTGACTAAACTAAATAGACTTGGCTTCGGAGGAGATGCTCTGGAGGAAGTTATAGGGGGAAATAAGCTAGAAGAGCTTTTAAAGACTATTAACTCCATATTTATAGCAGTCGTCAAGAATGGCGGTTTCCTCTTGGATGGCAGGGACCCTGTGGTCAATTACCAATATAAAGAATACCAGAACATGCTCTTAATTGCTCTGGGAAGTCTCACAGCAATGCTAGCTTTTAAAGATAAGACTAAGACAGGGCACTATTTAATTATGCTAGCACCGGCGATAAAAATCATAATTGAAGAATTCCACGGCCAAACGCGGGGGAGAGAAAATCACAAAATCTATAGTAATTTAGGATATCCAAGATTCGAATCACTAGGCCGCAGTATGTTCTTCCTGGCTAGTGTTTTCCTGGATACTAATATATTTGGATTTCAACTAAAAGTAGAATACGTACAGCCCACCGTGTTGGAAGACATGGATGAGATAGTATTTATTGAGAGATACAGGGATATCTCTGAAAGGGAAGGCGGTGCGGAAAAGATAGCAAGATATGCCATAGAATGGATGACGGATCGGTTGTTCCAGGAGCTCAGGCTAGAGTGCAGAGTTACCTATACTCTCACGGGTGGTAGTGGCATAGAGAATAGCTTGCGTTTTGAATGCAATTTTGACTTCGTATTTAATATGCCTATCTCCGGAAACAAATGGGTAAGAGTATTTCTTGAGATTGACGGTCCGTGCCATTTTATCGATTCGAACTATAGGGAGAGATGTTCGTCTACAATAAAGAGAGATATTATGGCCAGGGCCATTCTGGAACACTATTCCTACTACCCAGATCCTGAAATTAAGGATTACCTCTATGTGATTGTTCCACAAAATGTACTGGAGCAGTGCTGGGGCGACCTAGGTTCTATATTAAACATGAAGAGAAGTAGATATAATATAAGGAACTGTGTGGTAAAGGAAAAAGGAGCAGAGCTGTTTCTGCGGATGCTGAAGGATGGAATCAACTATAGGATAATAAGTTCACCTTCTCCGAAGGGTCTGGTCGATCACTCCTCTTCCCTATCCCCAAACCCCCTCGGTTTGTCACCCAACCAACATACACTGAGCCCTGGGTCAGTCAGCTCGAATGGCAACAGCCCGCATTCTTCCAATTTTCCTCCTTCCCCCGGACATTCCATTGGCAACGCTAGTTCCGACACCATCCAGAGGGAAAAATCTAAAACGACCCCTAGCTATTCCAGCAGTTCCTCAATTTCAACCTCCTCGAACGAATCCTCTACCTTCAAGATCAGTGTGCCCACTCTAGGCTCTGAAACGACCAACAGTTCCTTGGCCCCAGCATCCCTGGGGGACGAGCCCTCTATCCGCATGTTTAGCATAACATATGGACGACAGCGCACAGATGGCTATAGCAAGGAGGAGGCCCAGGGCTTTGGTCTCTCCAATGGAGATAGGGTTGTTTTGTATAATTTTTACGATCCTGAATCTGAACCGCTAGAGCTTCCTCCGGCAGAGGACTTCGAACATGACTTGTCACCCTATAGCCCATCCTCACCGTATTTTGGATCCTATCCAAACTCCCAGGGAAGAGATTATTACGGCTCCAGGGGCGAAGGTAGTCATCATTCTGGCCGTGGAAGAGGATATAGATCTAGAGTGTCCCCCGGTCCGAATGAGACAAAATTTAAA
>JAITSP010000046.1 GCA_031287725.1 Rickettsiales bacterium
TAGTCTGGCCACCCATATTTTTGAAGGAGACCAAACCATCGTTCCTGACCGTCTGGCCGCCGTAGACCACAATCCTCTTAGTCTGGGTACCAGAGATGGTCCCCTGTCTCCTATAGAAAACTATATTCTTCCGGTAGTCGAAGCTCTCCGGTGGTGCATCTGGATCCAGCGCTGCTCCGTAGTCCGTAGATCCTTCAATGGAGGATGCCACCGTCGGGCTGAAGAAGTTAAATATCTGGTTACCCCCTTCCATCCCGATATAGCTAAAAGTTCCGCGGTCCCTTCCTCCCAGGAAACTACCCAGTGCTCCCTTCTCAAGGGTTAGAATAAGCCACGGCTCACCAGTCAGGGTTCCACCAGCCTGTACGCGCATTGACTCTGCCGCTAGAGAAGAAATTAGGAGCCTTGGGAAGCCATTCTTTTCCCTAAAGTTTATGTCCCTCTGGTCAATGATAGCTAAGCCTGGCTCCAGCTGTACTGGACCCGTGACGGTCAGACTGCCTCCATTTCCCCCGATGCCGCCGGAGAATATGACTTTGGAACCCTCGACCCCCTCTACATTTATTGTTCCGACATTGGCTATGCCATTGGCGGCGTTATCGGTGGCAGCCTCGAACCTGATGGTGTCTCCGTCCCCCAGGAGGAAGTTTACAGTACCTTTGCTATAGATGGCCCCTCCGCCAGCGCTAGCTTCGTTATCCTTGAATAGGAAATTACCCTGGAGGGTCACAGTTCCTTCTCTGTCCACATGGATGGCTCCACCACTGGTGGCTCTGTTCCCCTCGAAAACTATGGGATCAGCGGCGTCTCTGCCGTCTAACTCTAGGGTCCCGGCCACCCGCAGGGCACCCCCATATTCCGGCGAGTTGGTCAGGCCACCCATATTTTTGAAGGAGACCAAACCATCGTTCCTGACCGTCTGGCCGCCGTAGACCACAATCCTCTCAGTCTGGGGACCAGAGATGGTTCTCAGTTTTTCGAAGATAGCTATATTATTCCGGTAGTCTGAGCTCTCCGATGATGCATCTGGATCCAGCGCTGCTCCGTAGTCCGTAGATCCTTCGATGGCGGATGCCACCATCGGGCTGAAGGAGTCAAGGGTTAGACTATTTTTCCACAATTTGTCAGTACCCCAAGAGCTGATGTAGCTGAATGACCTATGGTCCGCCTCCCCTAGGAATTTCTTCAGCTTCTCGTCCCCCACGGCTAGAACAAGCCGCGACTCACCAGTCAGGGTTCCTCCCTTGGCTATTCTGATGATGCCGCCCTGGCTAACTAAACCCTTAGCATCACATACCTCACTGGTCCCAGGGCAGTCGAATTCTCGTATCCCCATAAAGAGAGTTGCGGTGTCATCCGAGAAGGCTAGTTCTTCCCCTGGCTCAATGAATAGGTCTCTGGTCGTGATTTGGCTATCGTACCAGAAATCTATGGGCCCCACAATCAGCAGTCCTCCCGCGTTGGAGATCAGATCGGGATAGATGTCTTTGGCGCCATTGCCAGTCATGCGGAACAGAGTACCCTCCGTTCCCTGGAGGCGGATGGGAATTGGTCCACTCCCCGCCAACGGTGGCAGAATAGGGTTGAAGCCTCTCTTCGCTAGTCTCTCCAGGTCAGCTGAGCTGATGGTGGTGGTGGCTTTAGCACTAGCCCTCACTAGAGGTGCCGAACCGGTGAGTATGTTGCCTGTGACTATAAAATAGTCGCCAGCCTTTGTCAGCTGCACTAGCATCACGCCGCCCTTTGAGATATCTATGAGGGGTACGTCCTTGACGAAGTTCTCTGTGATGTTCACGTTTCTGAAGATGGCTAGACCACCTATAGTTATCAGAGACTTTTTCCTGGGAGCATCAAGTCGACCATAGCCACTGATGTTCTTTTCTTCGAAGACGCAAACCCGACCCTGGTGTATGCTGAAGGGACCAGTCGAGGAGGCATCCTTCACCTTCCCTCGGGCTGGTCCGGGGTGGCCTAGCAGAGATAGAAAAAGATAGACCGCTAGGGCTAGGATTCTGAAACCTCTGGAGTCTCTAGAGTCTCTGGAGTCTCTGGAGTCTCCGAAAGATTCTCTTCGGGGACTAGTCTCTGGGGTGGAGCCAAATTCTCTGGAACACCCAAACATTGCTGTATTTTGCATAGTTCGTACATTACATTATAAGGAGTTAGAGCTATTCTACCAGAAATTTAATGTTTTTTCAAGGGTATTTAGTAAAAAATACCGAAACACCTAGTGAAAAAGCTGTCCTGAGGCCTAACTATGACAGTTTTGTTGCATTCTACTGTAAATTAGAGTAAATATAGAGTTGATCTTCCTGTATTGCATATAAAAGAGCTCCGGTTTAAATACCCCAGAAGAAATTAGGGTTTAGCGGAGAATTTTGTTAACCTATCTAGAAAATACACCATGGCCATGACCGGAAGGAAGTTCTATGAGCGTCTGGTGAGGCTGCTGTGCCTTTTTATTCCCGTTGGGACGGCACGCCGCCGCCTGCGCAGACAGCTGATGGGTGGCATATGGTGGCTACAGTCGCGAAGTGGGTTGAAGCGCTTTGCCGCCGCAGCGGTGGCCGAAAAATCAGTTCTGCTGGTGGAGCCAAACTCATTCCATGGCGAGGTAGTACCAGGAGTGGTCAGGTACTGGCAGGACCTGGGCTACAGAGTCGATCTACTACTGCAACCTTCGATGAGAGAGGATGGTGTCTTTTCACACTATTTTGACCCCCCAAGGGTATTCTACATGACCAGGAGATTTCAGAGAAAGGCGCTGGCATTGGCTAGGATAGGAGAGTATGATTTTCTGTTCCTAACAACCTCCTCCTATCCCGGAGGAAAAAAACTGGCTATGGCTAGTGGCTACGAGCTGAGTGCTGCCAGCTATCTAGAGTTTCTAGGATTTACCCCCAGAACAAAATATGGGCTAATGATGATTGAACATGGTGCCTTCTACATAGACCCGCTGGGCCACAGAAAATATGCGGACCAGGGACGGCTATTCATGCTCAATCAGCTGAATGGGGTGCCAATGGTGAATCCACACTACTTTGGCAGTGTGAAAATAACCGGCAAAAATAGAATGCCTATATTTTCTGTGGCTCTGAGATCACGGGGCACTGGAGAGCTTCTGTGCCGAGCGGTCCGCCGACTACGGGGGCGCGGAATCACAAACTTCCGAGTGCTAGTGGCGGGACGCGGATCCAGTTGGAGAGTTCCCAGAGATTTGGTGGATTCTATCTGGCCAATAGAGGGATGGCTTAGATTTCCGGATCTATGGGAGATATACGAGAGTTCGGATTTTCTGATGTTTATGTTGAGTCCAGATCCAAGGTCCCGAAAGAAGAGTATTTTTGCTATCCCTGGGGGCGAATGTGTGGCTGGCGCATGGCAGACAATGATGGGATTTCAGAAACCCGCCCTGATCCATTCCGAATTTGCAGCCTCCTACCAGCTGGATGAGAGCAATGCAATTCTCTACGAAGACGACGAGAAGCTGGATGAAGCCATGGAGAGGGCCATTAGGATGTCCAGCGAAGAGTATGGGGCACTGCAGACGGAAATAAAAAAGTTAGCCAGCCAGAGCTACGCCGAATCGCTGGAGAATTTAAAATATGCAATTGGCAGGGCGGAGGCAGGTGCATGAGGATAGCGTTCGAATCGGAAAGTTTAAGGGAAAGTCCTAGTTATCCTCTTGTAGGTGTGGGTAAATCGCAGCTACTGCTGATGAAGTATGTTCATCGGAATTACCCGGACGTTGAGCTGCTGTGTTTTTCAAGAAAGGCCATTAGGGAGGATCTGCCGTTTCCGGTGGAGAGAGTTAGGTGGTCCAACACGTCTTCGGGACATTCGGCTCTTCAGCGGAGGCTAGGTGACTGCGACCTTCTGCACTACCATTCGAACGGAGGCCTGCTGTCCTTTCTCCAGGGTAAAAGGACTGTCCTGGTGATTCACGACGTGCTGCCACTGGAGACTCCGGGTGATTTCATCGATGCAAATCTGCGTGTGCGCTATGTGGAGGAGACGCAGCGCAACATCGATGCGGCCGATCTGATCCTGACGGTCTCCGCCTATAGCAGAGGTGAAATAGAGAGGAATTTCAATGTGCGCGGAAAAACAATCCACATCCTCCACCTGGCTCCCACTCTGGAGACAGCAGAGGCGGTGGTGGCTAGAGGTGACTACTATCTCTACTGTGGTGGCTACCATAGGCGCAAGGGTCTAATTCAACTTCTGCAGAGCTTCATCGAAGCGCCGGTCAGGAGAAGGCTAGTGTTTGTGGGAAGGCCCAACTACTTCTCGCCCTGGTTTCGCATGCTGACCAGGCAGGCCACCGCCGCTGGAATTCTGACGGAAATGGGATATGTGTCGGATGATAGGCTGCGCTACATTCTTTCCCATGCTCGGGCTATGATCTATCCATCAAAGTACGAGGGCTTTGGACTACCACCACTAGAGGCTATGGCCGTGGGGACGCCGGTCATAGCGACAAACTTTTCGTCGCTGCCGGAGGTATGTGGCGATGCTGCGCTCTACTGTGATCCGGACAGGGTGGGGGATCTGGAGCGTGCCATCGGAGAGCTGGAAAATAGTCCGGGACTGGCCAAAACAATGGTCAGAAGGGGCTACGAGAACCTGAAGCGGTTTGACTGGAATGCCACCGCAAAAAAATATATGCAAATTATCACCGGAGAGGGCTGATAGATGAGAATGATAGAAAGACTGGGAAAGTCGCTGAGAAAAAAAATTATAGGCCTTCTGGATAGAGACTACAGATTCTACAGACGATTCTTCTCCTAGTACGGAGAGGATATGATTCTGGATACCAGCCGCTCTATTCTGGAGCGTAGGGGCTTGGTCAGTGATTTCAACTACCTAGACATCGGTGCAAACAATCCCAAATTCATAAGTAACACCTACTGGCTATATAAACTTGGCTATAGTGGTGTTCTAGTGGAGCCAACAAAGCATCTGGCGAATAGGCTATCGGCTGAACGCCCTTGGGACGTGGTGCTGAACGTTGGGATAACCGCAGAGGGTGATGGCACAATGCCATTCTACCAGTTCCCTCCGAAGGCGGATGGTCTCTCCTCCTTTTCCCAGGCAGAGGCGGATGAGGCGCTGCGGAAACTAGCGGCCATGGGAAAGCGTCTGGAGTATGAGGTTGTTCAGGTGGAGACTAGGAGGATCTCTGATATGCTGGAGAAGTATTTTCCGGCTGGGAAAATGTTTCTCTGCAGCATAGACGTGGAGGGGATTGACTATGACATTCTGAAATCCTTTGACTTTGGCAGGTGCCGGCCGGTATTTTTCATAGTTGAGACAGCGGAACTGACCAAGGCGGGATTCCTCGGACGAAAGAACAACCAGTGCCGCGAATTTCTGGAGGGCAGGGACTATGTCCTCTATGCCGACAGCTATATAAATACGATCATGGTGGATAGGAATATTTTAGAAAAGATGTACTGATGGACACCCCTCTAGACTACTCTGGGTCATCGGCGGCCGTCCGTAGATTCTCTTAGATCAATCTGAGCTCTGCTCGCCATCCCGGATAGATTGAAATCGGCGATATTTTCTCCCTCCAGAAGCTGGATGGTGGGCAGTTCCATTCTAAGGTCGCTATTCGAACTCTTCAGAGAGTTGTTTACGGTTCTGAAGGCTCTGCTCAGAGTTACTGTTATTTCCACGGTACCAGCGAGTACATTTTGCTTTATCGGTCTAGCGAGTCGGTTAATCGTGTAGTCTAGTGCTATTGTTCCGTTTCCGAGCCTAAAATCCATCGCCCCTAGGACATTGGTTCCCCTGAATGATAGGTAGCCACCAGATATGTTCAGATCGGCTGACGTTCCATGCTGGAACAGCACAGTACCTTTGCCAATATTTATATTTACACTCCTAATGGTCTTTGGCATGTACACAGCCAGGCCAGTCTTCTTTTTGCCGTCGAGGCCAGCCCAGCGGATGCTGGATATTTTTAGGTTTCCGTTGCTATTTTTTATGTTGATGTTATTCAGATCACCACTTATAATTACTTTAGTCCCCGAACCTTCGATGGGTGTGAAGTTGATGTCCACCGCGTTGAGGCTTAGATCCAGACTCTCTACAGCGTCGAAATGTTTTAGCAGCCGCTGGGGTTGCTGGGCACTCAATCCAGGATCTACCTCGGAGAAGCACAGAAATGTCGTCATCACTGAGAACGCTAGCATTTTCCCTAGGCGCATAAACCTACGTAAGTTTGGTAATTATTAACCATAATTAGCCTTATACCATCGTGTCTAGTTTTTGTCAATTTTATTATTTGGCCTCAGCAGCCGCTGGAGATGTTGCTCTAGAGTCTAGCGAAAATAATTATCGCCAATGCCTTTGTCAGGTCCGGCACCGTCACCGCCAGGGCGCATATTCTAAGACTCGGAGGATCTGCAGGGGGAGGTTACTATCGATGAGGCCTACCCTAAATCCTGTAAACACCTAATTTTGCTAGCTAGAGCCTGGTGGGCGCGAAGGGATTCGAACCCTTGACCCACTGATTAAGAGTCAGTTGCTCTACCAACTGAGCTACGCACCCACAAAACTAGCCGCAGAGCAAGTGTACAGGTACTTTTTGTAAATTCAACACAGCTGGGAGCCTGCGAATGGATCTAATTTCGCACCCTCAGTGGCCCCGGACCCAGTTCACGGTGGGCCTATTCTTAAATTTCACCCCAGAGGGGAGGGAACTGGAAACGCATTTCGCTGGCCAGTGGGGTTGAATTTACCAGATTTCTGCTGGGAAAAGCAATAGTCGTGGATGAAATTCTAGTGAGAGCTGGTTTTTGACGAGCCCAACGGGTTTTTTGGTGGTCTAACACCTAGCCGATCAGTCCTCTAGGGACAGATGGGGTGGTCAAGTTTCTGGTATTGCCCTCCATCTCTTCCTTTATAATTTTAGCCCTATATTATGGTAGCACCAGATTAACTGTTGAGACTATAAATCTATGAGATGTAAATTCTGTGGAAGTGAGAAGGTAAAGT
>JAITSP010000082.1 GCA_031287725.1 Rickettsiales bacterium
GCCGTTATGGAGGGAACGAACACAAAGGTGATAGAGAATGCCGAGGGAATTAGGACCACGCCGTCGGTGGTGGCCTTTATGAAGGAGGGTAATAGGGTTGTGGGTGATTCGGCAAAGAGACAGGCTGTGACAAATGCCGAAAACACGATCTATTCTGCCAAGAGACTCATAGGACGAAGGTTCAATGAGAAGGTTGTGCAGGATAGTCTCACTAAGGTTCCCTATAAAATATGTGGAGCGGGTAATGGAGATGCCTGGGTAGAGGTTAGAGGGGAAAAGTATTCTCCGAGCCAGATCAGTGCCTTTGTTCTACAGAAAATGAAAGAGACGGCCGAGGCCTATCTGGGTGAAAAGGTTACAGAGGCGGTTATCACTGTCCCTGCCTATTTCAATGACTCCCAGAGGCAGGCAACGAAGGATGCTGGCAAGATAGCTGGGCTAGATGTCAAGAGGATCATAAATGAACCGACGGCAGCGGCTCTGGCCTATGGACTGGATAAAAAGGGTAGTCGCACCATAGCGGTCTACGATCTGGGTGGTGGAACCTTTGATGTGTCCATACTGGAGATGGGGGATGGAGTCTTCGAGGTGAAGGCCACTAACGGGGACACATTCCTCGGAGGTGAAGATTTCGACGCTAGAATACAGAAATTCCTTATAGATAGTTTTAAGGCCTCCAATGGCATAGATCTCACGGGTGATAGTCTGGCCATACAGAGGCTTAAGGAGGTGGCCGAAAATGCGAAGAAAGAACTGTCCACGACGACGGAGACGGAGATTAATCTGCCCTACATAACCGCTGACGCGACAGGTCCAAAGCACATGAACATCAAGCTGACCCGGGCAAAACTAGAGCAGCTGACGGCCGATCTGATCGATAGAACCGTAGAACCCTGCCGAAAAGCTCTGGCCGATGCGGGTCTAAAGTCCAGTGATATAAATGAGGTCGTCCTGGTAGGAGGAATGACTAGGATGCCAAAGGTCCAGGAGACTGTCCGGGAATTTTTTGGAAAGGAACCCCATAGAGGTGTCAACCCAGATGAGGTGGTGGCTGTGGGAGCCGCTATCCAGGGTGGCGTTCTCCAGGGTGATGTGAGAGATGTCCTTCTGCTGGACGTTACCCCGCTGTCGCTGGGCATAGAAACCATGGGAGGTGTTTTCACAAGGCTAATTGATAGGAACACAACAATTCCGACGAAGAAGAGCCAGGTATTCTCTACGGCTGAAAATAACCAGCCGGCTGTCACCATAAAGGTATTCCAGGGGGAAAGGGACATTGCCTCGTATAACAAATCTCTCGGGGAATTTACACTGGATGGAATTCCTCCAGCTCCCCGGGGTATGCCCCAGATAGAGGTCACCTTCGACATAGATGCTAACGGAGTTGTTAACGTTTCCGCCATAGATAAGGGTACCAATAAGGCGCAGCACATTACCATACAGTCCTCCGGAGGACTATCCGAGGCTGAAATTGAGAAAATGATGAAGGACGCGGAGCTTAATGCTGCTAGCGACAAGGCCCGGAAGGAGCTGGTGGATGCCAAGAACCATGCCGATTCTCTGATCTATTCCATAGAAAAATCAATGACCGAATACGGTGACAAACTGACAGAGGACGAGAGGAACGAGATCACCAGAGAGATAGAGGCCACAAAGAAGGCTATGGAGGGCGACAATCTGGAGCTACTGAAGAGCGCCAGCGAAAAGTTAACGAATGCCTCCATGAAGCTGGGAGAAAAGGTATACCAGGCCCAGCAGAGTGCTGGAGCCGCCTCCGCCGGGACAACAAACGATGACGGCTCCATAAATGGCGAATTTGAGGAAAAAAAGTAAAAAAGTAGATTATCTGGCTGGTCGCCGGTGGATTGGCTAGTCCGGGCTCTGGGCTCTCCCTTAGGGAGAGCCCAGAGCCCGGGGTGCCAGAGGATAGGTTTTTGGAGCCATAGCCACTGCCTAGTTGGCCGCTAGAGAGGAAATATGTGCTCAGATTGCTGAAAAACCATTTAAAAAATAGCAAAACCTGCTCCCCAGGAAAAATTGTAAATGCAAAAACTAAAAAGGTGGGGAACTAGCCTAGACCCATACTAAATCCGGGACACCTATTCCCGTCAGAGGAGGATCTTCCAAGTACAGCTCAGAGGGCGAATGGCCTAGGGGGGGAGCGAAAGGAATGGATGGAGGTCGATACCTCCAACACAGGCTAGTCTATTGTATTTCAAGATCACTGTTATACAAATGGGTACGCTGTTGTTGTAATTTATTTGGGTTTTGGAGGCGAAGAGGTAAGACAGTGGAGGTTAGAAAACTTATTTTAGGTTTATCTGTGTGGCTAGTGCTAGCCTCCTGTCAGCAGAAAAAGTCAAATTCATCCTACCGAATAGTCGGTAGGGATGGCAAGGTGATCTATGTGGAAAAGAAGGTACCAAAATTCAACAGAGAATATTTAGCTAAAAAGAAGAGCGATGGTGGGGAGGATGGATCCCAGACTAGAGCGAGCCAAGAAGGTTACGCCGGAGGAAAGGGGACGGCGAGCAATGTGGCATCGGTCGGAGCCTCGAAAATGCTAGCAAGTAGTGCCTATAGTCTAAGAAGCGTTATGGATGGCACCGTTAGCCAGGATAGTAGTCTCGAATCGTCGGCGGAGGATCTAGGCAGGATGAAAAACACTAGGACCATCATTGACTTTGACTATTTGCCCAGCAGCTATTTCAGCGATGACCGAGATGTCCAGAAAAATCAAGCTAAAACTATGGTTGGCAGCGCTCCGGTGTCTACCGAAGGCTCTCGGAGGACGACTAGAGATGTGAACAGCGGAGGGCTCTACTATATTCAGCTCGGCCTATTTTTAAGCAGAGATAACGCCGAAAAATTACTTAGAAAATTCAATTCCATTGTGCCAAACCTAAAAATTATGGGGAGAAAAGCTTCAGGAGGTAGAGATTCCTACAGAGTGGTAGGGGGTGGTTTTGCTAGAAAGGTGGAGCTAGAAAAAATGGAAAGACAAATAAGGAACAATGGTCACTCGGACATACACATATTTAGGGAGTAGAGCCACCATTTATTTTCTGATAACCTCTCTACTATGTTCCTGCCAGGTAGTTGGCGGTGTAAACCCTGTTTCTCGACATAATGACGAGTTTCTTAGAAAGAACTCCGAAAAGGTGCGCAGGAGTAGGAATAAACATGAGAAGGCCGTTGGGAAAAGGCGGGGGGAGGAAAAAGCGAAGAAAGGGGTTGGGACTATTGATCCCAATGCCAGTAGTGAAAGATCTATTAAAATACGAGAGGACATTAGTGCAATGGGTTCCAAAGAAGATTTCAGCGCCATAAACTATAACTATGGGGTTAGTATTTACCATAGGGCTAGGAATCTCCGGGAGAGAGTGGGAAGCCCCGACAACCTATTTTCTAGTGGCATATCCTACCTCCAGAGCAATCACAGTGACTATTCCAAGAGCAAAATTGACTTTGTCGGGATAAAACCTTCCGCCAAGGCTCTCCATGGAGAACTCAAACTAAGAAAAGGCAGAGATGATGGCGTTCCTAGTGACGTTGACCTGCAAAAGTGCTTTGACTATCTGGATGTCATGGATATCACTAAAAAGGAAATGTACCTAGACTACCGCAGAGCTGAGGCTCTCCGCAGAATGGAGGACGGGAAAACTAGTTCTCCAACCATTGTCAAGAGGAGACTCATCGAAACATTCAAAAAGATTAGATAGTTATGCAATGGCCAGGGGTTTTAGCTGAATCCCGTTTTTCCATTAGACCTGTTTCCAAGAAATCCCCAGATCACTAGGATAGTGAACTATTGGTCTGGCCAGGGTGAGGTTCTCGGGTCTAGGTCTAGATATCTATCTATAGCCATAGCCGCCGGCTCTGCCATGGTACTCTTCTAGCCCCACCATCCGTTGTTTCTGGGATTTTCCATTAGTTCTAGAATTTCACTCTCGCTGAGGCCGGTGCATTCAGCCACAAGATCTAGGCCCAGACCTTTCTTCAGCATTGCCAGGGCGGTCTTCCTCGCGCCTTCCTCCATACCCTTCTCCATACCCTTCTTCATACCTTCCCTTCTACCCTTTCTGATACCCTTCTTCATACCTTCAGCTAGGTCGAACTTACGGTCCACCAGCTGTCTCCACTCATCCCAGCTCCTCACAAAGTCTCTGT
>JAITSP010000033.1 GCA_031287725.1 Rickettsiales bacterium
CATAGCCAAATAGGTTTTGGAATTGACACTTCGCTATGCTACTGCATTGGAAGTGGAGAAAATTATAGTTTTTTATCAAAAATCAATAGAGAATATAAGTTTTTTGATACAATTATACCACTGGAACATCCACGCTTTATCATGCAATATAACTCAGAGCGCAGAGATATGTTTATTGAAAAATATGTTAATGCCCGGGGCTCGACTGGTTCATCTTTAAAAATAGACCCACTATAACTACGGTACTGGATCCCAGGACAGCTTGCTACACTAGCAAATATAAGTTCCCTCTACTGGTTTTTCGGAGGCCGTGACCACTAGCCAAGGTAGCGTAGCACAAAATTCTCTAGTTCTCTAGAGGGATCTGAGAAACTAACCTTAATGGCTCTCTCGATTCCAATCATCTGTTCTAGCAGGAGGCTAGTGCTCTCTAGGGTCCATTTTTTTATGTATTGCTCCAGAGAGCTCTGAGACTTCCAGAATATTTTCTCGATTCCGAATATGTCCCCCAAGCTCTTGCCGTCGGCTAGCATGAAACATATCCTCTGGATCAGGAGAAAATGTCGAATCATTGATCTCACTAGAACAATAGGCTCTAGGCCCTCATCAAATATCCTGTTCATTGTCCAGATGGCCTTTTTCCCATCTAAATGGCAGAAACTCTCAAGGAAATTGTCAATGCCCTGGACTGAACTATTCACCAGGCAGTTCTGCACATCTTCCATGGAAATGGTTCTGCTGTTTTTGTCTCTAGAGAGATCTAGCTTCCAAATTTCATTTTCCAGGGTGGCGCTACTGTCACCAAGACTGGCTATGTGCTCTATGACCCTCCGATCGGCCTCTAGACCACATTCTCCGAGCTTTTTCCTGACAAAGCCGCTGAGATCCGCCTGGGTCTCCCCATAGCAGGGGATGCAGGCTATGTGCTCAGATTTCTCTGCGTATTTTCTGAGGGATGAGCTAGGCTCTAGAGGGCCTGCCGTAACTAGAAGGAAATTTCTGTTATTTTCCAGAGTGACAGTCTCCAGCAGTTTCTCCAGATGTTTTGTGAACATATTAGCATTTGCCAGCAGTCTGAGTATAAAAAGTGTATCGCTAGAAAACATGGGAGTCGCAACAAACTCTTCGGCCAGAGCCCCCTCATTTCCCTTCAGATCATCGGGGGCCAAGTTGGCCACATCATATTTTTTTCCTCTGAAGAGACTGACGATTTCTTTGAATCTTGAGGCTAGAGAGGAACTGGTCTCTCCATAGAGGAGTGCAACTCTAAAATCGCCACTAGCCAGGTTCCTCAGTCTAGCGGCGACGCTTCTATTCTCTATCTTCATAGATCTGGCGACTAGGGCTTGGCTCTGTTCTTCTCCAGCAGAAGGCCTGCATTCAGTATGGTCTGCTCGTCGAAGTGTCTTCCTATTAGATGGATGCCCATCGGCAGATCTCTACTGTCTAGTCCCAGAGGCACAGCCAAACCTGGTAGGCCTGCCATATTGACTGGACAGATAAATAGGTCATTGAGATAGTTTGACTCCATATTCTTAAGTTTCTCTGCCTCTGATGGTTTTAGAGGAAAAGCTGTCTGGGGTGTAGCCGGAGTGATGATGAGGGACACCTGGGAGAGAGCAGCTAGGAACTCATTGACTAGCTTTCTCCGTATCTTCTGGGCCTTTATGAAAAATTTCTCATAGTTTTCTGCCGAGGAAAAAAAGTAGCCGAGTAGCATTCTCTTTTTGATGTTTTCGCAGAAACCCTCGGATCTAGACTTAACATAGAGGTCCTCCAGAGATTTTAGTTTTTCTCCAGACCTGTGGCCATACCTAACTCCATCGTACCTAGCTAGATTTGAAGCCAGCTCTGTGTAGGAGAGAACGGTGTAGAGCTCTGGAACGTAGTCAATGGTTGGAATGGATATTTCGCTAATTTCGTAGCCATCTCGGCGAAATATCTCTAAAACTTCGTAGAAACCTTTATATATATCTTTATCAACCTTACCATCCAAACCCATAAATTCCTTAACTATACCAATTTTTTTTGATTCTATGGTTGGTCTGAGATTCTCATAAAAATGAGTTGGCGCCCCTCTATGGCTCGTCGCGTCCCTTTCGTCCCAGCCGCAGATCACATCCATCAGATAGGCTGTATCCCTAATGTCCCGGGCTAGAGTCCCAGACTGATCGAATGAGCTCGCATAGGCCACTACACCATACCTAGATATTCTCCCGTAGGTTGGCTTTAGACCAACCAGACCACAGAGTGCCGCAGGCTGGCGTACGGAACCACCTGTATCCGTCCCCATGGCCGCTAGACATAGATTAGCTGCCACTGCCGCGGCCGAACCGCCAGAGCTGCCTCCAGGGGTCAGATCTCTGTCGTCTCCTCTGGCTCTATAGGGATTCACAGAGGGACCAAAACAGCTGGTGGCTGTGGTCGAGCCGCAGGTAAACTCATCTGTATTAGTTTTACCAAGCATTATATAGTTTTCATCACCTAGCCTCTGGGTAACCGTCGACTCATAGGGGGGGATGAAATTTTTCAGGATCCTGGAGCAGGCCGTCGTTTCTACGCCTTTAGTACAGAAAACATCCTTAATGCCCATCGGCAGACCCTCTAGCTTTCTAGCCTTCCCTGCAGCCAGATTGGCATCGGATATCTTTGCTCTGTCCCTTGCCTGCTCGAAGGTATCCCGAATAAAAGCATTGAGATGCCTGTTTTTTTCAATATTATCGATAAAGCTGTCTACCAGCTCAGTACTCTTCACCTCTCTCCTCAGGAGTTTTTCTCTCGCCTGGAGTAGAGTTAGTTTTAATAGTTCTGACATAATTTCACCTATTCCCTTAGTACCTTTGGCACAACAAAACAGCCTCCGGCAACCTGAGGAGAACAACCTAGCAGCTCTCCGATGTTGCTAGCGGCAACCCTATCCTCTTGGAGTTCAAGCTCTATGGCATAGGGGTTGGTGAGCGGTTCCAGTCCCTCTGTATCCACCTCCTGAAGATTCTTGACGGATAAAATGTCCGCATTGACCAGACTCATCATCTTCTCCCGCTCCTCCTCTGCTATCTCTAGCATAGCCAACTTTTCTAACTTCCGTAACCTCTCTCTATCCATCTAGCATTAGTAAACATGCGCGATAGGGCCAGGGTACTATCCACCTCCTAAAAGTCAAACTAAAATTTTAGATCTAGACTAGTCTCTGGTAAAGTTCCGATCTCTAGAAAATTGTCTAGCAATTTACAGCCAATGCAGCCTTAGAGAGTAGCCCCCAGAGAAAAGCTAGGCGGTAGAACTTTATTTATTGACCCATTTCAAAGATAGTCACCCCTTCCAGGAAATTGTTGATCTCGGTCATGCTTTGCGTAGCCTCCGCCAAATTGTTAACCTTAATCTTTTTACCTTCGATGTCCTTCATGGTATTATTTTTATTCTTGTTATTGTTATTGTTCTTGTTATTGTTCTTGTTATTGTTCTTGTGATTCTCATTCTCAATCCTTTTCGATGCGTGTGTGCTAGTACCTTCGATACCATTTTTATTATTTGCAGCTTTTTCCACCATAGCATCAATGCTAGTAGCGCTATCGTCGGTGGTATTTTTGGGCGTCTTGAGCACAATGTTGATAAAATCACCCTCGCTAATTTCCATTTTTTCCAGAAGACTGCTAGTATACTTGGTCACGTCGTCTATATCTTTTCTTCTCCAGTTGGCAGCTGGGGTGCACAGGGCTTTAGTTCCTACATTATTGTCTTTAATTCCTAGGCTCTTTCTTTTTTCCTCGTACGCAGTCGCCTTCCTGCATAGCTCTGCCTTCTTTTTTTCCTTTGCTTCCTCCCCTTTTCCTAGACTATTCCAAGCCTCTTCCATTGCTCTCATACTCCCACCATAGCGGAGAAAATTCTCGGGCCACATGAAAAACGTTTCGTCGCGGGATAATGCGCCTTCATAGACTTTGACGGTAGTGAGTGCTAGCTTAGTAGTTATGCTTCTTAGTGCCTCTATAGGATCCACGGATCCGCTATTGCTAATTTCTTTTAGAATTTTTTTGCAAAAGTGGATGGCATAGGATATACAATTGTGGGTGTCCATCTGAATGTAGAGACTAGCGCTGGCTTTTTTTGCAACAGCGAGTTCCCCGACGGCAACATCCGTATTCTCCCTCTTGTTCTCGTAATTTTTCCTCGCCTGTTCCGAATGGGGAGTTATTGGATATATGATTTTATATTTTGTTACATCCCCATAGATTGTTTTTATGGCTCCAAAAGGATCCATAACTCCATCGTCAGGATTCATAGCTGGAGCATTAGAGTTGGCATCCATCACAAAAACATTGGTCGGACTAGCGGCGGGCCCTCCAGAGCTCACTGTCACCAGCGCTGTATGGGTTTTACCATAGAATATGTACAGACCATCCTCGTAAATGGCAAGATCACTATAGTTGCTGTCACCACCATTCTTCCATTTTTCTCCGCTAACATCTACAAATTTGATTGGCATACTACCGGCTATTGTATTAAATTTATTGTTAAGACCATCCACTAGACACCTGACAATGTGCGGTGGAAAATAGTCTACGTCCATGTCAAAACTCTTGTCTTCGGCCACAGCCTTAAACAGCTTGATTGCCCTGCCTTCCAGGGTCTTTTTCGTACTTAGAACCCGACCACCGTTCGTGCTATATATGTAGGGGTTAGTAAGCCCCTCCGTCTTCTCCAGAATCCCGGACTCATTAGCTGATTCACCCATTTTATTTCCCTATTCTTAGTTGAGATATGTGCCATTATAGCATACAAAATAGAAAGTGCAAGACAAATTTTCAATTCCTAGTGAATTATTTTTCGTTTTTCCAACCCCTAGATTCTCCGGATGACTTTGTCTGGATCTACTTTTCCCCCTAGAGAAAATTTTACATTTGTATTTTTCTGTTCTACTCTCCCTAGACAACCTGGATCCTGACCATGAGAGATAAAAAATTAATACTGGTGGATGGCTATAGTTTCTTCTTCAGAGCCTATTTTGCGCTGAAAAACATAAAAAAGAGGAGTGATGGCCTGGCTGTGAACGGTGTCTATGGTTTCACAAGAATGCTAGTGAAACTCATCGTGGATCTGAGGTCAACCCACATAGCTGTCGTATTCGACACCGGAGGGAAGAACTTCAGGCATGAAATTTTTTCAGAGTACAAGTCCAATAGGCCGCCCGTTCCAGAGGACATGATCCCCCAGTTCCCATTCATACGGGAGGTAACCGAAGCCATGAACATAGAGACCGTGGAGAGGATTGGCTACGAGGCGGATGATGTCATAGCCACTCTGACGGCAAAGGCGAAGTCTGAGGGCTACGAGGTCTGGATCATATCCGGAGATAAGGATCTGGCCCAGCTGGTGGATGAGGATGTGTTCCTCTACGACGCAAAGGACAACAGAAAAATAGGAACCGAGGACATTCTGGAGAAATGGGAGGTCTACCCGAAACAGATACTCGGAATTCTCTCCCTTATGGGAGATGTGTCCGACAACATTCCCGGAGTTCCCTCCATAGGGCAGAAGACGGCAGTTAAACTAATTAGAGAATACGACACCCTGGATAACCTGATAGCCCAGCTAGAGACCGTAAAACCCGATAAAATAAGGAAGGCTCTAGAGAACAACATGGACAAGCTTCTGCTCTCGAGGCAGTTGGCAACACTCCAGGAGGACATCGATCTAGATTTATCCATCGATGATCTAGTCTTTAGAAACTTCAATCCGGCGAAATTCATAGAATTCCTCTATAGAATGGAGTTTAACAGCATAGCCAGAGAGATTGAAAAACATTTTGGCAGACCTGCGGAACTCTTTCCAGATAGAAGTAGAAACTATGAGTACAAGAAAATAACGGATCTAGAGACGCTGGATAGGGTCTGTGCCGACCTTGGAAAATCTAACGATAGAGTTGTCTTCCATATAAAGACGGAAACCAGTGACGACCATGGCAACGTCAGAACCCTCTGCTTCAGCGATGAACAGAGGAAACACATATATTTTATCTGTCTCGTTGATGGAGGCAGCTCTAGCAACCTACTGGACCTAGATTTTGGCAAAAATTGCCTAAACTTTGGGAAGGTAGTCCAGAGCCTCCGGGTAATCTTTGAAAATCCGAACATACTAAAGATATCCTACAACATCAAGAGACAGATGAGAATTCTCAGAAGATTCAGCCTGGACATTCTGAACTACGACGACCTAGGGCTAATGTCCTACATCCTTGACAATGGCAAATTCGAGCACA
>JAITSP010000070.1 GCA_031287725.1 Rickettsiales bacterium
AATTGCTGCTAATCTAGAGGAAGAGAAAGATATGTTTATTCTCTGGATGGCCTTTCTAAAGAGTCCTAGAGCCATCCCGGAGAGCGTTAGAAACAGAGTAGAAATAATAGGAGGAGCTATGGCAGAGCTAGTAAAGAGGGGCAGAGACAGAGACTTTGTGAGGAGCTGGGATGAGTGGAGACAGCTGGTGGACCGTAAGTTCGACCTAGCTGAAGGTATGAAGAAGGGTATCAGGAAGGGTAGAAGGGAAGGTATCAGGAAAGGTAGAGAGGAAGGCAGAGAGGAAGGTAGGGTAGAAGGTAGGGTAGAAGGTAGGGTAGAAGGTAGGGTAGAAACCGCCCTATCCATGCTGATGGACTACGCTCCAATATCTCTAATAGCTAACTATACCGGGCTAACCATTGACGAGATTAGCCCTGGCAAATTCTCTTGGAGAATTCAGAGAAGAGTTGGCCAGGCACCTATAGAGGATTAGACAGCCAGTCTGGTTTATATGAAACACCAGAAAAAACAGGAAAACAGTGAAATGGACGGAGAGGTTGCAGGAAAGCAATAATTATTGGGCAGTCCCGCTAGGCTAGGCCTGGCCCCTGGACTAGAGGAGTTGATTCCCCACTCCCCCAGAGGATTCTGGGTGGTCCAGGGCACATCCCAGATCACCGCCAGCTAGGCTACTAAATCTAGAGTTATTCGGTAGATGACCGGGCCTACCCCCCCGGAGATTCCCGCAACTGCAGAGCGGGGGATGGTAAATCTCTGGTCCCGGGGGCCGCGGAGTCCGGGCCCTAGTCCTGGAGACTAGCTACAAAACGCCTGAGTTCCTCCTGGAACACATTCCCAATTCTCTTCGCCGTGATGAGGGCACTAACCTCTCCGACACTTTTTTCAAAATCATCGTTTATGACGACATAGTCATATTCCTCAATGTGGGCAATTTCGTTTCTAGCCTCGGCAATCCGCCTGTCTATGGTGGCCTTGTCATCAAGATTTCTTTTCCTTATTCTACCCTCCATCGTCTTCATGTCCGGAGGTAGAAGAAATATTTTTAGCAGCTCGCTGCTGTCCAGCTTCGCCGCTATTTGCCTGTTGCCCTGCCAGTCTACATCCATTATGACATCGTGGCCCTCCTCAAACCTCTTTGTCACTTCGTTCCTCAGGGTTCCATAGTAATTCCCGAACACAACAGCGTGCTCGATGAATTCGTCATTCTCAACCCTCCTGAGGAAGGTTCCACTATCCAGAAAATGGTAGTTCTTGCCATTCACCTCGTTGGCTCTGGGTTTTCTAGTGGTGGCTGAGACTGAAAAATCTATTTTCCCGTCCCGCTTTCTAATTTCGTCGATTATACTCGTCTTTCCCACGCCGGATGGTGAGGACACTATTATGATAAAGTTTCTATAGGGAAGCACCTTAGACCCTAGTAACAATATCGCCGGAGCCTAGGAACAATTTTTTAAGAAATCAAGGGGAAGGGGACCCAGTTTTTAAAATCTAATCCCCAGCAGAGTCATTTTAGACTTCCGTCGCTAACTCTAGCATGCTAATTGGTCTCAGCAGAAATATATATTCTAGAGATGAACTCAAAGACTAGTCCTCCGAGGAGGCCAGAGGAGAGCGGCAAGTTCTACGGCTATGCCAGCGTATTCAATGTGGAGGATAGCCAGGGTGACATAGTGCTGTCCGGAGCGTTTTCTAAGACTCTCAAAGCTAGCAGAGACATAAGGTTGCTTTTCCAGCACAGCCAGACGGATGAGCTGGGGAAGATTACGCTCCTACGAGAGGATGCGGTGGGACTATATGTGGAGGGCAGAATCAGTACCGAAGGGAGACTGGGCAGAAGTGTCTACTCCTATGCCAAGAGTAATCTACTGAACGGCCTGAGCATAGGCTACAGCGTAGAGAATTCCTACTTCGATGGCCGGGGCAGGAGAGTTATCAGATCTCTGAATCTTCTAGAAATAAGTCTAGTCTCCTTTCCGGCCAACAGGTTTTCCCGGATAATCCACTGTAAATCCCGCTCTGGCCCAAATGGCTAGAGCCAGAAAGCGAGGCTAGGGAGGCGCTTTGCCTGTCTATTTCATTTATTTTCCGTGGTAGCTAGTTATTCCAGTCTAGCGGCCACTAGAGATCGGTCATTTATTTTTTCTGTTTTTTCTTGACTTTATACTATATCAATGTCCATTAATAGTTATCGATTTAATAACCTGAGATTTTATGGCTAATAATCCTTCACAACCCTCCAGCTACGAGAGAAAGAATCTAGTGACTATCATAGTGGCTACGCTAATTCTCTCCCTGGAGACACTTTTCGGTTTTTACGCTCTGGAAAGGCGGACCAAGCGATTCTCCCGGGAGATGAGGAGAACACTAAAAATGGTCATAACCAAGCTATCCATGGACGATGATGCCGTGGTCTATGTCAAAGGTGTCAAGTTCTGGGTTCCAAATTTTCCCGCCGACTTTATCCAGAGAGTTATAGTGGCTGGCGAGTTCTTTGAACAGGAGACTCTCGAGGTGATGGACAAATATCTCAGCGAGGACAGTGTTGTCTTTGACATAGGGGCCAACCTAGGTAATCATAGCCTCTACTGGGCTAAAGTTTCCCAGGGAGGAAGGGGAGTGAGGAGAGTACACGCCTTTGAGCCGGTCGATTCGACATTTGCCATTCTAAAGAAAAATATGGAGCTCAACGGACTGGCCGCTGGCGATAGAGTCGTGATAAACAATGTTGCTCTGGGCGCTAGGGAATCTCGAGCCTCCATAGATTTCTATCACCTTGACAATATCGGGGGTACAGGCATAAAAACTGACGCTGACGGCACCATTAGAATCATTTCTCTGGATGACTATGTGGCCAGCGGAGCCTTCAGAGATGAGAAAATAGACCTTCTTAAGATTGATGTGGAGGGATTCGAAGACGAAGTGCTAGCTGGCGCTAGAAAAACTCTGGAGAAATACGGACCAAAGATTTTTATAGAGGCTTGGGAAAATAACTTCGATAAAGTTAATGAACTCCTCCTATCCCTTGGCTACGGGCTAGAAAAGTATCTTGGGGGCGCTGACTATCTCTACAGCAAGTAGAAGAGTTAGTTAATTATCAACCAGGGACTATTCAGACCCCCCCGCCAATTCCGTCCCCCGCTGTCTTTTTGGTTTTTTCTCTTAAAATCGGGGTGTTGGGCGCCCCCGGCTGGTTCAGACCACCGGTCGGGGGGCTGCTGGCCCTAACGCCCGCTAGGGCGGCTTTCAGAGACGCACCTATAGCATTCCTGGCTTCTTCAATGGTCAATTCTGCATCCCTTATCTTTCCCCCCTCTGGTTTTCCACCCGTGGAGTCCTTTGCCCTACCCTTTAGAATATCCACCATTATCCCGGAGTGTAGTTCACTGGAGCGTAGTTCATCAATATCTATGGCCCTGTCGGGTTT
>JAITSP010000078.1 GCA_031287725.1 Rickettsiales bacterium
ATTATCCTAAAAATGACCCAACAGCTGAAATAAAAAACATTCAGCCAAAAGATCTATTTTGTCTCACATGTGTTTGGACCTATACATTACTAGATTTTACCCAAGAGGGATCCTCTAGAGTGGCTTTTCTTTGGAGAAAAGTCAGGTGAGTGCCAGAGAAACTAGCCGAACCTCTAGAGCCTCCAATTTTTTAAATCCAATGGCTAGGGGTCTATGCCTCCTCTAGAGTACCACTCCATAGCTGGGAACTGGAATGGATTTGGAAAGAGGTATACTATACTAGCGGTGTACGGACCACGAGTCTATAATTGACAATACTTTAGTCTGTGCTACCATAGTCAGGATACTAATGTTTATCGATGACATGTCCAGTTTTAGAGTGGCGGAGTTGCTGGTTACCTTCCTGGGTCTGGGCCGAAGTAGGCTCTGTCCTGGCACTCTGGCCAGTGTTGCTACGATTCCACTGTGGTTTCTAATGATATCAGTGACCAGCTATCTGGGGTCGAGAAATCCAATTCTAGTCATGGCCATAGCCATTCTGGGATTGTTCTTTTTGGCTCTAGAGACCGTGGGGACCTATGTTGGGAAGGCTGGCGGAGGGGATGATCCATCGGAGGTGGTGATAGATGAGGTTATAGGGCAGCTATTGAGTTTCCTCATTTCACTGTTCCTATTTATACCAATTGGCAGTGCGGGTTTTGAATTTCTAAGGGACGAGCACCCCTATCTGCTACAGACCTTTAGCTTTGTGACGCCTGTGGTGCTGTTTAGAATCTATGACATAGTGAAGCCAGGAATTATAGGTACCATCGATTCTAAAATGAAGAGCCCTCTGGGCATCATTCTAGATGATGTTGTGGCTGGCCTGTTCGCCGGTCTGACCAATCTGCTGCTGTTCAGGGTCCTCTGGCTATTTGTTCTCTAGACTATGAACATTCTAGTTTTTTCTGACGATCTGTTTCTAATTAGCTCTCTGCGAGGGAGACTAGGGAGAGAGGCAGTCATTAGCATATTCAGCCAGAGTGACTCCAGAGAGGTGCAGCTGCAGGATGTCATTCTATTTGACTGCATGGGCTCGGATTTCGTAGGCGGGACTCTAGCCGGCACCTATCTGGGAGGCAAGCTGATAGTGAACATTGGTCCAGAGCCAGTTGAGAACGCTATAAACGTACAGACCCCCTTTAGAATAGACAATGTCATAGAGAGAATAGCGAATTTCCTATCCCAGGGACGTGTAAACACGGTCTCCTATGGCTTTGGGACAGTAAATTTCAGTGAAAACATCCTAGTGGCCGATGGTGGCAGCAGAGTTGTTAGGTTCACCGAAAGGGAGATGGAACTGATCAAAACCCTTGGAAAGGGGAAGATAGCTAGAAAAGATCTGCTAGAGGCTGTCTGGGGTTCGAAAACGCAGAATGACAGGGTTCTAGAGACCGCACTCCATAACATAAAACGCAAGCTCGCCGAGGTCTCTCTGGAGAGTTTCATAAAACTTGAGGACGGCCACTACCAAATCAATGATCCAACCTATGGCAAGAGAAAAGAGGAGAATGAACGACGGCTCTACAATTAATTTTAGGCTCCGCAGATCTTCCAGACTAAAGGACGCCCTGAACGAAATCTTTTCCCAGAGCGAATTTTCCCTGGGGACCAGACGGGTCTTCGTCAGCGTCCTAGGGGTTAGCCTGGATAAGAGTATGCTGGCTGCGCGAGTGTCCGTGGATACCTTTGGTCTGGAGCCCAGACAGCGCCTAGACCTTCTGGAGAGGCTCAATGGTGACGTTGCCAGACAGGTTAGAGCGATGGTGGCGGAGAAAATCAGAGCCAAACTTGTTCCCGAGTTTTACTTTTACCATGCAGATGGCGATGGGAGGGAAGGCAGAATTCTGGAACTAATCGAACAGCAGAGCCGAGGTTTCGATGACCACTAGTTCTTCCAGTGGTGGCAGATTTGTAAGTCTGGCCAGCTCGGCCAGGAGACTGCTAGGACACCTTGGAGACGATCCAAGGTATCAGATTATCCATGGCCTGGTGACCAACTGGAAGGCCATAGTCGGCGAAAAATATGAGAGGTACTGTGCATTTGAGAAAATCAGTGGAGAGAGGTCAACCAGCCAGGGAACCGTCTATCTCATCAGCTATAACTCCTCAGCCTCTTTTTTTCTCAGCAGCAATAGCCAGTATCTAGTTGACAGGATGAATTCCATCTTTGGTCGGAGAGTTGTCACCAGGGTGCTGGTCAGAGAAATCCCCACAGTCATAGATCCCATAGCTGAAAAAAATGACCCGGGAAAAACTAGGAGCCAGAGAAACCCGGGGTTGCCCAGCGGCAGCGGAATGGGCGACAATTCACTGAAAAATTCTCTAGAGGAGCTGGGGGAATGCTTCCGATCTAGCTGACCAATTCCCAGAGAAGATATTCTAGTCTAGCCGAGGCTTCCCTCTCCCCTCCGGAGGGTTTCTCCCCGCCCTATTCCCAGTAGCTGCCACCAGGCGCCATCGCAGGGATCCGGCTACCGCCAGTGGCGTCAGTCCTGGCACTCTCGGGCTAGGAAAATGAGAGCGGAATTTCCTCCATATTAAATTTCCTTCACATTAAAATAAGCTATGCTAATTATCTAAATCCTTCTGAAAGCTTGGATTATCTAAATACTCCTGAAAGCTTTTATCTAAATCCTCCTGACAATTTAGGCTATCTGGGCGACCCTACCCGTGTTCGTAATCCAAAATATCATTTTTTTGGATCATCTGAATACTCTTGGCGATTCGGATCAGCTGGACTATCTTGTAAAAGCAGGACTCCTAGTTGACTTTCCAAGAGCCAGTGGTGCCGGAGTCTTAAATACCTTTGAGGATTTCAGACGCTATCTAGCTAGGGCTGTGCGGGTAGAATTCAGTATCCGCCGCCAAATTCCTCTTCTATGGCGGAGAAAGAGAATCCAGAACAAATTACCCATGCCTCCGGAGAATTTAGCGGCAGTTCTGAGCATTCTCCAGAGGCTGCTGGACAAGGTGGCCTCTAGAGCAACGGATGGCTGAAAATCTAGGCTTGCCAACTCCACCAGGGTAAATCCCTGTCAGAGTTGGCCGCCCCTGGCATTAGCCATCCCCGCCGGAGAGGAAATGGGCCGGCAGAGGCTGAGCCCATGGGGCAGACGGCGCTCCTAGGAAAAACAGGAAACTTGACAAACTCTGGGACCCCCTGTAGAGTCTGGCCGCAGGTTGGGAGGGGCCAGAGACATGTTAACGGTCGATGAAATAAGAAGAAAGTTTTTGGAGTTTTTTAGAGCTAGACAGTTTCTGCTAGTCCAGTCATCGAGTCTAGTTCCCAGCGATCCGACCCTGCTGTTCACCAATTCCGGCATGGTGCAGTTCAAGAGCTACTTCAGCGGCAGCGCAAAGCCACCCTGTCCGAGAATTGCGTCGGTCCAGAGGTGCGTCAGGGCCGGTGGGAAGCATAATGATCTTGATAATGTTGGCTATACGGCCCGTCACCATACGTTCTTTGAGATGCTCGGTAACTTTTCCTTCGGAGACTATTTCAAGAGGGAGGCTCTGGGCTGGGCCTGGGAATTTCTAACGGATGTGCTGGGCATTCCCAGGGACAGACTGCTGGTAACTGTCTACCATGATGACAGAGAGGCCCAGGACATATGGCAGAATGACATCCATCTGGCACCTGGGAAAATCATAAAAATAGCAACAAAAGACAACTTCTGGGAGATGGGGGAGACTGGACCCTGTGGTCCCTGCAGTGAAATATTCTATGACCACGGCGAAGAGGTGGCCGGCGGCCCTCCGGGCAGCGCGGACGCCGATGGAGATAGATATACGGAGATCTGGAATATAGTTTTTACCCAGTTCAGCAGAGATGGAAAGGGGGAGCTGCACGAACTGCCGACCAAGAATATCGACACCGGCATAGGTCTAGAGCGTTTGGCCGCTGTACTCCAGGGAGTGCACAGTAACTACGAGATAGACCTGTTCAGGAAAATAATCGACAGTTCTCGGGAATTGTTCGGAGAGGGTGACATATTTGCCCACAGAATAGTTGCCGACCACATCAGGAGTTCTAGTTTCCTGATCTGTGATGGAGTACTACCCTCCAACGAGGGGCGTGGCTACGTCCTCAGAAGAATAGTGCGCAGAGCCCTGCTACAGCTCTATAGACTTGGATCCAGAGATCTGGCCCTGCACAGACTGGTACCCTGTCTGGTGGAGGTCATGGGGGAGGCCTATCCGGAGCTAGTGGAGCGCAGAGAGTTCATCGGCGAGGTGATGGGGAGCGAGGAGGGCAAATTCGCACTGACTCTGGAAAAGGGCATGGGGCTGCTGGAGAAGAGGGCGGCCAGCGCTAGCGGAGGTATTCTTTCTGGTCCAGAGGCCTTTGAGCTCTACGACACCTACGGCTTTCCTCTAGATCTGACGGAGATCATCCTTGGGGCCAGAGGAATGAGAGTAGATGTGGAGGGTTTCGAGAGGGAAATGGAAAAACAGAAGCTAAGGGCCAGGGCTAGCTGGACTGGATCTGGTGATGCCCTAGAGGGCGATCTCTACTCCGGCATCGATGAAAAAACCGATTTCGTCGGCTACCAGAGAACCGAAAGCGAAGGCAGAATAGTTCGGCTGGTCAGGGATGGGGGTCTCGCCGGAGAGGTCACCGAGGGCGATCGGATTGACCTGGTGACTGACAGCAGCTGTTTCTTCGGGGAGAGTGGAGGACAGGTGGGCGACCAGGGAAGAATTCTTCTGGGGAGTCCAGAGGAGCTGTCGAATGGTGAGGTGGCGGGCTCCATGGCCGTGGAGAACACTCTGAGAACTCCCGGCGGCCTGATAGTGCACAGAGGCATCCTAGAGAAGGGTAAATTTAGACAGGGGGACAGGGTTACCCTAGAGGTCCAGGGAGCTAGGCGTGCCCGCATAGCGGCTAACCACTCCGCGACCCATCTGCTGCACTTTGCCCTGAGGAATCTACTGGGTTCCGGAGTGGTGAGCCAGAGAGGATCCCAGGTGGATGCGGACTGTCTTAGATTTGACTTTTCCTGTGATAGACATCTCGATGGGGATGCCATTCGGTCTCTGGAGGAGACTGTGAACAGTCTAATTATAGAAAATAGTGAATCCCTGCTGGAGACCATGGATCTTGAAAAAGCCAGAGAAATGGGCGCAACTGCACTATTCGGTGAAAAATACGGCAGGACCGTTAGAGTGGTTTTCCTCGCTGCCCAGAATGACTATCTGAAGTGCAACACTATAAACGGCTACTATTCGGTGGAGCTCTGTGGTGGGACCCACGTCAGAAGAACTGGCGACATCGGCCTCTTTAAAATAACTAGAGTCGAGTCCATAGCCGCCGGTGTCCGAAGGATAGAGGCCCGCACGGCCCTGGAGGCGTTGAGGTACGTGAATGGCAAGATGGACATGCTGGATGGAGTTGCTGGCACTCTGAGGATTGGTCCCGGAAAGGTCCGGGAGAGGGTGGAATCCCTTCTAGAGGAGAATAAAAGTCTAAAGGCAAGGCTTAGCTCCGCCGAGAAACTCAGACTAGCGGCCATACCCCTCGGAGAGAGGGTTATCCATGGCATTAGGGTTCTCTTTGGGGATTTTACGGAGAGTGGCGCCTCCTTCGGAGACATAAGACAGCTCATGGCTAGCAGGAGGGGTGGTGCCAACGCCAAAGATACTCTGCTCTCTGCCCTCTGTCCAGGCGAGGGTGGGAAATTCACCATCATCCTGATCCTGGCGGAGAACATCACTGACAGGTACAGTGCTCCGGACCTACTCAGGAAACTTGGCTCCCGGGGGGGTGGGGTTCCCGGCTTTGCCACCGGCTCTCTGGACCATCGGCTAGGACTAGAATCCATCGTCCGGGTGCTTTCCGGAGAGGAATAGATCTAGCCGAGAGCTGACTCCTGGAACTCCTCTAGCCTCCGGCGACCCTCCACCTCTATGACCTGCTCCACCTCCTCCAGCACCTGCTCCTTGGGTTTGGTTCGGTAGTCTTCGTATTTTAGTGGAGGCAGTACCACCACCGTTATAGTTCCGGGGTTCTTGGTGAATTTGCCCCTGGGCCAGTATTTTCCAGAATCCAGGTATATTGGCAGAATGTCTAGGCCGTTAGCCCTGGCTACCCCTAGAAATCCCGCTTTATACGGATATTCCCTGCTGGTGGCCTCGGGGGGTACCCTGGTCCCCTGGGGAAACATCATAAAAACGTTTCTCCCCTTTCTGATGAAATTTCTAGACTTCTCCAGAATAGACTTGACCGATCCAATCCCATCTTCGCGATCAACCTCTATGGTGCCAATGTTTTTTATAGCAAATCCAAAGAGGGGAAGAGACGAGATCTCCTTCTTGGAGACGGATACCGGATAGCCTGGCAGGAAGGCGTGGAGAAAATAGCATTCCCAGGTGGACTGGTGCTTGGACACGGCCACAAAGTTTTTCTCCGGCACATTCTCCGCGCCTAGGACCCTGTACTTTACCCCACATGTATATTTGAGCAGAGTCACATTGTTGGTTGCCCAGCTCTTCGTGCATTCTAGGAAGAAGTTAGTGTTACGGAAGCACTTCTTCATCACCGTTGCCAGCACCAGAAACATGAATTGCACCGAAAAAGATAGAAAGAATAATACAGATCTAAGAAAATTTACTATAAACATGGCTTTTAAGTTCCTCCAATTCCCATCTGGCCCTTGGGCTAACCCCTAGACCATCTATAAAACCCATTCTGTACCTCTCCAGAGCGGCGTTGGCCACCATGACGCCGTTGTCCGTGCAGAGTTTCGGAGGAGGTACCACCAGCCTTCGGCCGGCGGCGGCACAGACCGCCCCCAGATTTTTTGCTATATGCTGGTTGGCGGCAACACCACCGGCCAGGACAAAGGTATCCACAGTGTCATCGGACGACAGCACATTCTGTAGCCTGTCGGATAAAATTTCAACCACCGTTCTCTGGAAGGAGGCGGCCAGATCCTCTCTATCACCCTCCAAAAATCCTCTGATCCCTCCGGTGGATTGATTTTTGTCCATCAACTTTCTCACCTCACAGCTGACGGCTGTCTTAAGGCCGGAAAAGGAGAAATCAAATTTCCTAGGGTTAGCCACTCTGCCACCCCTGCCATCGACCAGTGGTCTGGGAAATCTGAACCTCTGCTCATCGCCGCTCTTCGCGATTTTTTCTATTTTCGGTCCCCCGGGGTACTCGAGGCCTAGCATCTGTGCCACCTTGTCGAAGGTTTCACCCAGAGAATCGTCCAGAGTCTCACCAATTTTGCTGTAGTCGCCAACGCCATTGACTCGCAGCAGCTGGCAGTGGCCCCCTGACAGCAGAAACAGAAAAAATGGGAAAGACACCCCATCCGTCAGCCGACAGGTCAGTGCGTGGGCCTCAAGATGGTTAACCGCGACAAAGGGCTTCTCTAGGGCCATCGCCAGCGTTTCCGCAAACACCGTGCCCACAATCACACTGCCGATCAGCCCTGGTCCCGTGGTGGCCGATAGCACATCCAAATCCTCTACCCTGAGCCCTCCGTCCGCCAGAGTTTTTTTGAAAACCATGTCGATAACGTCCGCGTGGTTCCTTGCGGCGATTTCCGGAACGACCCCGCCAAATTCTCTGTGTATGTCTATCTGGGAGAGGACGCTGTGGGCCAGAATCCTCCTATTTTCATCTAGGATGGCCATGGCAGTCTCATCACAGCTCGTCTCCACCCCTAGAATATTCATAGACGCCTACCCATTCCAGCCCGGACCTGGGGGAGCGGCAGAGCACTAGCCGACAGGCCCCCAGGGGGAACCCTAGAGAAGACTATCCTAGAAATTTTGGACACTACCTTCTCTTTTTCTTCATACGGGTTATACTCTCCTTTTCCTTTCTTTTTCTCTTTTCGGAAGGTTTCTCAAACTCAGTCCGCATTTTTCCCTCCTTGAGGATACCCTCTCTCCGCACCTTCTTCCTCAGAGCCCGGAGGGCTGTCTCCAGCTTACTCTGATCACCCACCATTACCTGCAACGTCACCTACTACTTACCGCCTTCCAGCTATTCACCAACATGCCCCAAGGGTACCCCATATTTCCGACAAGTCAAGTCCTAGGGCCTAGTGTACAGGTCCACAGCCTATGGGAAAATTCACCCCACTCTGGCCAGAGATAGATAATACTCTCTGGGAGTTTTGAAATCAAGCTTCGAATGGGGTCTATAGTTATAGTATCTGTATAGGTACTTGGCCAGCTCTTCTCTGAATTCTTCTAGAGAATTTGCTAGAAGATCTTTTCTGCTATGGAATTCCTCTCTGACTATCCTATTACTTCTCTCCAGCCTACCATTGTATTTTGGCCCCGTTGCAAATTAGGAGAGTTTTCTAGGTTCCTCCTAGCGAAAAAGCTAA
>JAITSP010000023.1 GCA_031287725.1 Rickettsiales bacterium
ACATCTACTATCTCCTCTTCTATTACATCTACTATCTCCTCTTCTATTACATCTACTATCTCCTCTTCTATTACATCTACTATCTCCTCTTCTATTACATCTACTATCTCCTCTTCTAGCACCTCATCTTCATCATCTAGCACCATTCCTCCGGCTAGTGGTGCCTCTGGCTGCTCTACCATTCTTTCCCCTCCTATCTCCTCTTTCTCCTCTTTCTTTTTTTCTCTAGTTAACAATCCTTTTATCTGCTCTTTTTTCGCCCCACCCGTTTCCTCTGTTTTCTCCATTCCCTGACCAGAGAGTTTGACCATGGCGTCAAATTCAGCCTGCCACTCCTCCGCATTTTCCCTATCTGGATAGTTTTTTTCTGCATATTCTTTTATTTCTCTGGCGGTACTCCTTTTTTTGGGGTCGTGGGCACAGGCCATTCTGATTACATTTTTAAAAAATGGGTCTAATTTCGCCTTTTTTAGCGTATCATCGAGGAACAATTCCCATTTCACCCCATCCGTAAGAAGGCTCATCGCAGATAGCAAACCCCCATCGGCAAATAAATAGCTATCACAACTCATAATCTCCAGGAATACCAGTCCAAGGGAAAATATGTCAATCTTCCTCAGATCAATCTCCTCGCATTTTCCTGCCAAAACCTCTGGGGCCGTATAGGACGCAGTATTACTAAGACCATCATCAGAGAACCCGAATTGTTTCCTCCGCCTAAAATATTCCTCGTTGTATTTGAATTTGGATTCTGACTCCCCCTCCATCTCTAGGTACATAAATGTGCCGAAGTCACCAATTTTGACAACTCCTTCCTTCGTCACGAAACAATTGTCCGGCTTTATGTCGAGGTGGAGGCACATCGCATTCGCACCAATCCCATTCTGCATCAGATCTATCGCATTCAGCAGACCAGTCACATTACTCTTCCTGGAGAGGATAAATCTGGCCAAATCCCGACGCATAGAACGGATATTTCCCAATTCACAGTACTCGCAGATACTCACACCCGCATCCTTCAGGGGTGCACCATCTGTTTCTGGGGAGCTGAGCGAATGATAAAATATATTACCATAGTTGAGCATCCTCAGCATATTGTTCGATGATTTAAGTAATTTACCCTCGTCATGGGAGATAACATAGCTATATAGACCTTCACTTGCCAAATCACAGGAAAATTCTGAATAGACGGGACCGATCCTCTGCCTGAATAGTGGTATTTTTATGGTAACTGTACCTATATGCTTGCTATTAAACAGAAAAATCGAGCCAAATCCACCCCGACCAATTATTTTGGCAATTTCACCATTAATGCAGAGAGTATGGGCCAGACACTTATATTCAACTTCTTTGACTTCTCCGGGAAAACTCTCGATGATTATCTCGGTAACCCTTTCAGTCACCCATTGGAGAACATCTAATTCAGTCATACAACATATAAAAGACAAACATGCCCAAAATTACGCATATACATTCATTAAGTCAATAACCCAAGGATAGGCCCTGGTGGGTCCCCCATCCGGAGGGCATAGGTTGTGTTAAAATATGCGACCTAGCCAAATTCTGTCTGTGTTCGGTCCAACTGCTATGGGGCCGTTACAAATTAGGTCGAATTTAGAGCTACTCTAGTGTTTCTCCCCCCACCTGCCTGACTTCTCCGGGAAGAAGAACCTAGGAGAAACCTAATTTAGGGTGGAGTCAGGGCACATCCATCTAGCTGGACACTAGCCCTCTCCGGCGCTGCTGGTGTCTCGGGAGTCCTCCAGGTCTCTATCCTCTGGCTCTCGGGAGTCCTCTGGCTCTGGAGTTGCTGTCTCCCAGTGGTTCCATCGCTGGCTGTAGTATTCTCTGTAGTGGCGGCTGTCAAGTTCGCAGCTCTGGGTCTCTAGATTTTCCTCGGGCAGTTCGTCTATGAATCTGGATCTCTCTAGACTGATTACCTCTCTGTTCTCGTAGCGGAAGAGGGAGTAGCTCAGATATAGTTTTCTCTGGGCTCTGGTCATGGCAACGTAGGCTAGTCTCCTCTCCTCCTCGAGGCCAGCTGGCTCCTCCAGAGACCAGGGATGGGGGAATATACCCTCCTGCCAGTTTGGCAGAAACACTACTCCGAACTCTAGGCCCTTGGCAGCGTGGATGGTCATGATGTCTACGGCTCCGCCAGAGGAATCACCGTCTCTGGTCGAGAGGGAGTTGACGTAGGCTAGAAAGCTGTCAGTGCTGGGAAAGTCGGAGAGGGTGTCCAGGAGCTCCTCTAGATTCTCCATCTTGCCTCTGAATTCGATGGTTGGATCTAGCTCGAAGGATTCTACTAGTCCACTTTCCCTCAGAATGGTCTGCAGTAGATCCTCTGGTGCCCGGGATTTGATGCCACTGTGCCATCCATTTATCCTGTCTAGGAGGTACAGAGCCCTCCGTTGGGCTCTACCTCTGGCTAGACCGCTGGAGCAGAGCTGGGAGAGGGCTCCTAGGAGACTCAGGTCATATCTGTCGCTGAATTCCTCTGCTCTGAGCACTAGTGCTGCTCCTAGTCCTAGGGCTGGCAGGCTGATGACCCTCCGGAGGGCTAGAGAATCCTTTGGATTGCTAGCAAGACGTAGAAAGGCCAGACAGTCTTTTATTTCCCTTCTCTCGAAGAATCCTGTGGCTCCCACCAGCCGGTAGGGTAGCCGGAACTTTAGCAGCACTTCCTCTAGAATTCTTGTCTGCTGGTTGGTTCTCACTAGAATGGCTACCTCACCAAATCCGCCGATGGAACCACTCTCCCTTAGCTTTCCTATCTCTTCGGCTATGACTATGGCCTCCTGTTTCATATCATTGCAGCTGCTCAGCCGTACCCTCTCGCCAGGGTCAGTGCTATCGCTATAGAGGGTTTTTCTGTGTCTATGGCCATTGTGTGCTATCAGCCGGGAGGCTACGGTTAGTATGTGCTGGGTTGATCTGTAGTTTCTCTCAAGCTTTAGCACCTTTGCTCCCCGGTAGTCACTGCTGAACCGGAGCATGTGGCTAACCTCTGCCCCTCGCCAGCCATAGATGGACTGGTCATCGTCACCCACACAGGTTAGTTTAACACCTTTTCTCCGTCCTGTGTCAGCCATCAGCCCTAGCCATCTACGCTGGAGAGCATTGCTATCCTGGTACTCGTCAACCAGCAGATACTCCAGAAGTCCATTGTAGTACTCTCTGACCGGAGCACAGCTATCCAGAAGCTTCAGCACATTCAGCAGAAGGTCAGCGAAGTCACAGCCATTCATCTGTCCTAGTCCCAGACCATAGGCTCTCCAGACCTCATCCAGCCGATGGAGAGAATAGAGGTCTACACCCGGCTCTCCATTCTTAATTCTTCCGATCATCTCCACATAGTGTCTAGGATTGTTCTCCAGCGGATCTAGACCAATATCCAGCATCACACGCCTTACCAGAGATAGCTGGCCCAGCTGGTCGACTATGCAGAAGTTTCTAGGCAGACCCATATGGTGACCCTGCTCCCGAAGAATTCTAGCCGAAACCGAATGGAATGTGCCAATCCACATTTCCCCGATGTCTCCACCGACTAGGCTAGCAACACGCCTCCTCATCTCATCGGCAGCCCTGTTCGTGAATGTCACAGCCATAAGATTCAGAGGTTTGGTGAAATTATTCTCCAGCAGATAGGCTATCTTAGAGACTAGAACCCTAGTCTTCCCAGTGCCAGCCCCCGCCAGCAGAAGCAGCGGACCCCTATTGTAGAGAACAGCCGCCAGCTGGTCACCATTTAAACTACCTAGCACCTCCTCCATTAGAAAGAAGAAATAAACTTTTCGAAGACCCTAGCCTCAAGCAAAATTTTGTCAAACGAGACTCCAAGCCCCTAGGACAGTGGATCAGCCAGTGTCCGGGAGAGATCTAATTTGAGGGGATAGGGCCACTAGACTCGCCAAACCTAGCTTTACTTTGACCTCAGAACAATTCTAGAGCATTCACAGGGTTCTTTCCTCAGCTTCCTCGGGAATCTGCTGCAAATTAGGTCAAATCTGGAGCTATTTGATGTTTATCCATTCTCCCTCTAGCCTCCCACTAGGGGATAGAACTAATTTGTAGGAGGGCCAATATGTTTCAGCTATTTTTCTAACACTCCCAGCCCAGATCCACCAGCCTCCAGAGCAGCTAGAAAAAATTTAACATTCTTCCCAGGTCCACAGAACTGGATTCCAGGAATGGCTGGGATGCTGGAGCCTTAGCAGTGGAGAAA
>JAITSP010000031.1 GCA_031287725.1 Rickettsiales bacterium
GTCTACCCTAGTCATTCCCAGAACAACATTAATTATCCTAAAAATGACCCAACAGCTGAAATAAAAAACATTCAGCCAAAAGATCTATTTTGTCTCACATGTGTTTGGACCTATACAAACAGTTGGGTAGTCCCCATGAATATCTAGAGTAGTTGACAGATTATTATTTATATAGTATACTAGTAATTATTTATCAAAAAATTGGAGAAAACCATGTCTAATAATAATATTGCCATAAATACCAAGACTATAACACTTAGCCAGTCGGCCTATGATATTTTAGAAATCATGGCTGAATGCTACAATGTGAACAGAGAGTCTATAGTGGAGACAGCACTGAAAGCATTTTTTAATTTCGAAATCAAAATTGATCGACTGAGAAAGGAGGGAATAGGCAGAGACGAAATATATGGGCATTCCGCTGGCCAGAATCTTCCGGATGCCAACCAGAAGGATAACGTTGTGATCAGTCTGAAGTTTAGCTAGTCTAGAGGCACACAGTTCGGGTTGCTAGGAAAATACTGGAGCCCATCTCCTGGAGTCTCTGGCTCGGGCTCCAAGATCTTCTACCAGAAGCCTCACTCTCCTAGCTCGCGCTTCAGGAGTTTTGAGTAGCACAAGTCTGGAGAGTAGGCGCTTTTTTTGGCCTCTGGCTAGCCCATCGAACGCGGCCCCAGCTTTTCTGTCTCTGGCTAGTGCTTCGGCCAGCTCCGGGGGAATCACTAGATCCTCGGCCGAGTCCAATGCAAAGTAGGAACCATTGGATTTAGCCCTCTCAATGGCTTCGAGACCCTGGCTGGTCATCAGATTTTGCTCTATGAGCTCTGCCACTCTGTTTTTATTGAACCTTGACCAGAGGCTTCTCTCTCGCCGAGGGGAGAAGTAGCGCCTAATTCTTCTATCATCCTCTGCCCTCACTGTGCTATCTATCCAGCCGAAGCAGAGCGCCTCGTCTCTAGCCTCCCAGTATTTTAGCTGTGGCTGCGGCTCCTCTCTCTTTAATTTTCTTGGCAGCACTAGCCAGATGCCGGAGGATCTTCGGCAGTTGCTAGAGAGCCAAGCTCTCCACTCCCCTCTGGAGCTAAAACAAATCTTCTCCTGAATCAAAATAAATTACCGTCATAGTTATCGCCGGGGCCCGACCAGTCTCCCACCATTTTATTTTTCATATTTACAATTTTTCCAAAGGAGCAAACTCTGTTATTTTTTGGATAGTTTTTCAACAACCTAGACATATATTTTCTGAAGCCTCCTATATTTTTATCTCTCTGGCCAAATCTATGGTCAAATTTCTTTAAACGCAATGCAAATCTGCCCCTAAATTCATCAGGAATCTGTTGCAAATGTGGTCAAATGTAGAGCTGCTCTAATGTTTTAGAGATTGGCGAGGCTACCCCGTTTAGTCCCCTCTGGCTATTCTCTGTAGTACTATTTTGGCCACTGGCCACTGTTAGGTTTATTTGTCCTGGAGCCGGCTGCTGGAGTGGCCAGCCCATTTTCTACCACAGCTGGGCCAGCTTGGGCATCCCTGGGGCAATGGCTAGTAGTCAACCCCTATAAAGTAGAGGCCCTGGGCTGGAGCATTCACCCCGGCCCGGCGCCGGTCCTTTGACTCTATAATGGCCCTGAATTCTTCAATACTTGTCCTATGGCTACCCACATCCTTTAGAGTGCCCACGATGTTCCTCACCATATGATGGAGAAATGATTTTGCGGCCATCTCAATGGAAATTAGATCACCATTCCTATGGACTGTGCAACTTCTGAGGGTCTTAACCGGGCTTGGTGCCTGGCACTGGCTATCTCTGAAGCTACTGAAGTCATGGGAGCCCAGCAGCAGCTGGCAGGCAGTTTGCATGGGACCCAGGTCTAGAGGTTCTCGGACATGCCAGGCTCTAGCGTACCAGAGAGCCGATGCAGACTTTGTGTTCACTAGAATATACTTGTAATATCTCATTCTGGAGGAGAAGCGAGCATGAAAACCATCATCCACCTCCTCGCAACTTTTAATAACTATATCCTGTCCCGAGAGGGAGCCGTATCTACGGTAGAAATCGCCAAACTCTCTGCGAATCAGGCTCCCCATTCTTCCGCTCCTGGCCCGGCTAAATTCACAGAGGTAGTAGTTAAGGGCCTGGACAATGGTTGGGGTGGAAAATTGCCCTCTGACAAGATCAAAGTGCGCCACCTGGCCTAGGGCATGCACTCCGGCATCGGTTCGACCCGAGCCAACCAGCTCAACCCTCTCTCCGGAAAACTTTAGGATGGACTCCTCTATAGCCTCCTGGATAGACAGACCATGGCCCTGCCTCTGCCAGCCGGAATAGTTTGATCCATCGTACTCGATGCAGAGTCTGTATCTCATCTACATTATGAGATCTAGCAGTCTGTGGTTGACTTTCATTTTAGTGTACTTGCTATTTCTAAGATAGTTCAGATAGTACCCCAGAACCGTCTCGCCACCCTGGAGAACAAGTTTTTCAACCAGCTGATCTCTAGTGACATGACCATCCTCCTTCTCTCCGAGTACTCCAGTGCCTGTCACCAGAGCAAAGTATATGCTGCCACTGTCATGGAAGAGGTCCGTAGAGCCTCCACTGGGGGTTTTCATCAACTGCCGCAGAAAGTCTCCATCGTAGGACTGGCCTTTCTCTCTGGTCAGCCTATTCACCTCTCTAACCTCAAAGCCACGGCCCAGAAGTACCTCGTCAGCGAATTTCCTGTTTCTATAGTCCTCTCTGTAGCCAAGGACAGCTTTTTTCTGCAGCTCCAGAGTTCTCTCAGCCTGGATAGCGGCAACAATATCGTTTCTAACCTCTTCCAGACCTTTCACATAGCCCTTTCTAGAGTCGCCAACGGAGTAGACATAGGCATCATTTCCGACTTTCATCACTCTAGAGAGACCGCCAACTTTTATGCTAAACACGCCAACTATGGCGGAATATTTCGCATCATTGACTATATCCGCCTCGGAGAGATAGCCAAAACTCTCTATCTTCAACTTCATAGCCTTAGAAATATCGCGAATGTTAGACCTTGGACCAACAATTTCCTGCAGTCTTTTCAGCTGAGCAGCTTTACAGTCAGGTATTTTCACGTAGTCAATCTTCTTTGTCTCCGGCGTGCTAAATTTCTGAGTATTATGGTCATAGTAGCGCCTTATCTCCCCCTCCTCCACAGCCGAACTGTCCTTTCCAAGTTTAGACCTGCTGATGGAAAAAATCTTGGCATTTTTAGTTAGATTAGTTTCTCCTAGGAGCACTTCCACTTCCGTTTCGTTCAGCAGTGCCGTGGTAGTCAGCACATTCAGGAGAAACCTGCGATTTTCTAATTCTCGCACCCTGTTCATAAAGTCAAGTTCGCTCAGCTCCTCTTTTTTTAGGAAATTTTCAAATTTACTAAAATCGAAGCCACCATCACTGCGGAACATCTCATCCTCGGAGATAGTCCTCAGCACCAGTTCGTCAGGTCTATGGACGGCAAAATTCTCCACCTCCAGCTCAACTAGTTTGGAGTTAACCAGCCTAGCTAGAAAATTCACCATGAAGTCTCTGGAACTTATGTAGGCTATCTGCCTAGCGTCCATCTGGGGACGGTAGGAAGCCTGTTTTTCATCGTTCCAGAGGTTAAAAAATTCATTTATATGGAGTGTCTTCCCCTCACCACTGATTATGTTATATTTGCTACTTATGACAAAGACAATCCCACTAAGGCTGTACAGAATAAAGATTGCCACAAAGGCCCCCAGCAGGTATCTGCTCATCTTTGTCTTTGTTTTTCTAATTGAATGGACCATTGCCAAACCCTCCAGTCATTTGATATTTCATATGTCTCTAATGTCCAAATTCTTAACCGGATTGACGTAAACCGTCTTTTCCTCATCCAGATAGGATGTTCTCTTTTTTCTCCTCCTCCTCTTACCCGCCGTAACATGTTTCAGATTCTTTCTATCGTAGGCGGTTTTCTCCCCAAGATAGGCAGCTAGTTCTCCCCCCAGCTGGCCAAGTTCACCAGCAAAATCCCTTTCGGCACCATAGATGGTGGCGCACTTTACTCTAGACTCCGCCTTGGTGAGCAGCTTTTCCTGCAGAGCGAGGCACTCCTCCTCGGTAAACTTCACATCCTCGGAACCTCTAATGATAAGTCCACAGGCTGAGCAGGGAATTATAAAACTCATATCACTCTTCTTCATGTTCGGCGAGACCAGCACATAGTTCTCCAGCTCCGGCCTCCTCATGACGAGCTGCAGTGTCACAAAGGCCCCGTAGTCTATTCCACAGACCCAGAAATTCCTACACTCGAAGTTCTTACTGTGTAGCCAATCCAGAGCTGCCGTCATATCTAGCAGATTGCAATTGTCCACCTCACTCTTGTCAACCCTGTGGTCAACGAAATCAAACCTCAGGGCAGAAAAATTATTCGCCACAAAAGTATTAAACACCGCCTCCACCGTCTTCACCAGAGAACTGTTCCTTCTCATAGATCTTTCATTGTTATTGCTAACCACCAGCACGCTCGGAGCACTCGAGTTTCTGCTATGGCTATAGAAACCATCTATCTTTCCCTGGGCTCCTCTGAAAATTATCTCCGACATTCGCTGGCAGTTAAACATCGGCTAACTATAGCATGTTTTTTTTAAAAATACAAGCAAAGCGAGGGAATTTCGGCTTTTTCCCCTGCTAGGGGAGAGAGGCTCTACTGGCAGGCAATCCACAGCATATGGAAGCCATTTCCCTCTGGTGGTGCTAGGCCAACCATTTCGGAGATGACCAATTTTAGACAGATGGTCACTGTCCTAGAGCAAACGCAAAGTTCTTTTGACATTTTTCTCCTTCGCCAGCCGCCTAGTTTTTCCAGGAGGAGTAATAGTCTGAACTAGAGGATTTAGCTATTACTTTAAAAGTAATTTATTAGATAATAGGCTGATTAGATAGACATTCTAACGCTAAGCTGGTGTGTTACTTCTAAAGTAAAATGTAAACCCAATGATTTACTTTAGAAGTAAAAATTTAGAAGCTTCTAGAATACTAGAGCTATCAGTATAGATTCTAATTTAAAACTTTAAAAGTATCTAATCAGGTAACTTTTTCGCAGATGACCTCTAGAAAATAGTTATCCAGATCATTCAGATATTTTATGTTGTATATATCGTTATTATGGAGAAATCTCATATTAATCGTCACTCCACTCTGCTTTCGGAGAGTTATCAGGTGTGTAGCCTTTATCTCCAGAAAATTAAAAGTTGAGTTTTGAGTACTGGAGAGCATTTTTATATTTCCCCAGAGATGTTTCAGGGTTTTCCACTGTCCCTCAAACCCCCCTGCCCCATCAGGAACTCTAGCCAGCTCCTGCAGCTCCAGCCTTCTGCTAAGTTCATTAATTTTACCTACTCTCATGTTCCTCCTACCTGGTTATTCTATGCTGATGTCACAGTCTCGTGCTTTTGTATCTCCTATAGATGCTATAGGAGGCCCTAGGTATTGGAGAATAGCCCAGCTTATCCTCAAAAATTTTTGCCGTGTGGAACAGAATGCCCTGCTTCAGATCATCCGTAATGTTTGTCAACTTTGCACTGTAGACTACGTCCAACCTATGGAAACCCCGGGGAACATTTCTAAAAATGAGGCTGTCGTTTACGCCATCCAGAAAATAATCGTTTTCACTCACTAAAATATTTTCCCCCTGGGAACTAACTCTATGCACCGACTCAAGCTCCGTCACCGGGCCGTACATCAGATGGACCGTCTCTCCAACGGCACTGTAGAACGAGTACTGATATTTTTTCTCCACCAGACTCCGCCCTATCATAAGTTCGCACTGTTTTATCGCTGTCCTGAAAGACCGTAGGATTGACTCGTCCTCGTCGCTGTAGTCAATTTTAAGGAAAAGCTTGATGCTCCCCATATCCATGGGTAGGCTGCTGCTTTCCTCCAGAACTTTCACTATGGGCATTTCACCTGAACTTTGTCGTTGAATAAATTATAACAAGCCTACGAACTCTAGGATGCGGTATTTCTGTGGGGAAGGTCATAGATTCGCAATTATATTTCCTACCCCTCCGAACCGGGGATTAGTAGCGGGAGCTCCATCCTAGAGGACCTGGGATCGGCCCGTCCTCGTTGCCAGAGTCAATCCTGGGGAAAAGCTCGGCGCTCTCCCTAGCCAAGGCTGGGCTGCTGCTTTCCTCCAGAATTTTCACTAGAGGTATTTCACTTGAATTTTGTCGCTGAATAAATTATAACAAGCTAACAGGCTCTACGATGCGATATTTCTGTGTGGAAGGTTATAAAATTCGTAATTATATTTCTTACCCTTCCGAACCGGGGAGTGGTGGGGGCTCCCTCCTATAGGATAGCGGAAGAGGAGGTGCGAATAATGGAGACTCTAGACCATGAGCTGTGCCTATCCCAGGGACACGATCTGATGGATAACTACAGTGCTAGACTCTACTGGAACTGTAGACTTAACCTTATGGATGATAGAATAAAAAATCAGCCAAAGCCAGGGGAAAGGAATGAATTCTACGTCAGAGAATTGAAAAGAATGCGACTAGTCATCAAAAACTACATAGAAAGGGCGGAAAGTCGCATTAATTCCGATAGTCAGAGGATCGACAGGGCCATTGGAGATGAAAAGACCGAGGAGGAGGATTCCAGACTTGTGCTGCGTAAGGAGGAGGCCTACTACTATAACCTCCTGCAGTTTTTCAAGTATGATCTGGAAGTGCAGGTGGTAAACAGGGCAGAGGAAATTGAGGACATATTGCTCACTAGAAAACTACTGAGCAAAAGAAATGAGATAGCGGCCTTCAGAGAAAATCTTGAAAAATATCCAGAATGTGCCAGACTTAATTTTAACAGCAGAGAGTTCGCTAGCTGCCTGGATTTTAGGACTAAGGTTGAGAACTGTAAGCGTCAGGCTCTGGAGAGGATCGAGAATCTGGAGTACAGGAATAGATTTGACTGTAAAAGGGGGGCCATAGTAAAATACCCAGACCACATGGCCCTCTACAATAGTGAGTATCAGGAGCTAAAAAATAGGAAGAGGGATCAATTTACTCTGAACAAGGAAAGGGATGAGGCCATCGAGAGAAGACTCATCGAACTGAATACGTTGATGTCCGGTCCAAGGCTGTCCTCTAGCCAGCTGATAGACATACGAAAATTTGAAGAGCAGAAGTGCAATATGCAAAAAATGATAGAGAATAATGTATCAAGAACCCTTCTCATCAGAGAATGTGAGAAGATGTTGAGACAGAAGGGGGAGGCTGGCCAGTGAGAGTAGTTTTTATGGGGACTCCAGATTTTGCAGTTCCATTTTTAGCCAGACTGCTGGAATCCGGTCAGGAGGTGGTTGGAGTCTATACAAGGAAAATGGCAAGGAGGGAGAGGGGCCAGAGGCTGCGCAATACCCCAATCTACAATCTGGCCACTTCCCGAGGTATTCCGGTCTTTACTCCGGGCACCTTTAGAAACGGGAAAAATCTAGAAACTCTGAGGGTACTGGAGCCAGATCTGGTGGTGGTGGTATCCTACGGCCTGATACTGCCCGGAGAACTTCTGGCCATGGCAAAGCGGGGTTGTCTGAACGTTCATCCGTCCCTCCTGCCCAGATGGCGCGGCTGTGCGCCAATTGAAAGATGTCTAATGTCCGATGACGACGAAACCGGGGTCTCCATAATGAAAATTGATGAGGGGCTTGACAGTGGGGATGTGGTGGCATCGGAAAAAATACCCATAGCTATGGATACGGACATAGCCTCTCTGCGGAGGAAGCTGGCCGATCTAGGAGTTAGGATGCTGCTGGAGACCATAGGAGCCGTAGAAAAATATGGACAAGTTTCTGCCACCAGACAGGATCCCAGCCAGGCAACCTTTTCCGAGAGGATAACCAGCGGAGATGCCCTGGTAGACTGGCAGAGGGATAGCGTCAAGAGGATCCACAGAAAAATCATGGCCCTCGGAGATTCCGTTGGAGTTCAACTGCTCCACGGGGGTAACAGACTGAAGCTCATCCGGAGCAGCTACACTCCTGGTCCAGACCAGAGAGGAGAGATTGGCACGGTCATAGACAAGAATTTCTCCATAGCCTGCCGAGATGGCACGCTAAGGATAGTCGAACTCCAGAGGGAGGGCAAAAAACCCCTGGCCCTAGAGGATTTTATCAACGGCTACAGATTCAACATTGGAGACCCCGTAAGCTAGTCTAGAGCCGCACAGATGTGAATAGCAGTGGAGAGTTACGTTAGATCTGTTCCCAAGCCCGTTCCAATTCCCAGTTCTGGATTCTGCCTCAGATGCTGGGGGCCTCTGCAGACCTGGGACTTCCCCATTCGAAGCTTGATTTCAAAACCTCCCAGAGAGTACTGCCTATCATCGGCCAGAGTGGGGTGAATTTTCCCCCAGGCTGTGGACCTGTACACCTATGGGATAGGTTCCAGGATAGCTAGTGATGCATAAAATTTTTTCCCTTTGCTCCTGATTTTCCGAGGGATTCTATTCTTTCGTCCATCTCTTTCTCTGCTCTGCGGCCACGAAACAGAAGATGATGTAGTGCATTCTCTAGAACCTTTGCAATCGATGACAGAAATGTCTTGATTCTACCAAACAGTTTCGTCAGCTGCTCCCTGGCAGTCTTTTTTTTGGTGTTTTCTGCCTTTATTAACTCCTTTCCCTCTGGGATCCCGGTCTCTAGACCACCATCCTCCAGAGATTTGACAGCATGAGGGTCGTCCCCCCCTTCGACACCGACTGTGGTCTCACTATGACTAGGGTGAGTTTTGTCTTCACCGCTAGGATCCGAATTGGCATGGCTAGCAAGCTCCTCCCTTTCCAAAATTGGTTCATCAGCCTGCACCACCCCCCTAACCTCTTCTACCTCTAGCCCTTCAGACCCTCTGACTCTGGTTCTCAGGCCATCCACCAGAATCCCGCTGGAAAACGTTCCATTCTCGCTGATTTCCAGAGTCTCGGAGCTAGCCCCAGTCCTATCTGGTCTGACTATACTCCTTTTTCCATCACTAATCCTGCCAAAACGATCAAAGGAACCTTCTTCTCCAATGCTCTCACTCTTCTGCGGTCTGGCTATAACTCTGCTACCCTTTCTTAGAATGGATGTTTCATCATAGAATTCCCCTTTCTCTCTAATGGTACCGCCATTGTGCTCTCTAGTTATTTTCTCAACTAGGCCTGGCTCCCCAAAGGGACCAACAACAGGATGCCATACTTCTTCGGTTTTTTGACCCATGCCATTATAGTAGGTTTTTACACCGTTCTTCAGAATGGAAACGCTACCTAAGAGGTTGTCCTTGAATTCACCCCTTTCGCTAATCTCGGACCTATTGCCGCTAGTATTTCGAGGTACTACCCTTAGGCCACTCTTTAGCTGTCCTAGGTCAGAAAAAACTCCCTCTTCCCTTACTCCGCTCCTTCTTATTTTGACCTCGGTCTTCATAATTCCTCCGCATCATTTGTTAGTAATAAAACATTTCCAGGCTAGCGGACCCCCTCTACAACAACTCCCAACCCTGGCAGAGACACTCAACCCCCTGGCTCCAGGGGAGCTCCTCGGATCGGTGTTAGCCTCTGGTCTTTTTCTCCTTCTGGAACGATGACAGGGTAATGGCTTTTTATGAATTGTCAATAGACCATGTGTTAGCACGTAGAACCACGGTATTTTGGGAAAATTCACCCCACCCTGAATAGTGATAAATAATACTATCCAGAAAAATAATTAACTTGAAATGGTCAGAGTTCGCGATAATAATATATTAGCGGCCAAGGGTGACAGTTGAAATTTGGCGAAGGGGGGATTACTAGGCTCCCTAGAATTGTTCTCCAGCAGGGAGTAGCGGGGATTCACCTATTGCGGGGGGGGATTTGCATAAATAAATTTTATCCCCTAGAACATACCCTAGATGACATGGCATACCCCCTGGCAAGTTGAATTTTACCCAGCTAGATCTATGACTCACGGAGAAACGGTGTTTTTGGCTTCGGCCAATGAAAATAAGGTCAAGGAGATTTCCCTTCTCCTTGGAACTCTAGGAATAGGACTAAAGTCGCTGGTTGATTTTAATCTGGAATCTCCGGAGGAGACCGGAGAGACCTTCAGAGAGAATGCTCTCCTGAAGGCAAGATTTGGCTTTGAAAAAACAAAATTGACCACTCTGGCCGATGACTCTGGCTTTTGTCTAGAGGCTCTGGACAATTTCCCTGGAATATTTTCAGGGAGATTCGCCCAGGAGCGGGGTGGCTTTGAAAATGCGGCAAGGCTCCTCCATAGGATAGTCGGTGACGGAAGCAAAAAGGCCCACTTCACCACCACGGTGGCCATCATCTACAGAAACGCGGTCGGAAAACTGGAGGAACGTGTGTTCGACGGGACGGTAGAGGGGCAGCTCTGCTATCCCCCCCGGGGCAGCAACGGCTTTGGCTACTGCTCCTGCTTTATGCCCAGCGGTTCCAGTGTCAGCTACGGAGAAATGGAGGATCGGCTAAGGATTAGAACCAATCACAGAGCCCAGGCCTTTGGCAAGCTCCTAGAATTCCTAGGGGACAGGAGTAATTTTTTTCACCATCCTTCCTAGGCCGAAGTCCACTAGCCCGGCAGAATATTTCAGGTGGCCGCCGCCTCCCCTCGGGCCGTTTTTCTATTCCTCAGAATTTTTTCCACCTCGCTCACAAACACAACGATGGCAGCATAGGCAAATACCAGCAGGATCTCAGTGAATCCGAGGGGCTTGAGTTTTAGGATTCTACTGGTGAATTCAATCTCCGAAACAGCTATGTGGATGGTGGTGGCTGCCACAACCCCGAACATGAGCTTTCCATTGGCCAGTGGATTTTGTCTAAAGACAGACTTTCTCTCCGACCTACTACTGAACACCTGAAAATTCTGCATGAAAACAAACAGCATCATCAGGAGGCTCGTAGCCTCCAGCTGCGTCATTTTCAGCACCCTCAGAGAAAAATAGTATTGAACTGTGAATAGTAGACTCATGGCCAGGATTGAGCAGACACAGCGCTTCAGCATGACAGCGTCAAATATTGGTTCTCCCGGCTTTCTCGGTCCACGGACCATCTCGTCACCCTCTTCCCTCTCGAAGGCCAGAAATATATTCTGTATACCCTCGGTCACGACATTAAGCCAGAGCAGCTGCGTCGCGTTAAATGGAGCTGGCAGTCTGAGAACTATGGCCAGCAGGTAGACCGCAACCTCGGGAATGTTACAGGAGACGACAAAAAATATGAGTTTCCTTATATTATTGTAGACTATTCTTCCCTCCTCTACGCCATTAACTATAGAGGCAAGATTGTCATCCAGAAGGATCACATCCGCACTCTCCCGGGCTATGTCGGTTCCAGATTTTCCCATAGCTATGCCAACGTTCGCATTCTTTAGAGCCGGTGCATCATTTATGCCGTCGCCGGTGACAGCCACAAAATTGCCATTTCTCATGTAGGATTGCACTATCTCCAGCTTTTGGAGGGGCTCCACCCGGGAGTAGACTCTAGTGCCAGAGGTCAGGAGGTCTAGGGCTTCCTTTCCCTGGGCCAGAGCCCCTCTGACATCTTCGCCGGACTTGACCTCGTCGATAGTTTTGACAAAACCCAGATTCTTCGCTATGGTATAGGCTGTCCTTGGACTATCGCCGGTTATCATCACGACCTCTATGCCCGCCCCCAGACATTTCTCCACAGATGCCCGGGCCTCATCCCTCAGGGGGTCCAGCAGAGAGGCGAGGGCCACAAACTCCATATCCCCGAGATCCTCTGGGCCATAGTCACAGCCGGGCCTTTTCCCTAGCCTTCCCCGAGCCACTGCCAGAACCCTCATGCCCTCGTCAGAGAGTTCCTCCAGTTTTCTAGCCGGAGAGTCTAGCGAACCGGCTCTACACATGTTGAAAATGGTCTCAGGGGCCCCTTTGGCGAAGACAGCTGTAAAATCATCCAGTTCCACGAAGGCAGCCGAATATTTAGCCTCCGATGTGTAGTAGAGCATTTTAGCCCTTCCGAATGTCCCTAGAATTTCTCTAGGTTCATAGCCCTGCTCCATGGCGTACTTCAGAAAGGCTATGTCCACCATATCCCCAAAAAATTTACCCTCATTCTCTCCGGCCTCGTTAGCCAGTGCACTGGCCAGAATCATATACTCCTTTTCGGAGAATCCATCGTAGCCGCCCCTCTCCAGAGTCAACCTCGGTCTGTTCTGTTCGACCAGGCTGGCACAGTCACCGATATCTCTGGAATTCCTATCCCAGACATTGACCAGCCGCATCTCGTTCTGGGTCAGAGTTCCAGTCTTATCCGAAGCTATGACCGTGCAGGATCCTAGAGCCTCCACGGCGGCTAGATTTTTAACTATGACCTTCTTCTTGGCCATGTTCAGCACACCAATGGCCAGGGCTATGGTTATGGTTATAGGTAGCGCCTCGGGAATGGCTCCCACCGCCAGACTTATGGACATCATCAGGACATCCTTAACATTGCCACCCCTCGCGATGGCAGTGATAGCTACGATGGCTACGGCTGAAGTGATTATTATGGAGAAAACTCTGGAGAATTCTTTCATCCGTATGGCCAGTGGACTCTCCACCTCGCTCCTCTGGTTTATCTTCGTAGCTATTCGGCCCATCTCCGTATTGGCGCCGGTGGTCTCTACGATGCCCCGCAGAAAACCTCTGGTGACTATGGTGCCTGCAAAAACTTCGTTAAATTTCTCCTGGATCTGGCAGTTTTCCCTCTGGACATGGTTGGCGTCCTTCAGAACCCCGACAGATTCCCCCGTCAGCATAGACTCGTTGACCTCCAGATTCTCACTCTCCAGAAGGACAATGTCCGCAGGAACTCTAGAGCCACTTTTGACCAGGACCAGATCCCCAGGCACAAGATCCTCGGAGTCTGTTTCCCTCTCCACTCCCCCTCGGATCACCACAACCGTCGATTTTACCATATCCTTCAGAGATCTCACAGATTTTTGAGCATAATACTCCTGGAGACAGCCTATCAGAGAGTTGACCGTCAGGATCGAAAAAATAAATATTCCATCCCCGTATTCTCCCAGAAAAAACGAGAAGCAGGCACCGAAGAACAGGGTGTAGATCAGAGGATCACAGAACTGCTCCAGAAACATCACAGCTATATGCTTAGCCCTAGGCTCCGGCAGCCGGTTGCTGCCAAATTGCCTGAGCTTTTCCTGGGCTTCGGCCTCTCCAAGGCCACTTACCCTATTAGTTTCGACCATAGACAACCTCCATTTTCTCTAGTGATGCTAATAACTTTGCACCAGACATCATGCCTTTGCCTCAGGTTTTGGCTTTGGCTTAGTTTTAGCTATATAGGGCTCCTGCTTAGGGACATAGGTTTTCTCTATGAGTCTGGTGGTAAAAAACTTATCCTTATAGTAAAAAATCTTATTGCACTTTATAGGATTTTTGGACTCCATTAGAATTATCTGCTCGTCCCTCGGCAGAGTTATGATCTCCTGGGGCATGAGCAGATTCCTACTGTTTTTACTTGTGCTGACGTTCCGGGCACCCGGATTAAGATCCAGGTACTTAGGCTTGCTACCGCTCTCGCTGACAATGGTCTTATTTCCCAGCAGTTCCGATATCATCTTGGCTGTCGTGGCATTGTTAGCGGCATAGGTTATTCTGTAGGTACAGTTCGAGAGGAAGGAGTTCATGCCGGCATCCTTGTATATATCCTTCAGCTGGTCAGTATCCTGCACTATGAGGAACACCTTAACTCTGTAACCTCGGTAGTAGGCTATTCCCACCTTTATCTCCTGCATCTCCCCCAGCGTTGGAAACTCATCCAGAAGCATCATAACCCCAACCTTCTCCTCCTTCCGCGGCATCTTATTCGTAAATATGGTGGCAGCCTGCTGGTAGAAGATCTGCAGCAGAGGTCTAAGTCTCGATATGTTGTTAGGTGAAATGCCGACGAAGAGACTATAGGTCTCAATTCTGAATTTTCCTATGTTGAAGTGACTCTTAGAGGTGGCCGCATCGACGAATGGGTTTGACCAGAGCTCCAGAGAGGAGGAGGCCACGGACGTAACTCCTGATCTCTCCTTGTCGGCCTTGTTGAGAAAGGCTCCTAGGTTCATGTAGGCTATGGGGTGAATCTCACCCCCCATGGTATCCAGCACAACGGCGAGGGTATAGGCCAGATCCTCACTTCTAATCAGCCTCAGGAGTTCTCCGAGACTTTTTTTCCTCTCCTTGTCGGCCACTATGTAGAGTAGAAGTCCAGTCATCAGAGCTCTAGCCTCATTTTCCCAGAAATCCTCCTTAGCCAGCAGGAATTTTGCTATTTTCTGTATATCATCCACCATACCTCCCTGGTCCTTTGACACCCAGTCTATAGGATTGTAGCAGTGGGTTATACCCTGCTGATCGGCCGGGTTCCAGAGGAAAACCTTCTGCTTCATGTGCTTGAATCTGTAGCCGCTGGTCAACTCATAGTTTTCCAACTTTATGTCATGGACTATCACAGACTCCTCCCAGAACAGCAGATTTGGTATTACGAAGCCGACACCCTTACCGGAACCCGTAGGAGCGAAGAGGAGCACGTGCTGGAAGCTATATTCCACAAGATATTTGCCCTTATAGTCTCCCAGCAGCATACCCTTTTTCTTGAAGAGGCCAGCCTTCTTCATTTCTCCGGGGGTAGCCCAGTGGGCATCTCCATGCTGGCTCTCCGGAGCCTTGAAGGGTCTCCACTCCTTAATTGAATCCCTGTTTTTCCAGAGCACTAGGAGATAGATTACCGAGGGCACCAGAGCCGAGAAGATAATCTTCAGGAAACGACCACGAAACTTCGAAAATTTTCCAAAGTTTCTAATCATGTATCTCCACTGGCCGGACACATTGGAGTTCATTATGTTGAATAGACTAGCCAGGTCCTGGCCTTTGAGCAGATTTTTGAGAAATTTAAAGCCCCTCAGAGAGCCAATGGTCAGAATACCTATGATCCCGTAGAGCAATATCAGACTGCACAGGAATGCCAGGGCAATTACCGCAATATTTCTCAAAAAAACCGAAACCTCTTCGCCGCTAGGCACAGTGCGAGTTTTTAAAATTTCCTAGTCGGAGGATATTTTCTTATAAACAAAATTCAAGACAATCAATTATAATATTTCTATTCTGTAAAAATGCGATAATATTATCTTTTTATTATTTTCCCGAACGGCCTGACTTCGGAAAAAACAGTGGAGTCGTCCCAGCTATGCGCTTCCGCCAATCATTGAGCTTTCGCTGATCATTGAAAGTGTTTCCCTCATCGTCCCTAGGGGGGCCATTGGCCTCGGGATCAACAGTCACCAGCGGCCTCTGCTCTAGCCTAGTGGTAATCTGCTGCTGGGCTAGTGCTATTTCTCCCCCTCTCCGAGGCTGCTGCTGTCCTAGAAAAGTCCTTGGCCTAGCCTCCAGTCCCGCCCCAGGCCTATTCCCGTCGCCACCAAATGGTGGCAGGTTTCTGTTCTCTAGTCTGTGGTCGTGGTTCTGCCCTAGCTGCCACCCTTCTCCAGGGTTCTCTCCGAAGTAGTGACCGGGACCCTGGTACAGCTGATGATTTAGATTATTTATGTTCTGCTGTGGTCCATAGCCAACGGGATTTATCCTCTGGACTCTATTGAAATAGCCGGAATTCACGTATGTTGGATAATTTCCATAGTTCCACTGGGATACATATCCGCTCTGCCCCGGTCCATAGCCATAGGGTGGCTGCCCTTGGCCAGGGTTACTCTTCAGAAAATATACATTTTCCGAGTATTCCGGATAGTCTCCGCCACCGTAGCCTATAACTCTAGCGGGATAGAGAATGATAGCTCCGGTAGGATAGGGCCTACTCTGGATATTCCCATATCTCAAATAACTATCGTGAAAATTTCCAGAATTTGAGTGATATCCAGAATTTGAGTGATATTCGCTAGTTCGGGGGTCGACATAGCTAGATCCAGGATAGTTTTTACTTCTCAGACCAGCGGAGGCGGCTACACTCTGGAAACTGGAATGGCCGTATCCCTGACTCGACGATGGCATTGAACAATATTTATCACCTAAACTGCTCTGGCTAGCCACTGGACCACTGGTGCTACTTCCACAGCTAGACATCCCAGCACTGCTAGTGGTGGTGCCACTAGTCTCAAGCCTAGAGGTGCCTGTGCCATCGGCTGGGGACAGGACCCCGTTTCCCGATCCCCCCTGGACATAGGCTCCGACTGTCAGCAAAACCTCTGGGGAATTCTGCGAAGCGACATTCTTTCTCGCATTTTTCTCTGTATTTTTCCCCGAAGAATCATGGTCGCCCGACACTGGGCTAGTCACCTGCCTCGTGAGACACCTGTCCCGGTTGGTTGGGACTGAAGGGGGTGGTGCTGACAGACTACGCTTCGGTATAGATGGAATAGATGGGAGGGAGACAAATTGTGGCTCGGGTGGTGGAATGTCGTCCATGAAGATGGAGTATTCGGAGCAATGGGGACTCCGTGGGCTAGGGGGTGTAGGCGAATTTGAGCTGGAGAGACTTAAGCTGGAGAAACTCGAGCTGGAGAGCAAATCCGCAGAACTGTCGTCGGCCACCGATGATTCCAGCTCATCGTTGCCAGTGGCTGTGCCGGAACCCTTCTTTCCCCCAGATTTTTCCGGGCTTCCCCCCCCTGCCCTAGCCATGACTTCCATTTTTTCCCCTTCGCCCGATTCCTTTGAAGGCTCCTCCGCATTTCTCTCGCCGTCCACCACCTCTCTGGTCTCCGCCGTGGCATCCGGGCTGGCTCCAGTCCTTTCCTCCCTGGCAGTCTCCTCGGGCCTAGTGGGATCCTCTCGCTCTCCAGGTTTCTCTGAACCATTTCCTTTCACCACAATCCCAGCTCTAGCTTCATTCTTCTTTGACTCCCTGGCATATTCCCTATCCTTCTCTCCATCCTCATTTTTTTTCTTTTTCTTTCCTTTCCTCTTTCCCTTCTTTTTATTCTCTCCATCTTTTTTCTTCTCCTCTTCCACAACCCTCTCCTCCTCTTTCTCTTTCTCCTCTTTCGTCATTCTCTCCTCTTCCTCCTTTTTATTTTTCCTCTTTCCCTGCCTTTTCTTTTTTTTCTTTTCCTTTCCTTTCTCCATTTTCTCCCCCATCACCCTCTCCTCTTCTTTTTCTTTCTCCTTTTCTTTCTCTCTTTCCTCTTTCATTATTTTCTCCTCTTCCTCTTCCTCTCTCTCCCTCTTTTCCTCCTCTCTAATTTTTAATTCCTCCAGCTCCTTCTCCTTTTCCTCATTCTTCTCCCTAGTTTTGAGTTCCTTCTTTCTAAGCTGCTCCAGCGCATCAGCCTTGTTTCTTTCCCTTTCCTTTTTTCGAATATCCAGCAGCTGCTCTTTCTTATATTTTAGGTCATCCAATATTTGGTTGCTATTATCCGCTAGCTTACGGAGGGCCTTCATTTTATCTTCCATTCCAGCTTTCAACTCATCCACAGCACCTTCCAGAACCATAAGCTTTTCTCCTATATCTCTTATTCCCTCATCTATAGAATCAGACACCACCGTCTCTCTATCCTTCCCCTCATTAAATATTGCCACTGCCCGACTACATATTATAGATGCCACCCCCGTGGTCAGCCCATTGTCCATGAATACTGCACCTTTGGCTGTCTTGATAAGGAAAGATGATAAAGATTCGACGCGATTCCGTTTGGCTGCACCACCTGGTGAATCTGTATGATTGCTCTTGACTTTTCTTATGGCAGTGAGTGTGAGGAGATAGGTCAGCTGGGCAAGTTCTTTGGCGAGAAATTCATTTTCCCTCTCTTCAGCCTCCGGGAAAATTGTTCTCCTTCGGTTTTCAAGCCATGAGATAATGGCAGGAATTTTAGACGCGGAGAGATCCACTATGACCGTTGAGTCCTTGCTCCTGCTTTCCAGTGTGGCCAGCGCATGCTTTACCTCATCCTGGGTCCCTTCGTAGATCTTGTTTAGCTCTTTAATTTTTCTGGCTAGATCAGCCAGCCGGACATTGACCCTATTCATGATATCTCCACGTAGGGCTGTCAATTTTTCTATAAGTTTCTCGGTCTCTTCGCACTGTTTCCTTCTTTCAACCCTCATATTCTCCAGGTTTTTATTAACCATCTTTTTTTTACCAGGCTTCAGATGCTCACCGACCCCGACACTAGGTTCCTCGCTATAGCTCAACAGTTTTAGCATTTTTTTCTTCAGCTGGGTATTTTCAATTCTAAGTTCCTCTAGCATTTCTTCAATTTTAGATTGTTGATCGATGACATCTTCTTGTTTTTCCCTAGCTGCTATATCCGCTATCACGGAATCTAACTTTTTCACCATTGGCTCAATGATTGTAGAGGGTTCTGGCCGGGAAACTGGTTTCGGAGGCAAATTTTCAGCCTTGAAATTCCGCGGCGCCAGAAACCACAGTCCCATGGTTCTCAGCACAATCTCGTAGTCAATAAAATCGCTAAACAGCCACGGGATTGTGCTGTAAAAATTATCTAGATAGAGTATATGGTACAGAGAGAAGACTAGCTTGATGTCCGTACCCGCAAGCTTCCTGGCAGCTTCATAGTTCTGCTTCACTATGATGAATAGCCTGTAGACCAGAGAATCCAGCAGAATCCACTCTCTACGCCTCAGGGGCGCCATCGCTCCGCTAGAACCTACGGGAGCGGCGTCCGGCTGGGAAGCATTGTCTGGCGGGGGAATGCTAGTCGGGTAGTCTATCAGGCTATCAACATCCGTTGTCCAATTGACCAGAGCAGTCATTAGTCTTTCAAGGTTGTCGCAGCCTATATCCTTCTGGCCAAGCAGCAGAATAGACAGGTGCAACGTTTTCAGGAACAGAAGCTGGATGTGAACTTCTTTCTGTCCCGGGTCTTTGAAAATAAACTTAACATCCTTCATAAAGGACAACACCTGAGCTTTGCCAATCATACATCCAAGGACTTGAGAGGCCTCTTCTTCGGCCTTTTGCTGGGCCTTTAGCACGCCAGGACTGCTAGCAGAGGCTCGGACAGGACTAGAGAGGCTAGCAAAGAGCAGCATCAGGGCAAGAAGGCGCAGGGAATTGTATTTTTCCATAGCTATCAGATTCTATAGTAGAACTCCATTGTTTGGCCAGTGTAACACATTTCAGGAGTTAATACAAGGTTTAGAGGGATAAAAAATATTCATACAGTAAATGTCTGGAGGACAGATAATTCTGCGACAGGGCATTGCTCAGAAATACCGCGGGTGCTGCAAATTGCTTTCCCAGGAGGATCCACACTATTCCCTCTAGAAACTGTTGCAAATCAGGCCAAACACAGAATTGCTTTGACATTTCCTCGACGTTCGGCTCCTCTGGGAAGAGAAAACTGGGAGAAACAGGTGGGAGAAATTTAAATATGTGAGAGAAAATGTATGGGAGAAATCTAACCTAGAGCAGAAACCTCCTTTCTCCGGAACTGGGCTGGTCTAGTTTCTGGCTTCTGCGAGGGACTCAGATCAGCGGGCTCCCTCCAGAACCCCCAGCTCCCCTGCGGGGGAGCTGGGGGTTCTGGAGGGCGGGAGTCGGTGGGAAACCCTAGCCCATTTGGGCCAATCTCCATTTGGGCCAATCTGCCCAGTCCACTAGCGGCTGGTGGCCTGTTTGCCAGACTTTTCCACAGCCACAGCATTAGACACCACCGTGTACTTGTTTCTATCGGACAGAGTCTCCATCACCGACTCCGTTCCCATGAGTCTAAATATGATTATCGGCATGTTGTTACTCTTAGCCAGAGCGAATGCAGTCTGATCCATGATGCTTATGTTTCTCTTTAGGACTTCGTCGAAGGTTATCGATTTGAATCTCTCTGCGTTTGGAACAATTTTCGGATCCTCGCTGTAGACTCCATCCACGTGGGTACCCTTGAGAACAACGTCACAGTACATCTCCGAAGCTCTCAGGATCGAAGCCGTATCCGTGGTGAAGAATGGATTACCCGTTCCTCCGACAAATAGCACCACCTTCCCCTGCTCTATAAACTCTAGAGCCTGTTTTCTGTTGTACCCTTCGCAGATTTTTTCGATTCCAACGGCAGACTGGACTTCCACTGGAATGCCTAGACGCACCATAAAACTCTGCAGAGCAATTCCATTCATAACAGTCGCCAGCATGCCCATGTAGTCCGCATTTGCCCTGTCGATCATAGTCTCGGAGGTGGAGTTGGCCCTTGGCACTCCTCTAAATATATTTCCTCCTCCGACAACTATGCACACCTGTATGCCAAGTTTATACATCTGCTGTACTTCCCTGGCCAGCCTCGCCATAACCTCGGCGTCATAGCCAAAGCCTTTGTCTCCCATGAGAACCTCACCAGAAACCTTGAACAGAACCCTTTTGAAATCCATATTTCAATAAAATTTCTTTCAGGATAGAGGGATGCACTGTAAAAATCAACAAAAATGTTAGGAGGAGCGAGACCGGCCCATGAAAAATTTGAACACATGTAGAGGTCCTGTACACCCCCAGAGAAAAGCTTTACATTAAAGCTGCGGGTGCTACAGTTTAGCTAGATTTGCGTCAAAAATAGGAAAAATAGATGGAGAGCTACGATAGTTTTGGCTTCATTGACAATGTAGGAGAGGCTGCTGTCTCCAGCATCACTCTGGAGCTAGTGGCTGGCGATGTGCCGAAGGAGAGGAGAGAACTTTGGTGGAACAATGGCAGTACATCCTGCTGTGACATCGTGATCACCCGAAGGGACGGCTCTGTCAGGAGAGAAAGGGGGGTGTACTGGGGTATGGCTGTGGAGGATGAGAAAACCAACGGACTTGTGGCTAGCGACCCAAATGGATATGTCGATTTTGATGATCCCTCCATTGGAGGGTACAGCTATAATGGCAAAATAGAGAGGGGCAATATGTCGGGCCGGGCAACGATAACTAGGAAAATGTACGCAACCGGTTCCCGACCTGGGGACAGGTGCCTCTCTAGGAAAAAGACGTTCAGCGGCGATGTGCAGGATGGACTTTGCCATGGCTATGGAGTTTTAACTAGTAATGAGGGTAACAATTTAATAACCACCGAGGAGGGAGAGTTTTTTGGAGGCAACAGGCTGAGAGTACTCCTTGAGAGGAGCGAAAATTTTGAAGAGACAAAAGAGTCCACCAGAGGACTCTGGAGTGTTGATGTCTACGATAAAACTGGGATGTGTGTGTCTACCGTGATACTGCCGGAGAAACCAGTCCGCAGTGGAAAACAAATACCTTCACTGAGGAGCGGGAACCTAGCCGACCTTAGGCCACTAGTCTCCACAGAATGGAAGTATGGTGCTGATTATTCCCCGGATCTTTTCCAGGATCCAAAGAACTTTGATCCAAAGAACTCTGATCCAAGGAACCCTGAGAGAATCTCCTGCTACCTCTACGATGGAGATGAGAGAAAGACTCTACAGAGAATCATAGAGATAGATTGCAACGCTTTCAACGAAGCTTTCAGTAAAAATCTGGAATATCATCTGCCCAGCACTGGGGAAATGGAGTTTCTGGTCGATAGACCAGTGGCTGATGGTATCGCGAAACTGAAATGTTTTAGGGATTACCAGGCTCAGCTGGTGAAATTTCTACAGCAATATTTTAATGCTCGCCTCTCCGGGGGCACTAGAACTTTTCTGAATGGCGGTAACAGAGAAGCAACTGTGGCGCTAGTGTTCGCCTGTGTAGAGGATATGGGCGAGCTCAGGAGGTTTAGATTCAGCAGCAAAATGGTGAACCAGTTTATAAGTGTGACGTGCTTTCTGGAATCTATGGGGATAGAAGGGGGGACGGCGCTGAATGCTCTAGGAGAAGACTATATCACTACGACTCTATCGCTGAAAACTCACAGCACAGCTCTTATCCTAGATCTGAAGAAAATGAAGGAGATTGTGAAGACGTTTGGGTGGCATTGGCTGAACTCAACGAATGACATTCTTTTCTATCTCTATGATAGCAGTGGAATCTTTGGTAGCCAGCACCATGACGGCAAATACAAAAATATTCTGGGTGGCATTAGAAAAAATACTCGGAGAATAAATAGGGAAAATATCCAAAATGGAGGCTCCTGCTGGTTCCATGGAGCAGCTGCGGTGGTGGCAGCGATAAAGAACCCCCATCTGGTGGATTGGCTAAGATCCGGAAAAATAGAACTCTATGGGCTCTCCAATGATGTTAGCGGGGAAGAGGAGATCAAAGGAATAACATCTCCAGGAGAGGTGGGGGAAGATTTGAATATTTTTCTGGCGGAGACCATGCTGACGCTTCAGAGAATTGGAGACATGGTTGGCTATAGATTTTTCCTAACCCAATTCCTAGCGAGGTATGTGGTCAATGATGATTTTGTGGCACAAATGCTAAAATACTTTGACAACGGGAGAATAGGCAAATTACTCGAACAGAAAATTGAAATGGGGCTGGCTCTCTTTGAGAGTGGAGACAAAAAGTTCCCGGAAAGTGAAAGGCAAAGTATTATCAACAGATACCGGGAGAAATTCAGGGAAAAGGCGATTCTAATTGATAGACAATGGGAAATGCCTGGGAACTATGAAAATATAGAAATAATCAAGGGTTACATTCCCCGAACCTTCAGTAGCTTTCCCCATGATAGGCCTCTGGATATGCGTGAATATATCTTCTATGATTCGTTTGGGGATTCCAGCGATTTTGAAAAAGATGTAGAACTTATGCAGTCTCTGGAAAAATTAGAAGAACTCGAGAGGAGATTCTTTCATGTGAAAAAGTGCGTGGAATGGGGGCCAAAATTCGAAAAACTTGAGGAAAGGTTTGTTCATATAGATAAATCTATAAAATCAGGACTAAAACCAGTGTTCAGAGCCCAAAAGGGGAGAGATGCGGTCTGCCCCTATGAGGCTATTGGCAGAGATGGAAAAGTTAAGAACGATAAAACCACTAGCCTTTCCCAGGGGGGAGAAAGGACGGGCCAGGAGGGGTCGGGTGCCGGAGATGGTCATCCCGGTGACAGTGGTGGACAAGGCCTCCGACCCTCTGGCGCCGCCGGAGGGACTATCGATGGACCCAAAGTGGCCAACGCCCCTAGTGGAGGTGATAGACAAAACCCGAAAATTCCTCCTACGCTAGGAGAAGAGGAGAATTTGGAGCAGCTCGACAGCGCGACCCAGGAGTTTGACGGCAATTTTAAGATATCTGGGGAGAGCAAGCTAGAGGAAATTTAAAAAATGGCTAGGGCAGCGGAGTGGGGTTCGCCATCTCCGGAGGGGAAGGGGTGAGTCTGGGGAGACGGATACTCTTGCTGTGACTCCGAAGGGCATAGAGATAAATGTGGATATCCAGTGCCACACCGAGGATCTCATCGAGAGATCTCTCTGCTAGCAAGTTAAGATGGCCCTAGAGGGTCTGAAAAGTGGCAGAGGCTATGGCATTTCTTGGAAATAGGACCACTAGAAAAGGTGGTGCCACAAAAGGGACTCGAACCCCCGACCTACTGATTACAAATTAGAAAATTTAGGGTTTTAGACGATTATCGTCGGTTACATTTTGGGACTGTTGCAAATTAGGCTCTTCCCGCAGAAAAGCTAGCTAGCTTCAGATATACCTTCGCAGTAACCATTCGGAAGCAAAGGGAAACTGCCGTTGACTAATCTTTGGTTGTTTTTTGTCGACCGGTTCCGCTGATTTTTACTATTTTTCTGTAGTTTTTCGCTATTTTCTATGGCTAGCTGTTCCTTTGACAGAATTGTAGTGGGCAGACCCCTAGAATCAGTAATCTTTTTAGATTAAAACAGATAGCCTGCATAATTGCAGTGAAGGTGTTTTTGATGATTCCCCTGTACCTAACTCTCTTTGGTATTTTTGAAAATACCCTTTCGAAGGGTGATCTAATTTTGGCTATGGAACGATCAAGAACATAATTTTTGTCTTTCATGTTATTACGTTTTATCGCCATCAGATTGCAGTTATGTGCCTGAGCTATAGTCTTTGCCGGTTCGGAACAGTATCCTTTGTCCGCATAGATCGTTCCTCCAGTTGGACAGACATAGTCCATTCCCTGGGCATCGGTTATGTTAGCTGGACTGAGAGCAACTTCATTTATCATTCCAGACTGCATGTCAACAGTTAGATGTTCTTTGAAACCAAACCAGAATTTATTCTTTCCTTTGCAGCCAAAGCGAGCTTCTCTATCCGTTGACACTAGAGAAATGTTGTCATTGTTCATTTTTTCCTGTTTTCTCTGGATTAGTTCATCC
>JAITSP010000058.1 GCA_031287725.1 Rickettsiales bacterium
TGGAACTACCAAAGATAGTGTATAGCGTTGAGAACCTTAGTAATATAGAAAAAGATCTTCTGCAACTCTGGATGACTTTTATAAAAAAACCTGAAATAATTACAGAGGATATTATTAACAAACTACCAGAAATAGGAGAAGCTATGGCAGAATTAAAAAGACTTAGTTCCGATAGAACGGCTAGAGCACTCTATGAGGCTGAGCTGAGAGCCGAGAACGATAGGATAGCAGGTAATGCATCGGCTCTGAAGGAGGGGATGGAGAAGGGGATGGAGAAGGGTGTGATGAAGACCGCCCTGGCGATGCTGATGGATAACGTTCCACCATCCCTAGTAGCTAGGTATACCGGGCTAACCATTGACGAGATCAGAAAACTTGAAAACCAATTGAGAAAAGCCTAGCCTAGAGAATACCATCGGCTAAATACCAGAAATAGGAGAAGCTATGACAGGCTAACCACTGACGAGGTTAGTTTTGGCAAATTCTCCTGGAAAATTCAGAGAAGAGTTATACATAGGCTTACATAGCCAGTCTGGTTCAGGTGAAACACCAGAAAAAACAGGAAAACAGTGGAATGGACGGAGAGGTTGCAGGGAAGCAATAATTATTAGGCAATCACATTTTTTAGGAATTTGGGTTGCTAATTTATTAGAACAGTTTTACCGTCAGTGGACAAGCTAAATTTTTTGGTTACTATGGAAGGGTTTATAAATTGGATAAAGAGTGACTGGCAGAACAGAAGAATCATATTCATCAACGAGGTGATCGCGTTTCTGACGGGTCTGGGGGCAGCAGTGTACCAGAGCATAATGCTGACCAGCACAAACTACTTTCTACTCTACACAGCCTATACGGTCAACGCAGTCTGCGCCCTGATAGCAGCCCTGGGACGGAGAAGTGTGCCGCTGATGATAACAAATCTGGGCTACATGCTTCTCGATGTCTATGCCCTCTCTGGGCTAATCCTTCAGCAGCACTAGGTCAGAGAATCTCTGCCGAGAGCGGAAGTCCCTGGGAACTAGTAGAACGCTTTCGGCAGATTCTACAGGTAGATCTCCATGTCACTAAAGAAGAAATGAATCTCCCGGTAGGAGCTCTCGATGTTATCGGAGCCGTGGAGCGCATTCCTGGTGATATCAGTGCCATATTTTTTCCTCAGAGTACCCTCCTCGGCGAGTTTGGGATCTGTGTAGCCTATCAGACTTCTGTAAGCTCTCACAGCATTATCCTTCCGAAGAACCTGTGCCACGATAGGTTTGGCCGCCATAAGGCTAATCAAATCACCAAAAAAGGGCTTTTCGGTATGCTCACGGTAGAATAGTTTAGCCTGACCGTCCGTCATGACAATCTTTTTCTGCACCACTATTTCAAATTCCTCAGCTTCAATGTCCGAGATTATCGGGCCTTCGAACTTCTTCTCCACCGCATCAGGTTTTATTAAACTAAGCGTCATTTCAATCATAAAATCCAACTATATTTATATTAGGCATACAGTATTATAGCCTATATTTTCTTTTAAAACAAGAGCCATTGAAAAATATATGGAACCCGCCAGGGGTTCGAGCAAATCTAGAATTGTTTCGGCAGGGACCCGGCTAGTTTTCCACTTTCCAGCTCTTCTAGCTACATCTCCTTTCTATTCCCAGCTCTCCGGCCCCAGGCCACGGACCACCGCTAGCGGCCCCCCTGGGGCTATCGCTGGTTCGCCGTCGGGATAGGCCAGAACCCCGCTAGAAGCCCTCGCTGGTCTGTAGACCAGCGCCACACTCCCGAAAACCGCCGCCAACGCGGTCCCATCAAATTCTGGTGCCCAGAGGCAGAATCGAACTGCCCACACAAGGATTTTCAGTCCTTTGCTCTACCGACTGAGCTATCTGGGCTAGACTGGCAAAATCACTGGGCCAGGCTAGGTAATTATTTTATTAAAAGCAAGTGTGGTTTTCCAAATGTCTCACCCACAGCCCCCAGAACCTCCATCGGCCGCGGGATTCCTCTAGCCCCGGGCTCCGGCGCCAATGGCTCTAGCACCCCAGCGCCAGCAGGACTATGAATCTGTTTTTAATTGCAGCCCCTCTCCCCAGTTATTTTGTTTTACCTCTCTTCCCATCGCCGGGGTCGTAGGGATTGTCAGATTTTCTCAGCAGTAGGCGAATGGGCGTGCCGCTAAGATTAAAGTCTTTCTTTAGTCTGTTGCAGAGAAACCAGTAGTATGTTGATCCTTTGTAGAGGGTCGTTGGAGAATTCGTAGAGAGTGCAAAGGTAGGGGGCCGAGTTTTAATCTGGCTAATGTATTTCAGCCTCACCGGCCTAGAGCGGAACAGAGGGGGAACATGCTCCTGCTCCACCTCCCTCAGCCAGCCATTCAGCTTACTAGTGGCTATGCGCCTGTCCCAATTTCTAAAGGTCCCAGCTACCGCCTCCATAAGTTTTTCCAGATTAAATCCCTCGGTGGCACAGATAGGCACCAGAGGGTATCCCAGCAGGCTCGGGTTTCTCTCCAGAATTGACTCCAGCAGCTGTTCCTGTTTTTTCCAGTCCTTCACCAGATCACACTTATTTAGTGCGAACACCATTCCTCTACCCTCTTCGATAACCCGAGAAGCCAGAGAAAAATCCTGTCTATCCAGGGGTGCCGTAGCATCCACCACCAGCACCACCACCTGGCCGTAGTCCAGACTCATAAATGATCTGGCAGTGGCCAGCTGATCCAGCTCTGAACCGGATTTGTGCCTTTTCCCTATGCCAGCCGTATCCACAATATTTATTCTCCGGTTCTCCCAGAGCCGCTCCACCACTATGGAGTCTCTGGTTATGCCAGCCTCAGGACCCGTCAGAAGGCGCTCCTGGCTGATGAGCTGGTTCACCAGAGTTGATTTGCCGACATTTGGCTGCCCAATGATCGCCACCTGGATTGGGGCATCATCGTCCCACTGTGGATCCTCTCCGGCCCCAGTTCTTTCGACATATTCCCCGTAGTAGGGCTCAATGGCATCATAGAGAATGTTCATACCGTCGCCATGCTCTGCGGATATGGGAACAATGACTTCAAAACCCAGTCTATAGAAATCTTTACCGATAGCTCCCTGGGAGGCTCGCAGATTCTCACACTTGTTAATCACCAGAATGGTCGGTACATTCAGAACTCTGAGTCTCTGGGCTAGTGCCCTGTCCACCTCGTCGATCTCCTCCCTTCCATTAACCAGAAACAGGCAGACATCTGCCTCGACCATGGCTGCCTCACTCTGTCTGGTCATTCTCTCCTCCAGACTAGCTTTTGGACTATCGCCCTCCCAGCCAGCCGTGTCCACCACTTTGAAATCTATAGGACCAAGGTGGCCCTCCGCCTCATTTCGGTCTCGGCTAACCCCTCGACGGCCATTGACTATGGCCAGAGACCTGCCACAGAGCCTATTGAAGAGTGTTGACTTGCCAACATTTGTTTTACCGACCAGAGCCAACCTGAACATCGCTAGCGTTCCCTGAAAATTTCATCCACCATACAGTAGCCGATAACTATAAGTGCCGCATACTGCCCCAGCTTCGTAGCTAGATCAAAGCTGAAGCCAAACATGCTAAGATATAGGACCATAAGGATGAGTCCCAGCGAAAGCATAATAAGTGTTCCATTACCCATGTCGTTCTCCTAAAAGTAGTAGTTTACCATAAACCTCTTTCCTGCCTAGGCCCAGCACCTCGGAGAATAGCTCGGCCGCATCTCTCAGAGAGAGATATTTTAGACTTGCCCTCAGCATACCCTCTAGATTGTTTAAATCAAGTACCGGGGGACTATCATTCTTCTCTAGCAGAAGGACAATCTCACCTTTGACTCTAGCCCCAGCGAATTTGTCTTCGTAGCGCCTCAGCATTTCACTGGCCCTCTCCGTCTCTATGTCCTCGAACAGCTTAGTCATTTCCCGGGCAACGCAGACAATCCTGCGGTCGTCCAGGTCCGCTATGATTTTTAGTGTCGAGACTAGTCTTAGCGGCGATTCGAAGCACACCACCGTCTCTCCTCTGGCCATCAGCTCCTTCAGTTCTCGTCTTCTCCGCTCTAGCGGCTTCGGAAGAAAACCCTGGAAGAAGAATTTGTCACTGGCCAGAGGGGAGGCGCTGACAGCAGCTATGCAGGCCGAGGCTCCAGGCACCGGAATGACTCTGATGCCACTCTCCAGGCAGCGCTGCTTCAGCCTAAAACCCGGATCGGCTATGGCCGGAGTGCCGGCGTCGCTGAGGAGGGCCACGGCACTGCCGTTTTCCAGAAGACTGACTATATGGTCCCTCTGCCCCTCGCCGCTGTTGTCATTGTAGACTCCGAGATGTTTTGCTCCCAGACCGCAGAACTCCAGGAGTTTGCGGCTAACCCTACTATCCTCGCAGAATAGGTGGTCGCAGCTCTTCAGAATCCTCACCATTCGGATGGTCACATCCTCTCTGTTTCCTATGGGTGTAGCAACCACATAGAGAGCTCTCTCAAGGACCATTTCCTCTAGGCCATTAAATATTTCTTGCATATTTTGCTCACTATCCTAGCATCTCTGGACATATCTGTGTGTTACTATATTTTTGTGGTGAAAAAGCAATTGTGAAATGTTCAACTCTTCTAGGGCGATTTTCTAGGCTGGTGAGGCACCTGCTGCCAGTGCTGCTGCTGGTGTCCTGTGGAAAGGACACAGACTATTTCCTGAGGAGGGAAAAGATCATGGAGAGTGATGCAGATTTCTACGAGGGTGATCTCCGAAAACAGTACGAGAGGGAGACGGCTGGCATGCTAAGGGTAGCGCTGCTTGTCCCCCTCAGCGGACCCGTGAGATCAGTCGGAGAGGATATGGTCAACGCAGCTCAGCTGTCCCTCTTCGAAAATAACAAGAGAGAGATGCTGCTTAGAATATATGACACCCGGGGTACCACCTTCGGAGCTGTGGAGGCTCTGAAGAAGGCTCTGGTGGATGGCGTGGATGTGGTGGTCGGCCCAGTTTTCAAGGCGGAGACGAAGGCCATACAGAAGATGGCGGAGAAAAACGGCCTACTAGTATTTTCCCTGTCTAGCGAGCAGGACCTTGTGAATTCCAAAAACATTTTTGTAACGGGACCCATAGTGGAACAGGAAATTCAACTGCTGATTTCCTATATGGTGGACAAAGGCATCTACAACTACGTTGGCCTTATGCCCAACACAGATTTTGGCGCTTCGGTCAACAGAGTCCTGAGGGAAGCCATAGTTACTAAGGACGCTATGCTCATAAAGACGGAGTACTATGATCCGAATGACCAGCATATGCTGAAGAAGATAATCGAACTGGTTTCATTCTACGAGGTTCCTAAAACCCTCTACGAGAATTTTGAGAAGAAAAAGTTAGAATCGAAGATGCTGGGTGAAACGAAGAATCTAGAGATTGAGATCAAAGAGGAGGATAAAATTTACCCACAGGCCATGTTCATAGCCGAGGGTGGCAGCTTCGCCGACCAGATCGCCAGTCTGGTGTTTTCCGTTAGAAAGGAGAGGAGGGACATACAGCTGATAGGAACCAGTAAACTTGACGGCAACGACAGCACACTGAAGAATCCCTACCTGGATGAGACCATATTTGTCGGAGCCAACCCGGAAAAATATGAGAAATACGCCAATAGCCACAGCAAAATGTACAGATATAGGCCATTAAAAATTACCTCCATCGTCTATGACCTGATCAACCTGATGGACCAGGTCTATGAGAGGAAGGATGGGCTCTACAGGCCAAGTAAGCAGGCACTTCTGCACCCTCTGGGCTTTGACGGCATAGACGGTAGATTCAGGTTTCTGCCCAATGGGTTGGTCGAAAGAAGACTATACGTTTTACAGTTTAGAAACGGAGAAAAGGTGGTGCTGAGTACCAACCAGGAGTTTTTAAACTATTAGCCAATGATTAATCTGTCTGGAGGTTTACTATGAAGAAAATACTTCCTCTAACACTTTTCCTGGCACTGCTAGCCTGCAGCCAGGACCCGGCCAAGGTGATTTACGGAGAAAGGGGGGAAGGTCTTGGCAGGGCAGACTCCTCCAAGGCAAGCTATAGTAAGGGCGAATACGTTAGGACCAGAGACAATAGGATCGTCAGAGACCTCGCCAGAACCCCTGACAAATCCTATGCCCAGGGAGACGATGACCTTGGCTATGGCGATGGCTATTCCCGCTCCGGGAGCGAGGTCAGGACTGTGCTGGTGAGACAGGGCGATACTCTCCGGGGCATAGCGAACAGCCATGGCCTGACTCTGCAGGAGATAGCGAAACTGAACAATCTCAATCCCTCCCAGAGTATCCAGCCGGGCCAAAGGATTATTGTCGCCAGAGACAGGACTGGTCAGCACTACTATACTGTCAAAACGGGGGATAATCTCTATAGGATAGCCTACCGGAACAGTATGCGCATCACAGATCTGGCCAGAGACAACAACCTGAAAAAGCCCTACGATCTCCAGGTGGGTCAGAAACTGCTGCTAGCAGCGGGAAGGGAGTCTGGAGAGCGGGCAGGTGTCGTAGAGGAGCCGGAGGATGGGCAGGATCCGGAGAGAAATGAACGGCTGGGCTTTGCTGCCCCGGGTCGGGCTGGTCGGCACTACTACACCGTCAGAACGGGGGATAACCTCTATAGGATAGCCTACCGGAACAGTGTGAATTTCACGGATCTGGTCAGAAATAACAACCTAAAAAAGCCCTATGATCTTCAGGTGGGTCAGAAACTGCTGCTACCCTCGGGGAGAGGAAATTCTGGCAATGGTAGCCTGGCCTCCGGAAGGGATTCGGCGGCGAATAGGCAGGGGCTGGAGAGGGTTGAGTCCAAAGGACCGGATTCCTCCAGAGATAGCCATGGGAGTTCCGCTGGAGCGGGCAGCGGCTTCATCTGGCCTGTGGAGGGAGAGGTCTCTAGAGACCCAAGGAAACAGCCTGGTGACGGCTCTAGCGACTCGATAAGCATAAAGGCCCCCCGGGGAACCAGGATCAAATCCATCGCCAGTGGTGAGGTGGCCTATGCTGGGGATGAGCTGAAGGGTTTTGGGAGAATAATAATACTAAAGCATGACGGCGGCTGGATTTCTGTCTACGGCCACTGCGAATCTGTCAACGTCAAGGTCAAGGATATGGTGCAGAGAGGCCAGATTATCGGCACCGTTGGCGAAACTGGAAATGCTAGCGAACCACAGCTTTACTTTTCTCTCAGAAAGGGTAGAATAGCGGTTGATCCCACGAAATACCTCTCGAAGAGGTAGGTAGGGTGCTAAAAATTTTACAAAACTTTTACAAAATGATAATTAACAAATCTAAATATGGAGGTATTTTTCTATGGCTAGACAAATAAGAGAAACTTTTAAAACCCGCGGGAAAGCGCTGGCTGCAATATCGATCATTGGTGTTCTGTTGGCTGTCCATGGCTTCTGGCTGTTCGTCCATGGGAACAAGTTTAGGGCTATGGTTTCCCAGAAAACCAACAAGTACAGCATAGGCTGCACCAAGGTTTTTGTGAGACCAACTCTCTTCGGAGCAAAAAACACGGTTCTGGATCTTAAAATATCCCTCTATGGCCAGGAGCGAACCTATGAAATAATTTTTAAAAAATTGGTCGTCAGAAGTTCAATGTTGAGCAGAAGACTGACCGTTGCAATACCGGAGGGAGTGCTTTTCAGTGGAGAAAATTCCGTCTATGGTAAGATGGATCTTGTTGACGACTCAATAGTCATTAGGGGGAAAAAGGGGGATCTGCTGGCGCCGGAAATAGACATGAAGGCCCGGGAGATACGATTTTTGGATGGTTTCTGTGTGGTTAGCAACTTTTCGCTGATCACGACCTCAGATCTGATAGGAGACCACATCGAACTTTCACTGAGAACAAATGCGGATTCGGTGAATGTCAAAAGAGGTGCGAATTCCAAACAGCAGGAGTCTAATTTTGAGCTTGTGCTCTCTAACAGCAGTGAAGTGGGCTCTGATAAAAAAATCCTGTCTGCAGACACAAAAATCGAGAAGTTTACCATCAATGACATAACCAATAACTACGGTATCTCTGTGACCGGTAGCTTTAGCGCCAGCCAGATACTGAGAACTGCTCTAGCAGACATTGAGTTGAAGCTGATCAACTTTAATTCTCTGATGAATGTTCTGAGCAATAGCGAAGGTGACGCGGCTACCCCTGATAGGAAAGATGTTCAAAACATTGTACAATTTCTTAGCCTCATCCCAGGAAATGAGAAGGATAGCGACAGCCTAAGATACTACAGAGTGGTTTCGGATTTTATTTCCAATAGGACTACTGTGAACGGTACAGATATTAAAACCATAGCCACAAAATTTATGCCCATCAGCGGCGGAGACAAAGAAGAGACCGGGAAATAGTGCTAGGAACGGGAGAGTAGCCAGCCCCAGGCCAGATGATGAACTGCAACGCGCCTCCGCCGCTCTGGGAGAGCGGAGGGCCTGCACTCCCGCCTGGCGGCCCGGCGGGAGCTCTGGCTAGAGAGGCGGGGGGAGCCTCTGACGAAGATATGATATATTAATAAATACGAGTGTGGAGGTATTTTTCTATGACCAAACAAATAAAAGAAACTTTTAAAATTCATTGGAAAGCGCTAACCTTGGCGACAGTTGTCGGTGTTCTGGTGGCTGTCCATGGCTTCTGGCTGTTTATGTCTGGGAGCAAATTTAGGGCTATTGTCTCTCTGGCGGCAAACGGCGAATCCGGTGTGAGCTATGCCAAGGTTTTTGTGAGACCAACTCTCTTCGGGGTAAAAAACACGGTTCTGGATCTTAAAATATCCTTTCCTAGCCAGATTCAAATCCGTGAAGTGGTCCTCAAAAGGCTTGAGGTCAGAAGTTCACCCTTTAGCAGAAAGATGGCTATTGCAGTACCGGAGGGAATACTTTTCAGTAAAAAAAGTATTGCCCATGGGGGGAGGATAGATTTTGTCGGCGACTCAATAGTTTTTAGGAAGAAAAAGGGAGACCTGCTGGCATTTGAAATAGACGTGAAGGCCAGGGAGGTGCGACTTCCTGAGAGCGTGGCTAGCAACTTCTCGCTAGTCGCAGCTAGTGACCCCAATGGGTTTTCACTAAGAATGAGTGCGGATTCGATGAAGTGGGGAAAAGATGAAAATTCTGAACAGAAGGAGCTTAACTTTAATTTCGCGACGTCTAGTAGCACCGAAATGGGTCCCGACAGAGAATCTCCGTCCGTGGACACAACAAAAATTGAGAATCTTACCATCAATGACATAACTAATGGCTACGGCGTCTCTGTGACCGGCAGCATTACTGACCGGATGTCAAAAATTGAACTGATAGATCTTGAATTCAAGGTGACCAACCCTAATTCTCTGATAAATACTCTGAATGATGGTATAAGGGAGATAATTAGCCCTGATGGGAAATATGCAGCAGATCTCCTGCGGATTCCTGCCCCTGATAGGGAAGTTATAGTGAATTTTATACTGAATTTCGTGCAGTTTCTTAGCCTAACCCCAGGGACCGAGAGGGATACTGAGGGTCTGAGGTACTACAGGGTGATTTCAGACTTTCTTTCTGGGAAGGTTACTGTAAATGGCGTGGACGCCGAAACTATAGCTAAGAAATTCAAACCGGTCGGCGGCGGAGCCAAGGGAAAGACCAGGAAATAGTGGCGCTAGCGGGAGTGGCCAGCCCCAGGCTAGATGACGAACTGCGACGCGCCTCCGCCGCTCTGGGGGAGCGGAGGGCCTGCACTCCCGCCCTGGCCCGGCGGGAGTGCAGGATTCTGCTGGCGGCAGCTCTGGGCAGAGAGAGAGAGGACCCTGGGGTGGGGCTGGGAGATGAATTTGGGCCCGGACAGCGGGAAAAATTCCTCTCCTCTGTGGCCAGACGGATGGCGGGAGAGCCTGTGTCGAAGATAATTGGTCGCAGATCCTTCTGGGACTGGGATTTTTTTGTCAATGGCCGCGTTCTGGATCCAAGACAGGATTCGGAGACGGTGGTCGAGGCTGTCTCCAGAGACTTCCGAGGACCTAGAGAAACCTCTGGAAAAATCAGAGTCCTGGATCTAGGTGTTGGTAGCGGCTGTCTACTGCTGTCGGTGCTAAAGATACTTCCTGGCGCGGTGGGGGTCGGCCTAGACATAGATCCAGGAGCTCTCGCCGTGGCGGAGGAGAATGCAAGGGCGCTGGCAGTGGAGAATGTGGAATTCAGACTGGGCGATTGGAATAGAGAACTGGAGGGAGAGTTCGATGTGGTAATTTCGAATCCTCCCTACATAGAAACTGAGGCTATAGCTGGTCTAGAGGAAGAGGTGAGACTCTATGACCCCTGGATCGCCCTCGATGGTGGAAATGATGGCCTAGACTGCTTTAGAGCCATAGCCGGAGGAATTACTAGAAATTTGGCTAGAGGAGCCAGGATGTACATTGAGGTTGGCTATGGCCAGGCTGCTGCCGTCACTGACCTGTTCGGTGAAAATAATTTCAAACTCCTGAGGATCGAGAGAGATCTGGGAGGAGTCGATAGAGTCCTGGTCTTCGAGTCCAGTGGTGGCTGAATGGTATCTGGAGGTCCTACACAGGTTTTAATTTCTCTTCCCAGAGGCTCCGGTGCCTAGGCGGTTCCCGCCGGAGCACCTGGGTGGCACCAGGAATCCGAGGCTAGGCTACTTCTCGAAGGAGGACTTCCCGGGAAACATTTCCTCGAGAAATTCCCTTGCCAGCCGTCTATCCTCCTCTGTAGCCCCCTTTCTATCGTTGAGGCAGAACAGTGGCCACATGCTGTTTTTCAGCAGGTACCTCATTCCTCTGGATAGCCTAGTCTTCCCGGAGCTGAAGAACCTATTGTCCATAAAGAGAGACTCCCTAGTCAGAACCAGAGAGGGTAAAATGGTTGTCAGAAATCTACCTCCGGGTCCTCCACCCTCTTCTCTCAGCGACGCCCTACCTTTGACATAGTCTACAGAGTGCAGCACCACTCTCTGGAGGGTATTTCGCTCTCTGAAGGGGTAGTCGATCAGTTTGTCATATTCCTCTCTAAACAGCGAGAAGGTATCCTTCACGTAACTCTTTCGGTAGGCATCTATGTTGTGGTGGGGATAGAAGGCCAAAACCTTCCCGAATTTGTCCAGCACCAGGAGTAGAGAATAGAGAATTGTCTGCTGGTACATGGAGTCTTTGCTAATCTCTAAAAATTTCATGAGATACCCTCTGCTCGCCGGCCTAATCCTGATCCCCCTCACTATGGGATTTCCTTTGCCATCGAAGAAGAACCGGGGACCTACGGGAGCACCGAAGAACATGTCATCGTTTGCGTAGAGGAAATACTCTGAGAGGCCATCGATGTTGTGTATGCGCGACTCTATGGCCGGAGAGCTGAAGGTGGGAATCGCCCCTTCCTCCAGTATCTGGCTGTGGTCAACGATGGTGATTTTTTTGTTGTCGCTGTCCAGCCAGCTGGGCACCTGTCTATCTGTGACAATGAAAATGTGATTAATCCAGGGGGCAAATTTTTCCAAGGATCGTAGAGAGTATTTTAGCTCATCGTTATCAACCTGCAGCAGATTGCTATCCTCGTTCACCTCCACCTTCATTCCCCGGAGCCTTCTCCTTTCTCTGAAGGCAGGATCATTCCCGTCACACCAGAGATAGACAATATCTATTTTCTCACTATCCAGCGGATGGCCGGTACCCTGCCTAGACCTCTGGGAGGTTCTGATCTGGAGAATAGCGACGGTAGCCAGGACTATTCCGAGAACCACAGCAGCTAGCGACCTCCTAGTCCTGGCTTTAGTTGATTTTCCCACGGAATTCAATGTATTTTATACAAATAATCCTCCGTACTTTTTCCTAAAAATCAATACTCATCACATTCCTGTACAGGTCCACAGCCTAGGAGAAAATTCACCCCATTATGGCCAGTGATAAATAATACTCTCTGGGAGTTTTGAAATCAAGCTTCGGATGGGGTCTATAACCTCCATCCACCTGGATTGATTTCACAGGAAATGGAAAGTTTTTAATTACCCTCTCCAGTAGAAACCTTCTAGCAGTGGAACTGCTAGCAGTACTATAGACCTCTGAAACTAAAATTCTCATGGTTGGATCAATGGCACTAAACTGTCTCAGAGCGACATTGTTCTTGGTCACCACCATATGATCAATTTGCAGCAGTTCCCCAGGACCAGGATGTATCTTTAGACTCCTATTCCCTAGACAATGCTTTTCATAGTCCCATTTCCTTGC
>JAITSP010000007.1 GCA_031287725.1 Rickettsiales bacterium
ACAGATGGGGATCCCAATGAAAGAGACCCCGAATACATAAAGAGGAAATTTGAAGAGAATATGGGCTAGAAATAGGAGGTTTATATGCAGGACGATGAGTTTCCAGGGAAACATGAGATTTTTGAAAAGAGAGTAATGGAAATGCCTGTGTGTTGCATTTAAAGGAATGGGGCTATAGATTCAGTCACAGAAACGGGAACGGAGGGGGGTTAAAAAAGATATGTTCGAATTGTTGAAGAATTTTTTAGAAAATAGCAGGAGTGGCCTCCTCGGAAAAATGGTAGGTATAAAAACCAGAGGGGCAGAAAACTATTTAGGCCTCTTATTTTTAGTATAAAATCTAGGATGGAACAGCATAAAAAATTTATATTTGACTCCTATAGTTTCAATCCTCGGGAGAAGATCCTGAATCTTAGCTACTCCCAGGATGATGAGCTATTCTTTGTGGAGACTCTGAGGTTTCCTGGTGGCCTAGAGCTAGGCAGGGAGGAGCTGGAGGTTCTAGATAGAATATTCAAATATCTCCATCTGGCAGTCGGCATTAGCTACTATAAACTTTTCGTCTCGCGAACGATGGAAATTCGGACGGGACCTCTAAACAGAGAACAGGCCGAGTTTTTTAATGACTTCTACAGGAGTGGTCTAGGAGAATTTAGCTATAGGAATGGCCTAGGGGACCTCAGAGAGAGGATAAATTTTCCTCACTCCAGCCAGGCCGGGGAAAATGCTAGACTAGATTTTGCCCTGGCCCAGCGGGTGGCGATCCCTCTGGGAGGCGGGAAGGATTCGCTAGTAACCCTTGAAATCATTAGAAAACAACTGGCTAACCCACTGCTCTGTTCCGTTGGGGGGGCCGGGCCCATAGCAGATCTGATGGAAATGGCTGGGCTGGAGCATTTCACCATCGCTAGGAATATCTCTGCTAATCTGCTAGAGCTAAACAAAAGACTTGACCAGCTAGGTGGCTACAATGGCCATGTGCCCATAAGTGGCATCATCGCCTTCCTACTACTGGCTGCTAGCGTAATCTATGGTTTTAGCACAGTTCTCATGTCGAACGAGAGATCCGCCAACATTGGAAATCTAAATGTCGGTGGGGTTGTGATCAACCACCAGTGGAGTAAATCCTTTGAATTTGAGAAAAAATTTAACATTTTTGTGGAGAAACACATACTCGCCGGCTTTAGCTATCTATCATTCCTCAGACCTCTCTCAGAGATCCACATAGCTAAGCTGTTCTCAAATTTTAGACAGTACCACAGCCTATTTAGTAGCTGCAATGGCAACTTTAGAGTGGAAAACAGGACAGGGCGCTGGTGCTGCAGCTGTCCAAAGTGCCGGTTTGTCTTTCTAGCACTAGCTGTCTATCTAGCCAAAGGAGAAATGGTGGCTATATTTGGGACAAATCTACTGGATGATCCGAATCAGCTGGACGGCTTTCTAGAACTATGCGGAATTGGCAGTCACAAACCCTTTGAGTGTGTTGGGGAGGTGGAGGAGAGCATCTATGCCTTCCTAGCTCTAGGGGAGGACTTCAGAGATGACTACATTGTCAGAGAACTGCGCGCCCTTCTGCCAGCCATCGACTACCCTAGCCTGGAGAGGAAATTATTTACCCCCTCTCCGGAGCATCTGCTAACTAGCCAGCTGGAGGGGATCCTCCTCTCTGCCCTCCACTAGACTCTAGCTAGGATTCTCTGGCTCTAATTTCAAGTGCTAATACCCTCTCTAGCTGCCGCCGCCGACAGTTTTGGGCTCTGGAGCCAGAGAAGTCAAATTCACTGCAAATCTCGAGAAGCAAATTATGAGAGAGGGCTGTTGCAAATTAGGTTAAATGTAGAGCTGTTCTAATATTTCTCCAGCACCTGTCTGGCTGCCCTGGTAAGATAAATCTAATAGAAATCTGATTTGCAGTGGGGCCGATGCCTACCAGATTCCCTGGAGACAATCTCCGCGAGGCTATCGCCAGCCTTTACTTTCTGCAAAAAGATATATTCAGCGCTGAAAAAATATTAAAAAATGTTTTTACTAATACAGGTAATGGATAAAAATGTACAAATTTAATTTCACCGTTCCCAGGCTCTGGCTCTCCGGTAAGAGAACAGAGAAAATAAACCTATGCTATTGGACAGGAATGCCAATGGCCAAAGTAGTACTATAGAGAATAGCCCCAGAGGGGACTAAACACCTCAGCAGGGGGCTGGGGGTTCTGGAGCTAGCTCATCAGAATAGCTAACCCAACGACAGGATTCGATCTAGAATTTCGCGCCAAAATACGCTAAAACGACTAACCCGAAATTGCCAGAGTCAGTGATAAATTTCTGAAACAGAAATCCAGACCCCTGGAACATCTCTAGAGCGGATCCCCGGAGCAGAAATCCTGGCTTCTAGGACAGGGGTCTGGATAAATACCCGCCTCAAATTCCGAAGTTGCCGCAGTCGGACACTACACCTCTGGCTGTGTCCCTATAGATCCCATCTTTTTTTACGTCTGCTGCAGTCTACATCCTCTACGTCGATCTCAGAAATTTTGGAACCAAAGGCGTATTCAAGGGATTCTATGACCTCCGCTTCAGAGGCACCAGCCTTGACCTCAAGCTTTTCTCCCTCGAGTTTCACACCATTGTAGGATGTTGTAATTATTTTTAGCCCTCCACCTCCTCCGAGAGAGTTATCGAGAATCGCCATATCATCGCTCACGAACAGTTCCAGTTTCTGTCCTCCGATGAAACCAACTCTATAGTTTAAACACTTCTCAGCCTGGGCCCTCTCTGGTCGACAGATGGGCTGCAGCAGCGCCGCCAGTACGGCGGCCAATTCCATAATTTTCATACTATACTCTAAACGTAATAAATACCCTCCTCTCCGGAGGGCGATAAAAACCACTTTCCAGGGGAAACGACTAGATTGAACATAACTCTCTTTTCCAGAGATAGAGGATCCCTAGATCCTTCGTCCCCTGTTTTTCGCCACCAAAAACCTGCCAACACCAACCTGACTATCTGCCTGTTCCGCGGAGTGAGCACATTCCGGCGCAACCCTCTCCTAGAGAGACTCTCTACCCCATCTTCATCCCCAAATATGGGCATTGTACTACATTGCGCTATATAACGCAATAGATTTTTTAAGTTTTTTCCAAAAATTCGTGCTCTAGCCTCCCAGGACCCTCGTTGCGGACTAATTCCATCGTAAATTAGGTTTATCCTATTCCTATTCCCGGAGAAGCCAGACGAGTGTTGAAGGAATACTAAAGCAGCCCTACATTTGGCCTAATCACAGTAGTCCCCTGGCAGTTGGGCCGAACACAGACAAAATTTAACTTGGCTGCACATTTTGACACAACCCATGCGTCCCCTGGCCCCCTGCTGTTTAGTCCCCTCTGGCTATTCTCCCTAGTACTACTTTGGCCACTGGCATTCCTGTCCCTTTCCCTAGGTATATTTTCTCTGTTCTCTTCCCTGCTGTTTCTCTCTAGGCTTCCTTCCCTAGCTCCTGGACTGTCCTTTTTCTTTCTTTTCTCTAGGTTGTATTCCTCTAGCATCTATGGTGGAGTTCTACAGTGCAGACACTGGAGAGAAGTGCTTTCAACCTAAGATTGTATGTGAGAATAACCCAATCGGATTCACTCTAGCACCGAGCAGCTGTCGAACTAAAAAACATCAGCAGACGCGCCCTGCTCTTGGTCAGGACACAGGATACACCCTCCAAGGGTTCTCATGCCCACCCCCATTTCAGAGTGACAGATGGTCGGGGTGAGAGGATTCGAACCTCCGACCTACTGCTCCCAAAGCAGCTGCGCTAGCCAGACTGCGCTACACCCCGCTATTATAGAATACCCTCCCGTCCAGAGAGGATCCGGAACCTAGGCTGACAGTATTTTTCTTCCCTTTAGCCTTCTCCTGTTTATTACCAGTCTTCCCCCCTTTGTTGACATTCGCGCCCTAAACCCATGCGCCCTCTTTCTTTTTATAAGGCTGGGCTGAAAAGTTCTCTTTGTAGACACAGCAAAAAATCAATATTATTACGTCACATCCGTGGCCAATGGTACCTGATGGTTTTTTAAAATACAATACGGGAGCAATAAATTGTACAGGTCCCTAGAAAAACACTTGACTCAAAGCCAAAATACTGTAAAATACTAGAAAATAACTATATATTACTCTATGAGTAAGGAAGAAGACCAGAAGAAAGAAGATTTTCTACTGGAACCCACAAGGGACTTTGTCTTTAAAAACATATTTGGGGTGGAGAGAAATAGAAGGATAGTGGTATCCTTTCTAAATGCTGTGCTGGAGGGCAATCCAAAGATAACCTCGGTAGAATTTGGAAACTCTGAGATTCCAAGGGCTAGGGAGGATGGTAAGAGTGTTGGGCTGGCCCTACTGGCTAGGACTCCTGAGGATACCACCATTATAAACATAGCGATACAGCGCATAGACAGAGGCGATACGGAAAATAGAGCATATGTCCATGTGTCTCGCATTAGACCGGATAAATTAGAGATTGGACAGGACTACAATGATATACCTAACATCATATTGCTGTGGGTCACAGACTTCATCGTCTACCCTGATATAGAACCCTATCTAAATGAATACACCCACGTTATACTGCCCAGAGGCAATGACCCAATGAAAATTGGCACTAGAAAGTCTCGCATATTCATACTGGAACTACCAAAGATAAGTTATAGTGTTGAGAATCTTAGCAATATAGAAAAAGATCCTCTACAACTCTGGATGACTTTTATAAAAAAACCCGAAATAATTTCAGAGGACATCATCAGCCGAATACCAGAAATAGGAGAGGCTATGGCAGAATTAAAAAGACTTAGTTCCGATAGAACGGCTAGAGCACTCTATGAGGCTGAGCTGAGTTGAGCTGAGAACGCTAGGATAGCAAATAATGCCTAGGAAGAGGGGGATAGGTGAGGATATGAAGAGGGGTGTGATGAAGATCACCCTGTCCATACCTAGAAAAGGCCTGGGAATAGACCTGGTGGTCGACTGTGCCGGGCTCCCCGAGAGGGCAGTTCTCAAACTGGCAGAGGACTTAGAAAAATAATTACAGAGGATGTTATCAGCCAACCATCAGAAACAGGAGAAACTATGGCAGGCCAACCATTGACGAGATTAGCTCTGGCAAATCCTCTAGTCCTCTAACGTTGCAGCCGCGGAATAGATTCTCTATTCTCATAGATTAACCTCCTCATTTTATTAAAAAATCAATCAACAATGATAGAGAAGGTTATTTCCCCTCAGAATGGCATTGGCGAGACTCAGAAGTCTCTCCTCCCGGTCCCCTAGGCCGAACAGATGCCTAGAGATAAAGTATGACAGACCTATCCCTGGTCTGCCCTAGGAGAACTCCAATTGTTCTAATGCTATTTTGTTCCCACCAGTACTCCAAACTCCCCAGAATCCTGAAATAGGCCCGTTGGCTCCAGTTTTAGCAGTTCTCGACGCAGATCCTCCTCAAACAACTCTCGCCTATCCCCTAGAAGGGCCAGCGAGCAGAATGATGTGCTGTAGCAGTAGCCTAGCACCTGGTCCAGAGTCCAGGTTCTGCTGAAACTAAAGCTCTTTAGTCGAATGTCTCTGAACTTCGACTCTCTGAGCACCTCTTCGTGCAATTTCGTCGGATGGCTATAGGTTCCACCTATGCCAGCCCTTCTCTCGCTTCCCAGATACTTTTCTATGACACCGTTTCTAGCAGTTTCCCATTCCCTATCCTTTCCCCCAAATTTACTATCCCCAACGATAGCCACACCGCCACCCTCTCTGGTCAGAGGATAGAGATCCTCTAGCAGCTGTTCTCGATCCATCCAGTGGAAAGCCCGCCCGATGGTGGTGAGCCTGACCTTACTCCGGGCTAGAGCTGGCACATCCCTATCCTGGCCTAGCAGCCATTCGATGTTTGTCAGACCTCTTTCTCCGGCCAGTTTTTTGCCCTCCTCTAGCATACCTGGCTGCGGATCCACAGCCAGCACCCTCCCAACCTCCGGTGCCATCTCCAGAGCAATTTGCCCGGTGCCACAGCCGAGGTCCAGTACGCTGTCCGAGACACCGACAGCGAAATACTCCAGCAGGTAGTTGAACAGGTCCTTCGGATAACCCGGCCTAAATCTGGCGTAGTAGGGGGCTGTACCCTCAAATAGGCTAGCTGTATCCCAGGTTCTGCCGTTTGCCATAGAATTTGTGAATTTTTGCCACGGCTAGGCTAGCTAGCCAAAAATAAAATAGCTACCCCCTAGAAATAAAATTTCCCCAGCAATCACTCCTTCCCGCGCTAGGGGCCGTCCTATCCACCCCATCCCGTATAAATAATATTTATTGCATTTTATAAATTAATGTATTATCATTTCCCCATGTGAACCTAAAGAATGCTATAATTATGGAATATCCTAAGGACATGGATCAGGAATCGCGCGCAGAGATGATTAGGATGGTTGAGCGCCGCGATGTTGAACCAGGGAAACGCGTACAACTATTTGGGAGTTTTCGCGCTAGAGGTCTCCCATCTTTCGATAGAGAGGAAATAGAGCTAGACTTTGACGGGAGTTTCTATGTGCGGGAGAGATACTATGATGGCTCCTTCATCCAGGTTCGGGCCCTTAGAAAGGAGGAAGGTGAGCTGCCAGAGAGCTGTAGAGAGGGTGCAGCGGAATTAAAGGCTTCACTGGCGAGGGCAATAGAGTATTTTAGGACAGGAGATGCCAGTGTCCTGAAGAGTCCCCTAGAATGGTAAATATTTATAATAGCGGAGCACAATGTATAATATAGAAAAGAGGACACGGGGCAAGGCGTTTTCCGTGTCTAGTAATGGTAAAAATATCGTACTCACCCTGTTTCCAACGGGACCAACGTTCTTCTGGGAAGGTGGCACTGAGCCAGCGGTGGAGGAAAAAATATCGGGCCAGGACTACAGTTTTCAGTTCCTATTGGCCACAAGTCCGGATCCAAATAACCTCAAAGCCATCACTGTCGGAGGATATGGTAGCTACAGCAAATCGCCCGAAATCGGAGCTACAGCGAAGAGAATCTCCGAAACCTACCTGAAGCAGTCCATAGGAAACATTAAGCCTCTTTCAATGGCAGGAAACAAACTTGACCTTCAGCTAGATACTGAATTTATTTACATCTACAGTATGACACATTCTTCCCCAGAAAAAAAGGGTAAAAATATCTCTGTGAAATGTCATATCTTTGGTTTTCTCGATGAGAATAACTTGCCAACATTAGAAAGCGGGAAAATCGATATCGCTGCCCTGCGAGGATCTATAGCCCAGATTCAAAGGAGAGAATCTGGATTTGTGTGTATATTTTTGGAACATAGTAACCATGTGAGTACTCTGGCGGTAGACCTGGATCATAAACAATTATATTCCTTCGACCCCGGGGGAGAGAATTCAAAGCATTTTTCCCTTTTATCCGGAGACGACGAGGGCATAAATCATCTGAACAGAAGTGTTATCCAGGGAGCATCGGGCTGTGGCTATATAGCAATGGCGTTTGCGACGACTCTGATAAAAACTCAGAATATGGCTACGGCAGAGCGTGCTGCAAAGGGTCTAGGGACATTCCTGGCGGCAAATGATAACATAAATTCTAAAAAAACAGTGGAAACAACATTGAATCATATATTTTTGGAGGGCAAAGATATGTTCGAGAGGTTGGAGATGTTGATAAAAGAAATGAAAGAAATGGAAGAAAAGAAGAAAAGAAAAATAAAATGAACCAGGGGAAGGTCTAGATGATGTAGAAAATTAGTTTTCCCCTCAGAGTTGTGGAAAATTTAAGCACAGGGGTCTGTTGCAGATTAAACCAAATTCAGAGCCATTCGAATATTTCTCTGCTGCCCAGCCAGTTTCTCCGTGGGGAGAAACCTAATTTACAGCGGGAGGCCATCCTGGAGGCCCTGGCCTAGCCGTGGCACCCCCGGTCTCAGTGGGGAACTCAGTTTTCGGCGAACCTCGCTCTCGTTCTCCTAATGGGTCTTGACTATTTATTATACTTAACATATCTTCTGTCACAGTTAGCTAACTGTCCCCCGAATCCCTGGGAGACCGGGGGCTAACTATCAAACAAAACAAGGGGGTTTTCTATGGCCGAGGCATCTGTGACTAGAGCAGAGATTGAAAACATTAGGAATAGCCTACTGGAAGTCTTTTTAGGGGATGAGGATAGAATAAGGG
>JAITSP010000030.1 GCA_031287725.1 Rickettsiales bacterium
CCCGGGAGGCGAGGCCTCCCGGGGGCGGCCTCGCCAGAGAAGCGACTCTAGAATTTGAAGCTTCCCTCCAGCCCAAAGCTGCTATTTCCTAGATCCGCAGAGTACCTTCCACTGTAGCGGATGGAGGTTCTGATGGCGCTGTTTATGCGGTAGCCGAGGCTGAGCCCCAGCTCTGTGGAGAATCTAGCCCCGCCTTTGCCTATCTCCGCTATCTGCCCCCGGACAACGTTCTGGCTAATGACTGTATAGGAACTATCTCCCCCGTCATAGACATTATAGCCAAAACCTAGCCTAGCGCCCAGCTCGTACCTCTCTCTGAGAACATAGGTGGCTCTGAGAGCTGGAACCATGCTAAGAACGTGTCTGCCCAGGGCCGATATTTTGTTAACGGTACCCTCCAGTTCTCCCTGGTGGATCCAGGAATATCTGATGGTGAGCTCGGGAATTAGGCCAACCTTCGATTCCAGATAGACTCTGTAGCCCACCGTAGAGGCCAGGTGGAGCACACCTCCACCCCCTGACAGCCGATTGTCCTTGATTGTGGCGAATCCATAGGCCATCAGGGCCGACAGATGGAGTTCTGCCAATTTAAAATCTCTAAAATCATAGTCTCCATAGATGGACAGGGCATTCATTGTCACGCTCTTATTCCTTAGCTCCCCCTTCGAGCTACCGCTACCAAAGCTATAGGTTACACCAGCCCTGAAACTAGGCAACAGCCTGCGGTCATAGCCTAGAATGAAGTTGAAGCTGGAAGTGGACATAGCCCCATTTAATTTCTGGCTGCCAAAACTTCCAATCATCCTAGACCAAACGTCATTGGGAGAGTCCTGTCTGGACATCCTACCCCTTAGAGCCCCGTAGGATAGTTTTCTGTTCGCCCCTGCCGCAGCCACCAGAAGAGTCAGGTTTTCGCTAGAGAGTCCTTTCTCATCTAGGCTATCCTCCAGCATTCTCTCGGTTACCATGTCGTCCAGCAGTTGGACAGGCGCCAGGATATCCTTCGTACCAGAGGAAATGTGAGGATCGGGAACATTCTGTTCACAGGCCTTTTTCAGCTCGGCGACATCTCCAGACTCTAGGGCCTTTCTGATGTCATCGTCAATCTCAACCAGATATTGGACAGTGTCAATATAGTAGCTGTTACTGTCATCATCCTCTTCTCCATCACTATCACCATTTATAATGTTCTCTACCGCCTCCTTGGCTGCCGTTCCTAGGCTTTCGGTGCTTAGAGCAACGGATTTTCCGCTTCCGCTGAGGCCTGCTGCTTCTCTGCTGAAGACAATTTTGACTCCCAGGAGCGTGCCATCCGCGTCAAAACTTATGAGTTTCTTGCTGAAGCTGGGGTGAAAGTCGACTATGTTTGCAGTCTCATCCTGCCGATAGACGTAGTCGTATTCCAGACTACCACCACCACCTTTCGCCTGCTTTGCCAGCTGTTCCTCTGCTCTAGGGGAGAGCTTCACACTCATCAGAGGAGAGCCCTTTAGGGTGCCACCACTGAAAATGTACAGATGACCACCTATGTCTCCACTAATGTTGTTGTCAAATTCATCTATCTTCAGAACGAATTTCGCGCCGTCTTCAAATTCTATGACCTGCTGTCTCACAGCGGCGGAGCCAACGCTAAGTGTGGAGGTACCGCCCATGGTTAGCGTCCCTTTCCCATCTATTCCGATGCCGCTAGACTCGAACACCAGAGATCCAGTATCCATTTCTATGATACCATTATTCACTATGTCTAGAAAAGTATCCTCACCGCTGGGCCCCTTAACCTTATTATTTTGAAAAATCACCTTGCTGGATTCACTTTCAAGTTCTATCCTAAGCTCTCCGTTTTTGTCGATGAAAATAGCTCCGGCTTTGCCCTCTTTTCCAGTATTACCCTGGAAAGTTGTAGTTTCTCCCCCTATGACGGCTGTAGCCCCGTTGCTAATGGAGAGAGCCCCGGCCCCTCCGGAGGGCTCTGTACCTTCATAGCCGCTACCGTCTAGACCACTAAAATTAGCGTTGGTTATCTGTTTCTCCAGCGGCACATTCGGGCCATCAAGGTGGTAGCGGTTTTTGGGGACTATGAATGGCTCACTGATATCTCCCGCCAGATCCCCCTCAAGAACGATGTAATTATCATAGCAATTTTCATTCCTACCAACTGTAGTGGTCTCACCATAGCAATTGACATTACTGACAGTTGTAGTTTTGGTTTCAATGAGTACGTCGTATTCCACTCCTCTGTAGCTTATCAGCCTGTCCTGGAGACGCATGTCGAGCCTAGACCTGGGGATTCCTTTGCCAAATTGGAACTCTTTCCGTGAAGGGGGGGCGCTGAGGTTGACACCATCCGCCACTCTCGCGGCCACATTTAACACGCTATAGCTATTTTCACCATACACATCTTCGACCTCTATGGAACCCGACAGCTTGCCATCTGGTTTTATTTCAAAGAGGAAAAGTGGTCTCTGTCCAAAAATTTCGAGTCGTCTTTGTTTTATTTTCCCATTCACGACTAGCGCTTCATCCCAGTAGCCACCTTTGACACGCAGCCTTCCCTTACCCGCCAAGCCTTTGGAGAGGACAATTTTTGATGCCTCGTCGACTCTGGCACCTTTACTATCTAGATTAAAAAAAACACCAACGTCATTGTTGTTTGCGGCATAGGCATCATTATATATGTCAGCCTTAGCCCCTGTGTCTTTGAAGACTATGCTATTGCCGATTCCTGGTGCGAGAAGGAGGCCACCACCTACACTGGCCCCCAGAACTCCGTCGTCATTACTGCTACCCATGGAGTCAAAGACCATATTCCCCGTCAGGGTTACCCTTCCTCCACCTACTCCATTTATTCTTATATCGTTACCACTTACTATATTATAATCAACACGACCTCCTGTTCCTCCCGAGGCATACACCAGTGGTAATGCAAGCCCCTTTTGCCAGACTAGGGGCTGGGCAGTGGCCAGGTTACTTAATGTTTGATTTGCCCAAACATATCTCCTCCCTTCGGACTGGGTGCCCTCTATGACTGTGGTGGTGTTACCAGCGAGAAACTCGAATAGGATTAAACCTCTCCTGCTTGGAGCGCCTTTGCCGAACTGTGCCCAGTGGCTTATGGTTGTATCTCGTGAGGGGTGGACTGGGTAGTCGCAGCCCAGACAGCTAAGCTGGTCAGGAGCAAGTCCGTTGGAAAAATACAGGTACCTGTACTCTTTTGTTTTATCGTACTTACCATTGATAATCCCAGAGGTCAGTAGAGGCCTGGCGGAGATGAAATCGCCAGCCACGGTGTACGTCTCTAGGTAGCCTCCCTCGCCACCCCTCCCACTTCTTGTGTCTGTAGCGTTATTCGTATCAAATTTCTCTATGCCGAAGGTTATGGCTGGAAATATGTCACTTGACGCCGATGCGCCATCATTCGTGATTGTATAGTAGCCTTCTCTCAGAAATTTCATATCATGCTGGATGATGGCACTGTCCAAAATTAACTCCACTCCACCACTGAGAATCAGTTTGCCAGTTCCAGTGCCAGTAGCGCTAGTAGGATCGCTTCCCAGGAACAATACGTTCTTTCCGAGTCTGAAGGTGGCCAGGGAGGTGAGCAGGGCGGGACCCTCTAGCTCTATGGTTCCGTCATTGCGGATGCCATTGTTTTTGGAGTCCAAAGGAGTAGTGGTAGCCTCAAATGTGACAACATCGCCAGCCTCCTCTCTGAACCTCAGAACCCCCCGGTTGTAGATGGATCCACCTCCATTGGCACTGTCGGCGCTGTTGCCGCTGAAGGTAAAGCTCCCTTGGAAAGTAGCGATGCCACTTCCGTTGCCATCGTCCTGGTCCACGTAGATGGCGCCACCCTCCTGGGCGGAGTTGCCAGTGAGGGAGAGAGGATTTTTGCTCTTGGCGGTCAGCTCTAGTCTTCCTCTCGGAGCCACGTAGAAAAGTCCTCCCTTTTTACCTGAAGAACTCAAGGCTTTGAAGGATAGGGAATTTTCTCCGTTTGCCGCCACTTGAGCTCCATAGACAACCGTCCTAGTACTCCGCGCTCCGGAGAGGGTTATATTTCTCGGAAGTACGAGAAAACTATCCTTAGCATTACTACCCTGACCGCTATCCCCGGCGGTGACAAATTCCCCTCCCCCTAGGACCCTCGGCACCAGGATTGGCTGATAGGTTGTTAGGACGGTGGTACCACCGTAGTTGATGTATGTTTTGGTTGCGGAACTTTTTCCACCAGTTAGCAGGGAGGTCGCCTCACTAGCCGTTAGATCGAGTGCCACCCGCAGCGAGCCAGCTAGGGTGCCATCGTTCTGCACTGTGATACCTCCGGAGGAGAGTATAATTTCTGGATACCCTTCTGCGTCTGTAAAATATATATATTTCTGGTCTATGGTGGCACCGGCCCTAAAATCTAGCGACACTGGACCTTTGAAGGTCACAGTGCCACCTGTTCCACCTATGCCCCGGGAAAATTGCATGGTGCTGCCGGCCACGCCTTCTAGAGTCACAGTGGCAATATTGTAGATATCCCAGCTGTCGGATCCAGTTCCCCTGAACCTCAGGTAGTCCCCGGTCTCTGGCAGTGATATTTCCAACCGTCCGCTGGTGGCCACGTCCAGAACACCCCTGCCACTGTGGCTAATGCTGCTAAAGCTCGCCGGACCCTGAATATAGGCAATTCCGGAAGCCCCAATATCCAGAGCTCCCCCGTCCTCTAGATCACTGAAGGAAATTGGTTCCACAAAACCCTGGCCCAGCAGTACACCAGAGCCCAGGACTATTTTTTGGCTCTGGGGCCCAGCTATGACTTTGTTTATCGCTTTGGTAAAATCAAACTGCAAAATCTTTTTGTCTTCCTGGCTGATGGAAGCACTATAGTAGCCGTCAATCCCACTGGCGCGGGCTGCCACCGACGGCGAGAAATCTTTGATGCTTCCCTGGGCAAAGGTGTAGGTTGTTAGTCCAGCGTCTCCAACCCTTGGGATTAGGGCTACCGTACCCTCTATCGCACCAGACGAGGCAACTATTTTTCCACCGACACTCTGGGAAAAAGTAAAGTACAGTTGAGGGGTAAGCGAGCCAATGGTTTGAAATTCTATGGAGGCTGCTCTAATGGTAGTTTCTCCTAGCTTTACCTCCACTGGACCGGAGATTGTAAGAGGTGAACTCAGCTCTATGCCACTAGACAGGATAAATTCCGTACCAGACACTCCCTCCAGGGCCAGGGTACCCGAACCAGCTATATCCTTTGTCCCACTGCCGCTAAATGCTATCCTATCTCCGACCTCCGGCAGGGTCAGCCATAGCTTAGAATTTGGATTGTCCAGAGTTATGACTCCAGCATTCCCATTCCCGCCGTTAGAAACATTGTTGAATGTGACGGAACCCGACAGAATCACTTGTCCCCACTCGCCCACAGTCAAGGCTCCGCCTAAGAGGCCGTCGAAGATCACGGGGCTGTCGTGGCCATCGAGTACCAGAATGTCGTAGTGATCACTGCCATCTGTGGGTGGGACGGTTAGGCTTCTACCCGAATGCCCCTGGAGGAACTTTGTGTCTCTGGGAAAGTGGTACCTTATTAGTCCCCCGTCCAGCATCTTCAGTATGGGGGACCCACCGGACTCACTGTTAGAATAGTAGTCGTTTCCAAAGCTCACTTCATAGCATTTGCCGCAGATGTACTGCGGATCGCTGGAGCGGTGTAGTTGATAATTTTCGAAGGTTCCAGTGAACGAATTACCCGCTTTACCAAAAATGTATCTATAGAAGTAATATCTACCACTGTTATTTTCTTTGACCAGGCCGTTGTATCCCACTAGGGGCCTAATTTTGAATGGGGGGTTGTCTTTATTTATGAGGTAGACCTCTAGCCTGTTGGCCTCAAGGCGGCCACCGGAGGTGGTGGCGATGGAGGAGTCGCGATCCCCTTTTCTTATGGCATTGTTAGATTTCGCTGTGGTGTTTTGCCACTCTTCTTCAAGATCCTCCGCATCGGGACCGAAGGATTTGATTTTGATGGAGAGCAGAGGGGTACCTCCCAGATTGGTTATCTCATTAAATTGTAGTTCGTCAGCTCTCACTAAATTATCTATGTAAAATTCTAGCCCTCCGCCCAGATAGACCTTACCAGTTCCAGAGATAAGTGGATTTTTACCGTTTCCGGCCATCTTAGAGATTGTTCCCTCGGCACCTAGAAACAAAATTGCTCCCTTATTTAGAATCATATTGCCACCCAGCTGAGGGGATGTCAGGTATACAGCCTCTGTCGTCAAAATCTCCATATAATCGGTACCTATACTATTGGTTCTACCTCCAAGACCTGTGGTCAGTAGCCTAATGAGGGGGTCTGTCTCGCTAACGCTGGAAATCTGGTTGTTCAGAATTCTGAAATAGTCTCCGGGCTTATCCAGGGAGATCACCAGAGAACCCTCGTTCACCTCTATCAGAGTTTGAACCGTGTTGCTGAGAAGTTCTACATTTTTCACGATCGCCACACCCTCTATTTTCCAGAGGGTGTCTGAGGGCGCATTTATCTCCTGGAACAGAGCGTCGTGGATAAACATGACATCTCCGGCGGGAACGGAGATGGCTTCTCTGCCGTTTCCGGTCAGCTCGCTGAATTTGGCCTGTGCTGGTCTGGAGCCAAAGCATAGGAGAAGCAGGCAGATTCTGTAGGTGAAATTTTTGGCCAGGGGTATTTTTTGGAATAAAAAGCTTTTGATACATCTGTGGATTTTGTTTAGATATGTAGTCATGTGGCTATCCCTAGTAAAAAAACAACTGTCTCTTGGGGTATAATAGTAAATATTATTTTCAATGATTTTGATATTTAATGATTCTGCCACTGGCCAATGGGGCAAGTGCACTGGCGGCACCTATCTCTGCTGGGAATCTACTCCCGGTGCTGGCTGCCATGCGACTGGCTGGGGATCCGCTGCAGACTGGAAACCCCCTCTGGGTCCCACCCGGGTCTTCGGGCTATAGCTAAAGCCATCCGTTTCTCTGACACTCCGCCGCAGCAGCCTCTAGCAACCCCAGGCCCTGCCCCCCTGGGGGGCAGGGCCTTCCGCTATCATCTGGCTCTGTGACATCTATGGGGCTGGATGCTAGCTTCCCTGCATTGCCTTGACAACTACGTCAAAGAATTCGTCGCCCTTGAGGCTGGCTCCCCCTACCAGGGTCCCATCCACGGACTCCAGACTTGCTATCTCCTTAGAGTTAGAGATCTTCACCGAACCTCCGTAGAGAACTGTTATCTCGTCCATGGCAAGGGAACTTTTCTTCGAAAGAACCTTCTTCAGACAGCCATTGGTCTCCTCGATTTCATCGAGGGTTGGCACCTTCCCCGTTCCTATGGCCCAGATTGGCTCGTAGGCCACTATGGCCCGAGCTATGTCCACATTCTCGGTGGAATCGAAAATCTGCTTTGCCAGAAACTCCATATGCCTTCCCGATTCTCGCACCTCTAGAGGTTCCCCCACACATATTATGGGAGTTATATCATTCTCTATGCAGGCTACAGCCTTCTTTGCGACCACCGCATCGGTTTCCTTCTCGTACTCCCTCCTCTCAGAGTGGCCAACTATTGCATAGTCTACGGAAAATTCTTTTAGCATAAGGGGACTCAGGTTACCTGTGAAACTACCTCTCGTTTCGTAGTGGCAGTCCTGGGCACCTATCATCACCTTGAATTGCTCAGTGTCCTTGTTGTGGCCCGCAGCAACCTGCTTTGCAAAGGCCAGATAGAGTGATGGAACACAGAGTAGTATGTCTGGAACATCTCTCCGGTTTATTTTCTCAAACAGCTCAACCTTCTTAAAGAAGTTCTGAAACCATTTTTTGATTTCCTTGCGGGACCCGTTCATTTTCCAGTTCCCAGAAACAATTTTAACCATTCCAACTCCTAGATTTCTATGACTTAAAATAAACTGCGCCAACATTACAAATTGCTTATGTAAAAATCAAAGTTTTTTTTACAAAATTTCATGCTGTGAAATTCACTGGCTGCTGGTATTTGTTATTTTTATAGATAAATTACCTCGATCACAAAAATAATATCTATATGAAAGAGAATAACCTTCAGAAAATACTGTAGAAAAACTACAGATGGGAGCGTGTAAATGCTGTAAAAATGAAGAAATCGGGAAATATTCTAGAATCTCCCCTCCAGGGGTCTCTGGCGAGAGAAATTTTGCTAACCTGGGAGCCGGGGTCAGAGCCACCATCCGGCCGTGTAAATTTGGTAGATAGCTGCCGCAAATTTGACTTCCCCCCCTCTGGCACTACATCTAGGCTAGAGTACCGAACCTCAGCTCCATCTAGGACTTTCCTCCACTGACCAAATGTCATTCTAAAAATCTCGACTCCCAGCCCAGATCCACCAGCCTCCAGAGCAGCTAGAAAAAATTTAACATTCTTCCCAGGTCCACAGAACCGGATTCCAGGAATGGCTGGGATGCTGGAGCCTTAGCAGTGGAGAAAAGATAATAATCTGTGATTTCTTGACATTTAAATTAAATATATCTATTCTCTAGCTGTAGAGCTTGTAACTCTATCAATTTGGCAGGTGTTGTCCGAAGGAGAAGAGTAGTCATTGGCTATCTTACATATCCGGCTGGAAGATAATTTGCTAGGGTCCGATTAGTGTCCTTTCTCTAGAATAGATGATAGATCTAGAGATAAACTAATTAATTAGGATATGGCCAGTGTCCTTCCCTCTGGATAGAACCAGAGAGTAAAAAGAAAAGAAGAAGCTTCTAGAGCAATTGGCTAGGATTTGGATGGCGTCCTCTCTGTAGTTAAAATATACAGGGAAACAGAAAAAAAGAAAAAGAAAAGCAGTCATCTGGGAATGATAGTTTCCCATTTCACTGGTAGCACAGTGAAATAAAGGAGGAGCTCCAAACTATTAGGATCCCGTAGCCGACTAGAGAGATAGCACTCTCTGGC
>JAITSP010000032.1 GCA_031287725.1 Rickettsiales bacterium
TGTGAGGAGCTGGGATGAGTGGAGACAGCTGGTGGACCGTAAGTTCGACCTAGCTGAAGGTCTGAAGAAGGGTATCAGGAAGGGTAGAAGGGAAGGTATCAGGAAAGGCAGAGAGGAAGGTAGGGTAGAAGGTAGGGTAGAAGGTAGGGTAGAAGGTATGGAGGAAGGCGCGAGGAAGACCGCCCTGGCAATGCTGAAGAAAGGTCTGAGCCTAGATCTTGTGGCTGAATGCACCGGCCTCAGTGAGAGTGAAATTCTAGAACTAATGGAAAATCCCAGGAACAACGGATGGTGGAGCTAGAAGAGTACCATGGCAGAGCTAGCAGAGAGGGGTAGAGACAGAGACTTTGCGGAGAGCTGGGATGAGTGGAGACAGCTGGTGGACCGTAGGTTCGACCTAGCTGAAGGTATGAAGAAGGGTATCAGGAAGGGTAGAAGGGAAGGTATCAGGAAAGGCAGAGAGGAAGGTAGGGTAGAAGGTATGGAGGAAGGCGCGAGGAAGACCGCCCTGGCAATGCTAATGGACAACGTTCCACCATCCCTAGTAGCTAGGTATACCGGGCTAACCATTGACGAGATCAGAAAACTTGAAAACCGACTGAGAAAAGCCTAGCCTAGAGAATACCATCAGCCAACTACCAGAAACACCAGAAAAAACAGGAAAACAGCAGAATGGACGGAGAGGTCGCAGGAAAGCAATAATTATTGGGCAATCCCGGGCCAGGGGCTCTAGCCATTGTCTCTGACTCCAGTCCTCTGGGCTAGAGCTCTAGAGAGAAGGACAACTCCGGCAAGTACCAGAGGAACAGACAGCAGCTGTCCCAGAGTTAGGAAGGAGGGGAGAAACTGGGGTCCGGGGTCCGGTTCCCTCAGAGTTTCGACGAAGATCCTGAAGATACCGTAGAGTATTAGAAATAGTCCGGAATTCAGTCCTCTCACTTTGAATTTTCTACTCCGCGCCACTAGCACCATCAGCACAAATATGACCAGACCCTCGAGGAGAGCCTCGTAGATCTGGCTCGGATGCCGGGGAAGCTCGTCGGCCGTCGGGAAGACCATGGCCCAGGGCAGATCTGAGGGTCTTCCATAGAGCTCTAGGTTTATGAAGTTAGCCATTCTCCCGAGGAATAGCCCAGGAGGACTGGCCACCGCCAGCAGATCCAGAAACAGAAGGGGAGCCACCCCATGCTTTCTGCAGAGGGCCAGCGAGGCCAGCAGAACTCCCAGGAGGCCACCATGGAAGGACATTCCACCATGCCAGAGTTCAAAAATCTCCAGAGGGTGTGCTAGAAAGTAGCTGGCTCCGTAGAAGAGTACATAGCCAAGGCGGCCACCGACCACCACACCCACTATGATATGGACCATAAAGTCGTCGTAGAAACTCTCGCTGTCCAGGCCGAGTCCGTAGGTTCTACTCAGACGCCGAGTTATCCCACAGGCCATCAGGAACCCAACCACATAGGCCAGCGAGTACCACCTCAGCTCTATAGGGCCGATCCTCAGAATGTTTGGGTTGAACAGTGGTAAAACCAGCTGGGGCATAGTGCACTAGGTTACTAAATATAGCGCTAGCCTATTCAACGGTAACTGATTTTGCAAGATTTCTCGGCTGATCGACGTCAATCCCTTTGCCCACGCCACTGTAGTAGGCGAGCAGCTGGAGAGGCACAACCATCGATAGAAATATCTCAAACTTGTTTTTCGTCTTGGGGGTTTCTATGAAATCAAATATTCTCGGATCGCTGACCGCCCTGTCACCTATGACTATAATTTTGCCATTTCTTGCCAGAATTTCCTCCAGGGAGGAGAGGTTTTTGTCGTAGAGCAAATTACTGTTATTCAGAGCGACTACGAACGTGTTTGAATCTACGAGGGCTATGGATCCATGTTTCAGCTCTCCGCTGGCTATGCCAGTGGTTGGGATGTAGCTGACCTCTTTGATCTTTAGAGCCCCCTCCAGAGCCATGGGGAACAGTATGTCCCTTCCCAGATAGATCAGATGGCCTGCGCCACTGATGGTGGAGGAAATCTTCTTTATCTTTTCTACCCGGGCCGGAGTCAGTGATTTCCTTAGCAGATCTGCAGATTTGATAAAATCTGCCACAAAGCCATGGTAGGCCTCTAGGGAAATGGTTCCCCTCTGCTTTGCCATTTCCAGAGCCAGCAGGTAGAGTACAGCCACCTGGGCCGTAAAGGCCTTTGTCGAGGCGACTCCGATTTCGGCCCCGGCCATGGTTTTTATTATCGCATCCGAGGCTCTAGCCATCATGCTCTGGGTAACATTTACCACCGAGAGTATTTTCTGTCTCTTTTCTCGGCAGTATTTGAGGGCAGCGAGGGTGTCAGCCGTCTCTCCCGACTGGGATACGAAGAGAGCAAGACCACCCCTCTTCATAGGATTTGTTCTGTATCTGAACTCCGAAGCTATGTCCACATGGACAAACACATTGGCTAGGTCCTCTATGAAGTATTTGGCCAGACAGCCGGCATGGTAGGAGGTGCCACAGGCCACAATGGTCAGAAAATTAATTTTCTCCATAGAGAAATTGAACTTTCCAAAGATAATTTCCTTTCGCTCCACATCGATGTATTCCTGCACAGTTCTCTCCATGACATCCGGCTGTTCATATATTTCCTTCAGCATGTAGTGGCTAAAGCTTCCTCGATCGGTTTCCGAACCATCCATTTTTAGTTTTTCCCAGGACCCACTAGATCTACGCCCCTTCGCAAGGGAACTAATGCCATTGACAGTGACCGTGGCCGCCTCTCCATCGTGGAGCTGCATAAAATCCTCTACGAAGCCGGAGAAGGCTATGGTTGAGGAAGCCACAATGTTGCCCCCAGCTCCAGTGCCGAGTACCAGAGGTAGTCCATTCTTCGCCACGAATAGACTGTCTGGCCGACTTTTACACATGAGCACGATGCTGTAGCTCCCGGCCAGCTGTTTCAGAGATTTGAGAAAGGCCTCCTCCAGAGCGTTTGTCTTTGCTAGATTATAGGACACCAGATTACCTATCACTTCGGAGTCGGTCTCTCCATAGAAACCGAAGCCCTCTCTCACTAGGAAATTTTTTAGGTCTATGTAATTCTCTATTATACCGTTATGCACGATGATCACATCGTCCCGGAAGGAAATGTGGGGGTGGGTGTTTGATTCGCTGACCCTGCCATGGGTTGCCCACCTCGTATGGGCTAGAGCCATGTTTGACTGAAAATCCCCGGGAATTCTGTCCTCCAGATTCCTTATTTTACCGACACTTCTGATGATCCTAAAGTCACCATCTTTAATTATGCCTATGCCAGCCGAATCATAACCCCTGTACTCCAGCTGCCTAAGCGATTTTATGGTCTGGCCAACCACGTTGGAGCTTCCGTCGCCCACAACTCCTACTATGCCACACATTTAGCACCTCCCAATAAATTTTATAGAACAGACGCTAAAACTAGCGCATTACCGATTATTTATTGGTGTTATAATAAAGTAAAGTGTAATATTCAGTAATATTACTCTGCCATCGGCGGAAGGAGCTAGCGGCCGAAGTGTCTAGTGGAACCTCTGGGACCAGGAAAAACATAGAAAACTCGCTTTCTCTGGTGAATATTGTATTTTTTGTCGGAGGACCTATATATTTCCTAGCTACTAATGTGTATGTGTTTAGGATATGAGAGAAGAAACTCCCCAGGGACATAGGGTCCCAATACTCATGGCTCTGGTGGTTTGCCTGGTCTTTGGCTGCTGTTTCCTATTTCTAGAGAACAGGAGACTGGAGGGTCTGCTGGCCTCTGGCTGTAGAGGGGGCTGCAGGGTGTGTAGCCTTAGAGGCAGCCCTAGCTTTGGCGATGTGTTTGGCCTTCGGCCGATGGATTTCGGTCTAGAGGAGTTCGAAAGAAAAATGGCCGTCCTGGCGGCAAGAATGAACGATCTGGAGAGTATCCTGGGAGTTCTCGGTAGCAGGCCCTCCGAAAAGCAGGGAGGGACGACAGCCAGGGAAAAGGCCAGAAAAAGGAGTGGGAACAGGAGCAGGAATGCTAGCAAAACCACCACCCCGGCGGCCGGAGATGGGGCTAGAGAGGAAAAGAAGGAACCCTCCCCCGGAGGAGTCCAGGAGAAATAGGAATTATGTATGTATCCCGCTGGGCCGGGGGGATTGTTCTCTGGGGTCTCCGCTACCCTCCCCTGGGGTGCTATTTTTTCTCCTGCCTCATTGAATTTTAAGTAGGAATGTTTTAGCTAGGGGCATGTAATTTCAATTGTCCCTATGCTAGAAACCTTTTTTAATCCCAAAACTGTGGCCGTCGTCGGAGTATCGGCGGAACCCACTAAACTTGGCGCCGTTGTCTTTAACAACATACTGGCTGCCAAATTCAAAGGCGAGCTCTACGCCATAAATCCCAGAAATGCGGGAGAGCTGCTCTACGGAAAGCTCTGCCTTGGAAGCGTCAGAGATGTTCCCAGCGAGCTGGATCTGGTAGTGGTGGTGGTACCCAGCAAGCTAGCCATGGCTGTGATTGACGACTGTGTCGCTAGAAGAGTAAAAAACGTAAGTATAATAACGGCGGGCTTTGGTGAGGTGGGAAACCATGAGCTGGAGGACGCCATCGGCAAAAAATGTCTGGACAGTGGGATAAACCTGCTCGGTCCAAACTGTCTGGGCCACATAGCTACACACAGCGCCCTGAATGCCAGCTTTGCCGATGGCTTTCCGAAGAGGGGTAAGATAGCCTTCATCTCCCAGTCCGGAGCCTACTGTTCGGCCATGCTAGACTGGGCGAAGAAGAAAAAGATAGGCTTCTCCCACTTTATTTCCATTGGCAACAAGGCCCTGCTGTCGGAGACGGAACTGCTCCAGGCCCTGGCAAAGAACAAAAAGGTGTCTACCTTCGTGCTCTATCTAGAATCGCTGAAGAATGGCCAGGAATTTCTGAAAATTGCCAGAGAAATCGTCAAAACCAAGCCTATTCTGGTGCTCGAGCCGGGAAAATCGTCGAAGGCCCAGGCGGCCAGCCTGTCCCATACCGGCAATTTGGCTCCGGATTACAGGATTCTGGAGTTGGCCCTCAGAGACACGGGAATAGTGCAGGCCCATAGCACCAGAGATCTCTTTGGTCTGATCGAGATTCTGCACTACTGCAAACATTCTAACTTCGGTGGAAAGATAGCCGTTGTCACAAATGCTGGGGGAGTTGGTGTTCTAACTAGCGACCTCTGCGAAGAAAACGGCCTAGACATGGCTGAGCCATCTAGCCATACCAGGGAAAGGCTGAAGGCTGTGCTACCCGCCGAGGCGGCTCTGGGAAACCCTATAGACGTCATAGGGGATGCGAGAGCGGACAGATATGAGAATGTTCTAAATATCCTCTGCGAGAGTGGAGAGTATGAGAACATTCTGGTGCTCCTCACCCCTCAGATGGTCACGGACCCTGTTGGCACTGCGGAGACCGTTGTGAGGATGGCAAAAAAATTCAGCGGCGTGAACATATTCACATCCTTTCTAGGGGGGGAACGGCTAAGGAAAGCTATAAAAATCCTCGAAACTAACCACATAGTTAACTTCGAATACCCGGTGGACCTAGTGACACTGCTCGGGCTCCTAAAGAGAAGGGCATCCACTCTGGCCGGGAATATTTCGTCGGCCGGGGGTAGGAAAGCGGCCAAGGTACCTAGAGACATAGAGGTTGCTGTCGGAGAGGCCCTAGAGCGCGGGCTCTCTAGCCTCCCGACGGAGACTGTCAATAGGATCAGCGAACACTATGCCATAGACTGCCCTAGGTCGGGCAATTTCACCGACAGAGCCAAAGCTCTGAATTTCTGCAGGACAATATTTCCAAAGCCGGTGGTTCTCAAACTATCCTCCACCGAAGTTCTCCATAAGACGGAGATGAAAGGCGTCTTCCTGAACATTGGCGATGAGGAGAGTTTTGCCAGGGCATGGAGCGAAATCCAGAACTCCATAGACAAATTCAGGGTAGCCGGGGCGTCTGTGCTGGTGCAGGAGATGATAGGTAAATCCACCGAGGCTATAGTGGGTGTCACCAGCAATAGAACCTTTGGAAAGATTCTGATGTTCGGCAGTGGCGGCATATACACCGAGGTCATGAAGGATACAAGCCTGAGGATCCTACCCACCACAGCCTTTTCCCAGATGATAGGGGAAACCAAGGTGGGTGAGATTCTCAGAGGTGTCAGGGGAGAACCTCCGAAGGCTGTGGAAAAGGTGGTCGATCTTCTAGAAAAAATTCAGCAGATTGTGCTCGACATTCCCCAGCTGGTGGCGATAGATATAAATCCCGTTCTGGTCACGGAGGATAGGGCTCTGGTGGTAGACTTTAAGATAATAGTGAAGTGAGGGCTATCTGGCTGTCGGGGAAAAGAAAAATATTCTTCGGTGACTAGCCGGGGGGCACCAGACAGGTGAGGGGTGAGCGCTGGAGCAACTCTAGACTTGCTCTAATTTGCAGCAGATCCACAATAGACCTGTTTCCAGGACCCTTCCAGCTAGCAGCTGTGGACTCTGGCTACTAGACTAAATTCCCCTATCACATTCTCTAGGATGAAAATTCTATTTGACAGAGAGTTACAGGGGAGCCTAGGATGATATGATGGACCTGTTGCGAATTAAACTAGGAATGGGGTTGTTTTGACATTTTTCCACCAGCTGTCTAGAGCTTCTTCAGAAAGAGGAAGCTAATGGAAACCTAATTTGCAGCGGGGCCATAGAAAACATCCATTCCACACAGAGTAGAATTTACCGTCTAGAGCCGATGCCATAGGATAAATAGTCTGCTATCAATGTTGTTTAGGTATTTTTCACAGAGAAAAACCGGTTGCGGTGGTCTGGAGGTGGATTTATAGGGAAAACTGGCCAGTAGCAAATTTCTTCAGATAAATCTTGAAAATAAAATCCCCGGCCATATCATCCTCAGCTAGAAAAGCGTTTAGCATATTTAAAAATCAAATCTTAGAAGTTGGCGAGCGGCGAACTGAAGATAAATGGTCAGATAAAGGCGAAGGAAGTGAGACTGGTGAGTAGCGGAGGCGAGATGCTGGGCATCGTGGCTCTGGCCAGGGCTCTGACTCTGGCCCGTGGCGAAGGTCTCGATCTGGTGGAGATATCGCCCAATTCTGAACCTCCGGTCTGCAAGATAGCGGACTACGGAAAGATAAGGTACCAGACCCAGAAGAGGGCAGCGGAAGCTAAGAAAAAACAGAAGACGGTGGAGGTGAAGGAGCTGAAATTGTCTCTGAACATAGCTCAGGGTGACTATGAGACGAAGATGAGGCAGGCCCGGAAGTTTTTTGAGCAGGGAAACAGTGTCAGATTTTCCTTCCACTTCAGAGGAAGGGAAGTGGTCCATGCGGATCTGGCAGAGGAGATGGCGAAAAAAATAGGAGAAGAGCTGGGCGATGTGGCAAAGATGATCACGGCACCCCAGCTAGAGGGAAAGAAGATGTTCTTTCTGCTTGCGCCGGCTCTGAAGAAACAATAGTGGAAGCTATGGCGATAGGAAAAGACAATCTAGAGGAAAGAGGAACCGGCCGCTGGAGCGGAGAGAGGGAAGACGTCCTCTCCGAGGGCCCTACCCCTAGGAGGACTCAGGAGCAAGGGTCATGAAGAAACTTGTGGTGGAGGGCGGACGGAGACTGAGGGGCACCATGTCCATAGCTGGCTCTAAGAATGCGTCGCTACCCATACTGATGGCGTCAATCCTGGTGGGGGGAAAATCTACACTCTACAATGTACCCTTCGTGTCGGACATAGCTACCACCATAGAACTTCTGGACTACCTGGGAGCCTCGGCCGAGTTTGCTGGCAGTACTCCGGAGGGGGAGAGCATATTTGAGGTGGACAGCGAAGAAATAGCCAAGACTGAGGGTCCCTACGAGATAGTTAGTAAAATGAGAGCCTCCTTCTGGGTCCTAGGGGCTCTGCTGGGGAGATTCGGAGAGGCCCGGGTGTCTCTGCCGGGGGGCTGCAGCATAGGTCCAAGGCCCTGCGACATTTACATGGATGTGATGGAGCAGATGGGGGCTGAGCTGAGCCTGGTGAATGGCTATGTAAATGCCAAAGCAAAGGCAAAGAATAAGAAGCTCCGGGGGGCTGATGTGACTCTCCGGCTACCCTCCGTAGGGGCGACCCACAATAGTATCATGGCTGCCTGTCTGGCCGAGGGTGTAACAACTCTGAGGAATGTAGCCCGGGAACCGGAGGTAGTAGATCTCTGTAAATACCTTCTAGAGGCAGGCGCTCTGATCAGTGGCTTTGGTACGGACACCATAGTGATAACAGGAGTGGATAGACTCCGTCCCTGTAGACATAGAGTCATAGGGGATAGGGTGGAGGCCTTTAGCTACATGGTGGCGGCAGCGGTCTCGGGAGGAGACGTGGTGTTCGAGGGGACTAGTCTGGGGACTATGATGGAGAGACCTCTAGAGGTTCTCAGAGAGATAGGTCTGGTCGTCGAAGAGTTTTCTCCGGACAGGATAGGGGTACGCTCCCTTGGCCAGCTAAAGCCTCTGGACATAGTCACCGACGTCTATCCAGGGTTCTCCACGGATTTCCAGGCACCACTTATGGCTCTGCTGGGGCTGGTGGGTGGACAATCTAGCATAAGAGAGACTATCTTCGAAAACAGGTTCATGCATGTCCCAGAACTTAACAGACTGGGAGCTAGCATAGTCACCGATGGAGATTTGGCTACCATCCGGGGAGTTAAAAGCTACTACGGGGCTAATGTCATGGCGTCGGACATAAGAGCTGGCATGGCTCTGGTCATAGCTGCTCTCCAGGCTCGGGGCACAACCAAGATCAGTAGAGTCTACCATATAGAGCGTGGCTACGAAAATTTTGTGGGAAAACTCAGATCCTGTGGTGCGGAACTTGAGTTGATGGAAGAGGATGTGGATGGGTGATGGGTGCCACGCCGGATGGAATGTGTTCTAATAGTAGGAGGTGATGTAAAATTAATATGTGTGTACATGTGCGGATAGAAAGAATCGGCTGGCCAGAAACCTAGGCTAGGGGGGTGGTCGGTACTCGGACTGTGACTGGGAGTCACTTCCGAAAGTTTACGAAATTTTAAGAAATTTATTTATCAACAAAAAATGGAAACTCTATGGCCTACATGGCTCGATGTATGATTAGTTTCTGCCTATCGGCAGTTTTCAGCTATTTACCCATCCTACTCCTGGATAAAAAATATAGAAAGACCAGACTAACCCTTTTGGCTATCTTTGTCATCTTCTACATTCTACAGCTCATATCCCTGGTCATTCTGGCCCACGACATCAACTACGCCTTTCTGGCCAATATGTTTGATATCACCATCTATGTGGCTGCCTTCTCGGTCTATAGAAAATATTCCATTCTACTTATACTCCTGGCTGCCATCATGGGCTATGTCTTCTCTAGGATGAATGACAGGTTCCATCTGCAAAACAAATATCTGAGGTACCTGGTGCTGCTGGCTAGTTTCTCCTACCTGCTGAGTCCAGCCAGTCTGGTCAGAAGTTTCCTAAAGGTCTGCCGGGAGAGTATCTATAACCCTAGTAGTAGAAAGAGCTATGATGAGCTATTCAGAGAAATAACTGGCCTAGACTACGTTAATCGCGAAGAAATCAGGGTTAGGCTGCCCTCTAGACCGAAAAATCTGGTGATCATAGAGCTGGAGTCCTTTGAGCAGAGATTGCTGGAAAATTTTAGAGAGGCCACTAGAGATATAAATTCCTACGCCGATGAAGGCGAATTCTATTCGGACATAGCCATGGTGGAGGGTAGCGGCTGGACCATGGGGGGAATTCATACCTTTCTCTGTGGCTCTCCGATGCTCTATGGCCTCGCTAGCAGTCCTCCTCTAAAACTAGTTTCAGTCACTAGGCTGGTCTGCCTGCCCGATATACTCAGTCGTGCTGGCTACTACCAGCTCTACCTGGGAGGTGAGAAGAGGAAGTTCTCCGGAAAATCTCAATTTTTCTTCTCCCATGGCTACGATGAGGTTCTGGGCACAAAGGAACTGTCCAGAGAATATGGACTGGAGAAAGAGGATCTGAACAGCTGGGGAGTCAGAGATCTTGAGGTTTTCAGAGCTGCTAAGGATAAATATAGAAAATTGGCAAAATCTGGGAAACCGTTTAGTATAATGATAAGCACTCTAGATACCCATGACCTCGAGGATGGCGGTCTAAAGGATGCTCGCTGCAAAAACTCCACGGGGAATGACGCGCTAAACCGCCTGGAATGTACAAATGATCTCCTGGCCGATTTCATCAATTTCCTGAAAAATGAACCGAACTACGAAGATACTGTGCTGGTGATTCTACCGGATCATCTACTGATGAGCGGTGTCTCGGCTCTAGGAATTCGCGCCGATGATAGCACTAGAAGACTGTATGTTCTGCTGCTGAATACGGCTCTGGGAGGGGAGAGAAGGAGGGCTGCCATACTCTACACGGACATTCCATCGCTAATTCTAGAGAGGCTGGGCCTGGAACATAACGCAAAGTTCCTGCTGGAGAATCACTGGAGCCAAACCATGGAGGAGAGACTGGACCATCTGGGCAAGAATCTTGAGAGAATCAGAACATTCAACGAAAAAACTCTGCTGCGCAAGTAGAAAAAAGGGCTCCAGAACTCCCAGCCCCCGATGTTTAGTCTCTCTCGGTTACCATTCTAAATTTGGCTAGACAGCATTATTAACCTACTGATAGAGAAAGCTGTTCCTAGGAGAATTCAAAACAAAAGAGGCTGTGGAGTGGAATAGGATTGCCAATGACCAAAGTAGTACTGGGGAGAATAGTCAGAGGGGGACTAAACATTCTACAGAGAGTTTAGGGCTAGCGCACTAGACAATGCTCTGGGGGGTGAAGCCGCTGGAGAGAGAATTTCCCGGGCATTAGCTAGACTCCAAACCAGCCCGCGAGTCTCCACAGATCATAGCGGCAGGCTGGGCAGAGGCCTAGCTGCGCCCCGCCTCACCACCCTGACTATCCCAGCTACTTCCTGAATAACCATTTATAGCGTTCTATCATCGCCTTTATGGCGCTCGGAGTATAAGAAAACATATCGTACCAAGCTTCAATTCCCCCCTCTGGATACAGCTGCCCATAGATCGCTAGGTCCTCCTCCACCAGAGATCCATCCAGTGGGCTAGGGCTCACAGCAGTAGTTAGCGGTGATAGTTCGGCCGGTGGTGGCCCCAGATCCCGGACTGGAATTGGCTCCCTAGCATTCCCCTCGGGAGCCGGAGGGGTAACAACTCTTCTGGCATCCGGCGACTGCGGCGCTATCCCAGTCACCTCCTCCTCTGGATCCTCGACCACATTTTCTAGCGGTGGTGCTATCCCTTTCCCGGACACATTATCCATTTCTTCCTCTCTGGCACTTTCCGCTGGATCCGTTTCGGTCTTCTCCTTCCCACTTTCTTCGGCTTCATCCGTTTCCAGCTCCTCGAGCTCTATATTTTTCCGTTTTTTCCGTTTTTTCTGCTTTTTGTTCTTTCCGGCGGCTTCGGCCTTTTCCTCCCTTTCTTTCTTCTCCTTCTCCTCCCCTTCTTTCTTCTCCTTCTCCTCCTTTTCTTTCTTCTCCTTCTCCTCCTCCAATTCATTCTACACCCTTTCTTTCTTCTCCTACTCCTTCTTCTCCCAATAATACTTCTCCGTATCTTTCTTCTCCATCTCCTTCTACTACTTCTCCGAATAAT
>JAITSP010000037.1 GCA_031287725.1 Rickettsiales bacterium
GAGAAAAGTCAGGTGAGTGCTAGGGAAACTAGCCGAACCTCTAGAGCCTCCAATTTTTTATAGCCAATGGCTAGGGGTCTATGCCTCCTCTAGAGGACCACTCCATGACCAGAAACCGGAGTGGACTTGGAAAGAGGTCTAATAAAGTTTTTTGCTAGGTTTTAGATAGAATTTAGGCCCCATCGCAAATTAAGCTCCTACTAGTTTCCTTTCAGCGAGGAAGCCAGACAGGTGCCGGAGAAAGAGGAGAAAAATAGGAAAACAATAGCAGCTGGGCAGTCCCCAGGAATTGGGATTTAAATTGATTTTTCAGAAGAACGAAATAACTTGCTGGTCAGCTAGAGTTCGGCAAAGTTTTGAGTATGACGGTAAATAGGAAAACTCTTTTTCTTTCTAAGTATTTTGCGATATATTTTCTCCATGGGTTCTTCTTCCTAAAACACTATCTGATATTTCTCTTGAATTCCGAACTGGACCCGTTTGACGTGGGTCTCATAATTTCCACCTTTAACACAGTTCCCCTCCTGCTGGAGATACCGACTGGTGCTATTTCGGACTACTTTGGCTCAAGGAATACCCTCCTTCTTAGCATGCTACTCTACCTGATTGGCTATGTGGCGATATTCTTCAGGAAAAACTTCTTCACCTTCTGTCTCTTCTATGGCTTCTACGGACTCTACGAGACGATATTCAGTGGAGCTAAGGAGACTCTGATATATAATAACATTGTGCATCTGGACATGCTGGACGGCTTTGTGATCCAGAGAAATAGGGCAAAAATTGTCCAGTACGGGGCTCTTCTACTCTCCTCCCTCTGGGCCGGAGGAATGGTGGTGAATAGGTCCAGTGCCAACTATCTGATAGTGCTGGACGCGCTAATACTCTCTCTCTACATCGCCGTTGTCTATTCCATGGAGGAGCACGGCAATGAAAATCTGAAAAAACTCAACACAAACTATCTGAATTCGATAGTCAACGGGCTCAGACACATGTTCAGACACAGTTCTCTGAGAAAAATTATAGTTTTCAGATTTGTCTGGTTCTCCGTCTACAGAATTTTCCTGCACTATGCCCCTCTGTTCTACATTGGCATATGGAGAAGTGCCGGAGTGGCTGGCTACATGGTCCCGATGGAGATATTTTTGGCGGCCGTGATGCAGAGTCTGCTCATTAGGTTCTTTACAAGGAGGAAGAATATCTATCTGGATGCAAGGTTGTTCCTGCTAAGCAGTTTCTCCGCCCTGATTTCATCAATCATCTACAGGGGACTGATTTCCTACATCCTGATTATCATCTTTTTCTTCTCTAGCCAGATTGGAGAGGTTATTTTTTTCGTGCGGATGCAGAGATTCATTCCGGCCAAATCCCGGGCCGTAATACTTTCGGCCTCTAATTTCTTCATTTCTCTGCTAAAATTGACCATGACTCTAGCTCTAGGATTTATTTCGAAGAAATTCTCCTACCGATTGGCCTTCATCGGCATGAATGGCTTCTTTGCCATTGGCGCAGTCCTATTCTATATTTCGATCCTAGGGGACAGTCACCTAGGCAAAATAGAAAAGAGACTAAGACCAAAGAATGTCAGCCAGGCCGCAGGCTAGAGGCCTCCGGCCTTTCGGAGCTGTGCGCCAGAGGTCATTGACTGTTAGGAAAAATAGAGGATAGTCAGACAAAACATGGGTGTGGCATGCCATCATTTGTAGAAAAAATTGGACACAGCGCCATTGAACTGGGCGGAGCCATAGTGGCCAGGGTCGGGAAGTTTTCGATTTTCCTCTTTAGGACTATACGGAGTGCCCTGGGGGGAAGGTGGTATCTAGGTAATTTGGCTGACCAGTTCCTGGAGATAGGATTTTTCTCTATCCCTGTGGTTGCCATGACCGCCATATTCACCGGGGGTGTCATGGCTCTGCAGTCCTACAGCGGTGGTGGTGAGCTTTCGGCGGAGACGGCGGTGCCGGCCATCGTTGTTCTGGCTATAACCCGAGAGCTGGCTCCAATACTGGTGGGTCTCATGGTGGCCGGAAGAGTTAGCTCCTCCATAGCGGCCCGCCTGGGCACCATGCGGGTCACGGACCAGATAGACGCACTCTATACGCTCTCGACCTGTCCCTACAGATACCTGATGCTGCCGAGGATCCTAGCCTCAACGATTTCTATGCCCTTTCTGGTCCTCATAGCCGACGTGATAGGTATTTTTGGTGGCACCGTGGCCAGCGTTGTCAGTCTGAAGTTCGATCTAGTGAGCTATCTAGCCAACACCATGGACTGCCTAAAATTTGAGGATGTCTACTCGGGACTTCTGAAATCCGTTGTCTTTGGCTTTCTGGTGGCTCTGTTTGGCTGCTACAGCGGATATAACTCCCCCAAGGGGGCCGAGGGGGTTGGCAAAGCCACCACGGACGCAGTCATCGGAGCTTCCACCTCCATACTGGTGGCAAACTACCTGATGACGAATCTATTTTTCCTCTAGTCCATCCGGGCCAGGGTAGTCAATGCGTCTCCACTGGGATCCTCCCTCTCTCCGCTGGAGCACGACGCTGTAGCCTAGGTTATGGTACCTCCGCTGGCTTTCTCTAGCTCTCTCTAGACTCTCCTGGCTGGAATTGGCACAGAGATAGAAGCCCTTGTCGAAGCTATCCAGAAAATCCCTTCTATCCACAAAACTACTCAGCAGCAGATAGTCAGCCCCGTTGGAATTGACCAGCTCGCCACTTAGGAGTATCTTTTCGTACCTGGCCTCCACATTTTTTGCATCATAGACGGAATGACAGAGGAAGCCCGCCTCGCCGCAGATTTCCCAGAGCATTCTGTCTAAACTTTTCAATTTCTCGCCGGAGGTCGAGTAGAGCAAAACTTTCCTTCCATTTCTGTAGACCAGCTGACTGAGAAAATTGTACAGAAAAACATTGATGCTCTCATCTATGTAGTAGAATCCTATTTCCCTCACGATTGCCCAGCTGACTTTCCTAGGTAGGTTTCTACGAATCTATTGTGCTTCTCCTGGTCCTCTGGACTCACCCTGAAATTCCTGCTGGGCAGGACTTTCCTTTTTTTGACCCTAGCCAGCAGCTCTCCAATGCTAAGGGATCCGTAGCCAGGGGTCGTCTTCCCATCCTCCAGAAAACTCTTCTGGGTGCCACCCTTCAGCTCCAGATAGACGTCGGCCAGCAGCTCTGCATCGAGGAGAGCTCCATGGAAGGTTCTTTTGGAATTGTCTATGTTGTAGCGTCTGCAGAGATTATCTAGACTGTTCTTCTGGCCCGGAAATTTAGCTTTCGCGAGCATGAGGGAATCGATGACCTCGTTCTGGATTTTTCCATAGCCTATGCGCTCGAGCTCAAAATTTAGAAACTTCATGTCGAAGCTCGAGTTATGGGCAATGACAACGGAGTCCTGGAGAAAGTCTAGCAGTTCACTGACAATCTCAAAGAACTTCGGTTTCCCTAGAAGCTGCTCCGTCGTTATGCCATGCACATTGACAGCCTCCTCTGGCACATCTCTCTCTGGATTTATCAGACTATGAAAGTGCTCCCCTGTCCTTTTGCCATCTCTGAGCTCGATGCAGCCTATCTCTATCAGCCTGTCACCGGCGAAGGGATCGAGTCCGGTGGTTTCGGTGTCTATGCATATTTCTCTAATTACTACCATTTTTCATCCTTAGTTCCTCCAAAAATCCGTCAAAACCCTTTGACACTATTATTGAATTCAAATCCGCCCTCTTGGCCGCTATAAAGCTTATTCCTTCCACCATAACGTCGGTTATGTGGAATTTACCATCCTTCTCAACGATTCTAAAGCTATTCTTCACTTTTTTATCGTTGAACTGTACCACTGTGGAGACCAGAAAAATACCCTCCCGCTGTTTCTCCACGGAGACAAATTCATAGTTATTGCCCCTGTAGATACTCAGGGTGGATCCATAGCTGCTAGCCAGATACTTTGAGTAGAGTTCTATGAACTGCCTCCTCTGGCCACCGTCGATGCCCTTTCCGTGTCTACCCAGAATAAAGTTCGCGATCCAGTCCAAATCTATGTCTCTGCTCACCAGGGCCATCAGTTCGGACTCCTTCCGCCTAGAGTCTCTGATGCTGTCGACTCTGGATAGCTTCAGGAAGAAGTTTCTGAGGAAGCCCTTCAGCTCCTCTCTCCTGTCCGTGGCTCTGGCCCAGAGGGCCGCCAGCCCAATCAGAAGGATGGTAAAGACTAGCCAATTTCTTCGCATCTAGGTTCCTCCTCTCTTTAGCCTAGCGGAGGAGTGCCGCAGGTTGCTCGCATAGCCGTACCTAGCAAATACATAGGGGTCCAGGGAACTCTGTATAAATATAGTATCCAGTGTAACAGCGCCGTCCATCATGTCAATGTATTGGACAAAATATTTTGGTCCCAGCAGATAGTTCGGAGTCCAACTTCCCCTCCGGCCACCCAGCGAGAGGCCATTGGAGGCCAGTGGATCAACATAGAAAGCTGTGGCCAGGCCGATGCCATCCCTGAGGTTGGAGGGCCCAAAAAACGGAAGCACCACATAGAAACCCTCGTCGAATCCGTAGAGAGCCAGGACCTGGCCAATGGTTCTGTTCTCTCTGTGCAGATCAAATAGACTTCCTGCCGGATCGAAGAGGCCGAAACAGCCTAGAGTCATATTTACAGCAAACACAGCCAGAGTGTTGCCCACATTTTCCACGTCAAACTGGAGCAGGGAACTCAGTAGTACCACCGGATCATTTAGTCTATTGCCTAGATTAGACACCATGTCCCTAAAAAACCTATTGGTCACTGCCTTATAGAAATCTACCAGGGGACCAGTGACATTCCTCAGTAGAAAGCTATTAAAACTAAACATGGCTCTATTGACCCCCTCCAGAGGGTCTTCTATAGCTGTGTCCTCCATTTCCTCTCCATAGATATCCTCCTCTGACTCTCCGGCATCAGCCAGAATCCAGTCCGCGGCCCCATCTCCGAGGCTAGGGTCGCCTCTCCAGCCTCCAGTTCTGCAGCCGAACAGGCATTGGGAAAAAAACAGAATGACCAATGGACTAGAGCGGAGCCTTCCTAATTTCATTTTCGATCGCATCTAAACTCGAATTTTCCAAATATTTTTTTGCTATCAGCTCCGGCGCCATGCCGGCCTCGATGATCCTAATCAGCCTCTGAGCCTGGCTATGGTTCGGGTCAGCTAGCTGGTTCAGATGCTTTAGAGCCTCCTCCCCCTCTTCGGCACAGGCACAGACCAGCCCGATCAGGTACCGGGCGTGCTCATTCTTTGGCCACAGTTTGAGGATTATCCTAAGTCTAGTGTAGCACTCGTCAAGCATTCCCAGATCGAAGTAGTCGATGGCCTGGCCCATGTTGTGACTGTACATGTTAGACCATCTCGACCTGAGGTCGCTGAAGGCCCTTCTCATGCCACTTGCCAGATTGGCTAGGTATTCTTTTAACTTCTGGATCCACATCTGCGAACCAAACTATTCCTCTGGAGGCATTATGAATATTTCAAATATATTTTCAACTGCTAAAATTAGACATGGGAAATTTGACAAGTTCTACCTGCTGCATTTTTTGCCCGCTGCTGCCATTTTATCCTCTATGGGGGCCTCTCGGATGTCCTTTCCTGGCTCGGTGAAAAATTTTTTCTCGGTGCCTTGACTATTAGAGAGATCCTTGCTATAATGTGTATGTTCGGAAGTTTTTTAGCATTGCGGAAGTCTTCGACTCGGCAGCGCTCGGTCTTCCGATTGCTGTTTTTTATTGTGAATAATAATCAATGCTGAATAAAAGTAAGTACAAATAGTGCCCGGTTGGGCATTGTTTGAATCCAAAGTTGTGTAGATTTTAATCTGCACGTAATTTTGTGTCTTAGTATAAGAAATAAAGTAAGAGCATTTGGTGGATGCCTTGGTGTTGGTAGGCGATGAAGGACGTGAAAGACTGCGATAAGCTTCGGGGAATTGTCAATAGGTTTTGATCCGAAGATGTCCGAATGGGGAAACCCACCCTTAGGGGTATCTGTAGACGAATAAATAAATTTACAGAGGCGAACTCAGCGAACTGAAATATCTCAGTAGCTGAAGGAAAGGAAATCAATAGAGACTCCCCTAGTAGCGCGAGCGAACGGGGACCAGGCCGGTGCCATTGGTCTAATAATTAGAATAGATTGGAAAATCTAGCCATAGAAGGTGATAGCCCTGTATAGGTAAAAATGACCGATGGACTTGAGTAGAGCGGGACACGTGAAATCCTGTTTGAATATGGGGGGACCATCCTCCAAGCCTAAGTACTAACCAATAACCGATAGTGAACTAGTACTGTGAAGGAAAGGTAAAAAGAACCCTGACGAAGGGAGTGAAATAGAACCTGAAACCGAATGCTTACAAGCAGTCAGAGCGGACAGCCCCTTCTGGGGTCATGCCGTGATGGCGTACCTTTTGCATAATGGGTCAGCGAGTTAATATGCAGAGCAAGCTTAAGTCGATAGACGGAGGCGCAGCGAAAGCGAGTCTGAATAGGGCGAATTAGTTCTGTGTATTAGACCCGAAACCAGATGATCTAACCATGGTCAGGCTGAAGGTGTAGTAATGTACACTGGAGGGCCGAACCTGTTAACGTTGCAATGTTATAGGATGAACTGTGGTTAGGGGTGAAAGGCTAATCAAATCTGGACATAGCTGGTTCTTCGCGAAAACTATTTAGGTAGTGCGTTGCGTGGTTGCCGACGGGGGTAGAGCACTGAATAGGCTAGGGGGGTCAAAGCCCTGCCGAACCTAATTAAACTCCGAATACCGCCGAGCTGAGCGCAGCAGACAGACTACGGGTGATAAGGTCCGTGGTCGAGAGGGAAATAGCCCAGACCGCCATCTAAGGTCCCTAAGTTATCACTAAGTGTGGAAGGAAGTAATGGAGCCAAAACAGCTAGGAGGTTGGCTTAGAAGCAGCCATCCTTTAAAGAAAGCGTAATAGCTCACTAGTCTATAAGCTCTTTTGCGCCGAAAATGTAACGGGGCTAAAGTGATACACCGAAGATGCGGACTTCCCAGATTACTCTGGGGAGTGGTAGCGAAGCATTCCATAGGCCGTCGAAGGTGCAGCCGCGAGGCGCGCTGGAGGTATTGGAAGAGAGAATGCTGACATGAGTAACGACAAAGAATGTGAGAAACATTCTCGCCGAAAGCCCAAGGTTTCCTATCCAATGTTAATCAGGGTAGGGTTAGTCGGCCCCTAAGGCAAGACCGAAAGGTTTAGTCGATGGGAAACAGGTTAATATTCCTGTACCTGAGGAAGAGTGACAAAGCAGATGTTCTGTGGCCGTTTATAGGATTACGGATGCAGGGCTGATGTTTTCAGGAAATAGCCTCCTCAACATAGACCGTACCAAAACCGACACAGGTGGGCGGGTTGAATATACTAAGGCGCTTGAGAGAACTATCTTGAAGGAACTAGGCAATTTACACTTGTAACTTCGGGAAAAGAGTGGCCCACGTTAGGTAACTGGTAGTGGGTGGCACATAAATGGGGGGGGCGACTGTTTACCAAAAACACAGGGCCATGCTAAATCGGTAAGATGATGTATATGGTCTGACGCCTGCCCGGTGCTGGAAGGTTAAATGATCCGGTGCAAGCTGGTGATTGAAGCCCCAGTAAACGGCGGCAGTAACTATGACTGTCCTAAGGTAGCGAAATTCCTTGTCGGGCAAGTTCCGACGCGCATGAATGGCGTAACGATCTCCCCACTGTCTCCAAGATAGACTCAGTGAAATTGGATTCGACGTGAAAATACGTTGTACCTACGGTTAGACGGAGAGACCCCATGCACCTTTACTATAGCTTT
>JAITSP010000021.1 GCA_031287725.1 Rickettsiales bacterium
AATAGACAGATTAATAATTTAGAAAACAGGCTGAAGGCTGGTCTGGAGAAATTCGGAGAGGGGACAAATAATGTGAAAATAGTGGACATCCTGGAGATGAATGATAGAGAAAAGGAGGATAAGGAGAAAAAAGAAAAGGAGGAGAAGGAAAAAAAAGAAAAGGAGGAGAAGGAGAGAAAGAAGAGAGAAAAGAATGAGAAGGAGAAAGAGAAGGAGAAGGAGAAAGATACGCTCGATCCATTTGATGATTATCTCCACAGCTACGAAGACAAAATCGAAACTGGGGCCGGGGCCGAGACTGGAGGCATGGATAGGACCAATGATGTGTCACAATCACTAGTGATAGGTGTTTTTGCTGGACGCTGCAGTACTAGTCCAGAGCAACAGGGTACTTCAGTCTCCAGCTCAAATGCAACTCAGCAGGCCAATATTAATACAAATACCAAAGAAACGAGTTTTAGCTAGGGAGTGGCTGGACTGGGATCCTGGAGCAATCCCCGGAGCCGGGGAAGGAATTGGAGAGTCCGACTCTAGTGAACCTCACTCCAACCATAGCTTTTTCTATTATGTCGACCCGGATCTAGCTTTTTTTGAGAATGTAAAAGTATCATCCCTAGACAACGGTGCACAGCCCCAGCACACTGGCCAGAGCCGTCCCTTTCCGCTGGCAGGAAAACCATGCCGATGGAAACATACAGATAGTAGGCTAGAGACCCGTTATAAATTAGGCCAAAGGTAGAGAGAGTTGCGCCAATATTTTTTCGCCAGCTGTCTGGTTTATCCGAAAAGAGGAGCTCGAAAGAAACCTAATTTGCAACGGGGCCTAGACTAATAAAACCTCGCAAGCCAAAAACCAATGGGATGGTAGAGAGGTTCAATAGGAGGATAGAGAAAGCTCCAGAGAAGAGAAAGCTATTCCTAGGAGAATTCAAAACAAAAAAGGAACTCTTTGACTTTACAGTGGACACCACAGAGAGATACAATAGCGCTTCTCTCCAGTGTCTGCACTATAGAACTCCACCATAGATGCTAGAGGAATGCAACCTAGAGAAAAGAAAGAAAATGGACAGTCCTAGAGCTAGGGAAGGAGGTTTGGAGAGAAATGGACAGTCCTAGAGCTGGGGAAGGAAGCCTAGAGAGAAACAGCAGAGAAGAGAACAGAGAAGATAAACCTAGGGAAATGGACAGGAATGCCAGTGGCCAAAGTAGTACTAGGGAGAATAGCCAGAGGGGACTAAACACTCCGCAGGGGGAGCTGGGTGTTCTGGAGGGACCTCACCGGTTTCTCTCTTCCTCTCAGTTCTATGGAGAATAGTCAGAGGGGACTAAACACTGGGAGGCTGGTGAGGGGAGGATTATCCTCTAAACCTATTCAGCACAATCGGCCCCTAGCTGCCGTCACCCCTACTACCACCAGAACCGCCACTGCAGCCCCCCTGGGGGGCTGCAGTGGCGGGAGGGAGATGCCATCTCCCGGCGGGGCTATAGGAGGCAGTGGAATAGGGAATGGCAGGGAGTCTGTGGCGACACCCCCTGGGAGGCCTTTCCGCTATTCATTACCTTAGATCATCCCACGTGTCATCATCCAAATCAACATAATTACTATCACCAGCTATTTTCAAGTTGTCACCAGGATGTTTGCCACACCCGTAACTATAACCTCTAGCTCCCTCTGAGTTTTTTTCTAACTCTTCCCCTAGCTTGCCTCTCACAGCACCCGATAGCAGCGTCTTTGACGTGGTCTCGATCTTTTTTCGCAGAATACTCTCGGCTGTTTTTTCTCCATCGCTATCACTGTCGGATTGTTCAGTCGAGATCTCATTCTTATTATCTGGGCTGAAAATTTCATCCATCCACTCCTCATCCTTCGAAGCAGCAATAATAAGTGAGACATCCTGAAGCCAGGTTTGGGGGAGTTTATATTGATCTCGGTTCAATAAATGTCTCACAAGGTTAGCTCCAATCCTACCTAAACCGCCAATATCCTCGGAACTAGAACTATCATCTCCTTCATTCCACTCTTTTTTTGCCATCAGGTTCCTGTAGGCTGGATTAGCAGCCAGAAACCCAGCCCCATCGTAGGCATAGAAGAGCTTTGTGTCATTAGGTTCGCCATCCACCATAAGTGCTCCACTAGGATCTATGACAATATCCCCCATTTTCTTTCCACCCTTCAGGATAGATTTTAGGTTTTCCATGTTAATAATTAGACTCAGAGTGTCATAGTCACCTTCGATCGTTGTGAGACTCAGAAGAGTCGTAAAAATGTACTTCTCATCTACTTTTCCCAGGTTATTGTCATCAATTCCAAGGGATCCCATAAGGGATGCAACACTCCTGTAGGGACTAGTTTCACTCTCGTCCGTGGCATTTGCGGCTGAAAGGTGACCGCTAGAGTTCATCGTCTGGAACCTCAATTTTCTCAGAAGATCAACGTCATCCAGGTTTGCTAGGATTACAAGATTCGACAGAATGGTACTCTGGCATCTGAATCCCGTTCCACCGGTCTTGTCTGCCGCCCAGCTATCCAGGAGCAGAGCATCGGCATAGTCCTTCAGGTCCTTAAACTTCTCAATAGAATTCCCACTCACCACTCCTTTGGTAAAGAGGTCATTGAGCCCCTTAATTTTTCCATCGCTGAGCAACCTATTCAGAGCGTTATAGTCTACAGTCAGAGAGTTGTCAACGGCACCCTCGGCTGTCACTGGGAAATAGATAGATTTTGCAGAACTGTACGATATATCGTTTTTAGATCCACTATCCAGGAGCATTACCTTCCTAGCAAGCACAGGACCCATGAAACTTTCATAGTAGCTAGAGCTATAGTCGGCACCATCCGATTCTGCCATTAACTGCCCGAGATGGAGATGCTTCGAGCTAACCTCCTCCTCAATTCTCTCCAGAATTCTGAAGCTTCCATTAGAAAGCCGCTTTGGGGTTGATATCTTCGCACTCCCCCTATTCTCCACATACCTATAGACGCTCACAATGTGAATGTTGGGGTCACCAGGCATCTGTTCCATCTCCAGCACCTCGTCGTAACCCTTTAGCACTTTCTTTTTCGTACCAGTGTCGCCAGAACAATTCCGTCCTTCCAGCAGAGCGCCATTTCTGAACTTCACATCACTACATCTTCCAACCCATGGATCGGGATACTCAACCGTTCCCCTTCCGTTTAGCTGACCTCGGCTCCAGATTCCTTCAATCTTTAGTCCAGCCTTGACACCGGCTCCGGCCCCATAGGTAAAAGTGCCACTTCCGCCCTTCAGACCGTTTTTCCATAGACCCCTATATTCATTACCATTGCTCTGGGTGAGTTTTCCCTCTCCTTCGGGTAGTCCGTTCCTAAATTCACCCTCGTACAGATCCCCATTCAAAAGCTTCAGACTTCCCTTTCCCTCGGGTCTAGCGGAGGACGTACTAAAGTCACCCTCATAGGAGCCTAGCCGAGGAATTTCACAGTGGCTCGAGAGTACATGCCCATTGTACACTAGCGTCTCACAGCTGGTGCCATCGTCCAGAGCACAGCTAGTGATACCTGCGGTCCATCCCATCTCCTCCGCGCCATAGTTATCGAGCCTACAGCTCTCCATAATTTCTGTGGTGCTGGCAGCACCGCCAAGATGACTATTTCTAGCAGTTTCCCCTCTACCATAGTTCTGCGACCTAGCATCGCTAGAGGTCTTCAGTTCTCTAAGGGGTCTAGCCAGATAGTCCTTTATTTTCTGCATTGCCAGGTCTCTCTCTACAATTATCATCTGGGCATCTTCATCCTTATTCTCAAGCCTAAAAATATTTCCCCCCTGCGCAAAGAAGTCACGGTCAGGACAGTTAGCGTCTCCTATCAGTCTGCCGTTCAGAAATCCCGCGGTGCATTTTCCATCGTCCGAAGTAATTTTTCCAAGTCCATCTAGCAGGCCGAGGGGCAGGTTTCCATTGGTAACCTTCTTTTGAACCGTCCCATCTTTGGCACGAAACTGTCCATCGACCAGCACTCCCTTCTTCCATGTTCCTCGGTATTGACCACCACCGTACGTATATGTTCCTTTGTAAATAAAACCCCCCAACCAAGGAATTAGGGAAAAGTAAGCGTCTGATTCATCGGGTAATCCATCCTTGAATGGGCCCTCATAGCTAGCCCCATTTGCGAATATGAGGATTCCCCATCCACTTGGCTGGGTCGGCTGGCCTTGCTGGCCCACTTTTAATTCACCATTGTAGACGTCCCCATTCGCGAATCTGTAGACTCCTTCCCCGTCCTTTGGGCTACCATTCCCAAATGGAACCTCCTGGACGTCCCCGTTCGGGTATGTCGAAACTCCTCTCCCTAAAGGTTGGCCGCTACGTTTGGAGAAGGTAAAGCTATGTCCAAAGAAGGAGAGGGTAGGGTCATGTTCTAAGAAATCAACTTCATAGGAACCCCACTGAGGACTCTCACAGCGACTCGAGAGTGTTTTCCCATTGTACTCTATATTCTCACAGTTAGTGCCATCGGCCCGAGCGCAGCTGGTAATTTTGAGTAGCCCATCCACCTTTTTCTCATCCACCTGTTCATGGACGTCATAGACATACTTCCGGCAGGCAGCACCCGGTGACCCGGTGGAAGAAGGTTCTACTCCAAAATGCCTCATTCTAGCATCATTTCCCCTGCCAGAATCCTCTGGACTAGTACCTTTGCCAAGTGGCTCCCTCAGATAGGAGCTCATACCCGGAACAACTTCCCGAATGTGTGGATCACCTTTCTCGTCTCTCGCGACTTTCCATACATTTCCGTCCTCGGCGTATATAAAAGTCGCGTCCTTAAACTTACCACTAATGACAGTTCCGTTTAGGAGTGTTAGAGTTCCCTTTTCCCAAGTCGAGAACCCACCGATCCTGCCCTTGCTGTTAAAATCACCCTCGTAGAAACCCAGCCCAGAGACCAGGCATTGACTTGAGATTTCATTCCAATTGAAAACTACCCTTTCGCAGTTAATACCTCTATCCGAGGCGCAGCTGGAAATAAACACGGTCCATCCCCTGTCCCCTGATTCGTACCTGCGGTCCAAACACCTGTCATTGGGCACCCAGGTGGCAATAGTGGCATTGCCAAAATACTCTTCTCTAGCTTGATTTCCTCTGCCGTAGTTTTCCTCTGGTCTATCACCCGTGTGGCTTCCCAGATCAATGATGGGGTTGGCCAGGTAATTTCGTACAGCATCCTCCATCGGGTTCCCCTTCACACAGTGACTACCCCCAGGACAGCCACTTTCAGGTCCACTTGACGCCTTGGGGGCCCGGTTTCTCCTGCCGATTTCCTCCAGCACAGTCCCGTTCTTAGCAATGAACTGTCCATTGACCAGCTTTCCATTGTTCCATTCTCCCTGCTGCACACTACCGTCATTGAACCTATATTCTCCTTTACGGGGCTTCCCAAGGTCAAGAATCTGGGATAGTAAGGAATCTGGTTGTGTATGGGGTACTCCATCCTTGAATGAGCCCACATAGCTATCCCCATCTGAGAATTTGATGGTTCCCCGTCCACTTGGCTGGTTTGGCTGGCCTTGCTGGCTCACTTTTAATTCACCCTCGCAGACGTCCCCATTCGCGAATCTGTGGACTCCTTCCCACCTGTCAGTATCAAAATTGCCTTCGAAGGAACCTCCTTGAGGATCTTCACAGTGGCTCGAGAGCGTCTTTCCATTGTGCTCTACTCTCTCACAGTTAGTACCATCGGCCAGGACACGGCTGCCAATCTCCACATTCCATCCATCCTCCGGCGTACCATAGTAGTAGATAGAATAATCACCCCTAGCAGTCACCCTAGTACGATCACCAAAATAACTACGTCTGGTGGACTCTCCCCTACCTCGGTTCTCCACTCTGGATTCGTCATCGACGGAGGTCTTCATCTCTCTGAAAGGTTCAGCCAGATAGCTTTTCACTTTCTCTTCCATCAGCTCTCTCCTCAGGCTTCTCTCCTCGGCCAATTTCCAGGCATTTGCATCATCCACAATCTTCAGGATATTTCCTCCCTTTCTGAAGTAACCGTTTTTAGGACAGCCACCTCCCCCTATCAACCTGCCGTTCAAAAATCTCGCGGTGCACTTTCCATCGTCCGAGACGATTTTTTCAGATCCATTCAACACATCGAAGGTCAGGTTTTCGTTTTCCCTGCCGATTTCCCCCAGCACAGTCCCGTTCTCAGCAATGGACTGTCCATTGACCAGCTTTCCATTGTTCCATTCTCCCTGGATGGCAACACTACCGTCACTGAATATATATTCTCCTTCTCCGGGGAGTTTCCCAAGGCCAGGAATCCAGGATGCTGAGAAAGTTTTCAACCAGGAGCTCACTGTGCGCAGTGCCGAGAAAGTTTTCAACCAGGAGCTCACTGTGCGCAGATTTAATTGTGTATGATGGGGTACTCCATCCTTGACTAGGCCCCTGTAGATGCCCCCATCTGAGAATTTGATGGATCCCCATCCACTTCTTGGCTGACCTCCATTGAAATCACCCCTGTAGATGTCTCCATTTACAAATGTCATGTCTCCCTTTCCGTTTGGGCGGCCATTCTTAAAATCACCCTCATAGACCTTTCCGTCCGAGTACCTCAACTCCCCCCGACCCCATGGTTTGCCGCTATCGCGGCTCGCATCTGTAACGAACCTGCCCTCATAGAAACCCACCCCGGGAATATTACAGCCACCCGGGAGTAATTTTCCGTTGAGGAATATTTCCTCACAGCTAGTTCCCTCCTTTGTAAAGCAGCTGATAATCTTAACAGTTTCTCTCTTCCCCCCTAGATTATAGATGTAGATGTACTTTTGGCATCTTCCTACAGACTCCACCCGGCTAGGGGCACCAAACAAGCCCTTTCTCACCTCATTTCCTCTGCCAGAATTCTCCAGGCTAGCACCCCCCCCGGGTCCTCTGATGGGATTTTTCTGATAGGACCCTAGGGCAGATTCTAGCCAACCCTCTCCCTCTATTTGCTGCCCATCGACGAATTCGCTGGTCGCATCGGCAGCAGCAGCTTCTGTTTTTTCATTCCCCGTCTCCTGGGCAAAGGAAGCCAGTGGAAGTGCCCCGATGGTGATAGCCAGTAGGGCAATTGTAATTGATTTATTATTAGACATTCTCAAATTGTAAAAATTAAACTAGTGGTTCCATTGTACATCATGTATAGCGTTATGTCAACTTTTTTTTAAAAAGAATTAATGATCCCTAGCTGCTATTTTTTTAATTTTTATAAAATTAATCCTGAGTATAGGGATAGTATATAGACAAAAATAGATATTTCAAAAAAAATTAGCAGCAGGACAGCCATGCTAATGATTCCATCTAGAATGCAGGTGCTAGCACCGTACCTCCGGAGAAGATAGCAACCATCGTTGCCAGCTTTCCCGGAAACTATCGGCAATGCAGCTGGGCCAATTCCTGGAACAGCAGGAGGAATTGACTTTTGCATCTCTGTGGACTAGACTGGAGCCAAAAAAAACACGCTATGGACAGCGAGCAACTGCCGGATCCGGACATTCTTCATCCCATTCCAACTGTAGACTATGTTATCCAGCTGAGGCCAGCGATAAAAAACAAAAATATCATAGTTGGTGATTTTACCTATTTTAGTGACAGAGATTTCGAAGGACAGGTCCAGCATCACTATGATTTCTATGGGGATAAGTTAATAATCGGCAAGTTCTGCCAGCTAGCCAAAGGCGTTCAGTTCATCATGAATGGCGCAAACCACCAGAGGGACTGTGTCTCGACCTTCCCCTTCTACATCTTTGGGGGCTGGGGGGAGCAGGTACCCCCTCTCGGGAGGATGTCGTCGAGGGGTGACACCGTCATCGGCAATGACGTCTGGCTAGGGCAGAATGCGGTGATTCTGCCCGGCGTCCACATTGGCGATGGTGCGATCATTGGACTAGACAGTGTAGTGGCCAGCAATCTAGAACCCTACACGGTGGCCGTCGGTAATCCGGCGAGGGCAGTGCGCAGAAGATTCGATGACGGGTTGATAGAGCTGTTGCTGAAATTTAGGTGGTGGGATAGGCCCATTGCTGAGATCAGAGAACTTATCCCGCTGCTGCACAGCAACAATCTCGAGATGGTAAGAGAGATCCTCAGCCAACGGCTCGGGGAGCTATGATGGACCAATTTCCCGGCTAGTGCCGGAGACCCGGGCGCCGCCCCTGGGAGGCCTACCCACCCGGGGGCGGCCTCGCCAGAGACGCGACTCTAGAATTTGAAGCTTCCCTCCAGCCCAAAGCTGCTATTTCCTAGATCCGCAGAGTACCTTCCATTGTAGCGGATGGAGGTTCTGATGGCGCTGGTTATGCGGTAGCCAAGGCTGAGCCCCAGCACTGTGGAGAATCTAGCCCCGCCTTCGCCTACCTCCGCGATCTGCCCCCGGACAACGTCCTGGCTAATGATTGTATAGGAACTATCTCCCCCGTCATAGATATCATAGCCAAAACCTAGCCTAGCGCCCAGCTCGTACCTCTCTCTGAGAACATAGGTGGCTCTGAGAGCTGGAACCATACTAAGAACATGTCTGCCCAGGGCTGATGTTTTGCTAACGGTACCCTCCAGCTCTCCCTGGT
>JAITSP010000022.1 GCA_031287725.1 Rickettsiales bacterium
TCAGAAGTCCGCCATTCACATGGATCGTCTGGCCCGTAATGTAGCCAGACTCCTTTCTAGCGAGGAAGGCTATGGCGTTAGCCACATCCTCCGGCTGGCCCAGCCGGGCTGTCGGTATGTTACTCAGGATTTTGGCCCTCTGGGCCTCATTTAGTTTGTCAGTCATGGGTGTCTCGATGAAACCTGGGGCAACACAGTTAACCGTTATACCCCGGTTGGCAAACTCCAATGCCAGTGACTTCGTCAGACCCATAATGCCAGCCTTCGAGGCGGCATAGTTTGCCTGTCCGGCATTACCCATGAGACCAACCACAGAGCCTATGTTTATAATCCTCCCATATCTAGCCCTCATCATTCTCTTCAGGGCCTCTCTATTTAGTATAAACGTGGCCCTGAGATTCACATCAATGACCTCTCCGAAATCCTCCGCGGACATGCGCAGGGACAGTGTATCCTTTGTCATTCCAGCATTGCAGATCAGAATGTCCGGAGCACCCATTTCACCGTCAACGGTGCTGAACAGCTTTTCAATCTGCTCGGCATTTCCCCCTAGGTCACAGGGAAAGCTAAAGAGCTTCCCTCTCTCGGTCTCTGGCTCATCTAATAATTTTTCCAACCTACCACTATCCCTTCCACAGAGACCAACCACAGCCCCCCCTCTGGCGAAGAGAAGAGAAATTGCGCGGCCGATCCCTCCCGTCGCACCCGTTATCAGAACTTTTTGATTCTCAAAATCTAGCATGGCTACCTCCTAGGCTCTGGGGCAATGGTTGGAGTATTTCTAATTAAAGTCAACGACCCCAGGGGGGTGTACAGGTCCACAGCCTAGGGGACAAATTCACCCCACTCTGGCCAGAGGTAAATAATACTCTCCAGGAGTTTTGAAATCAAGCTTTGAATGGGGTCTATAGTTATTGTATCTGTATAGGTACTTGGCCAGCTCTTCTCTGAATTCTTCTAGAGAATTTGCCAAAGATATTTTCTGCCAGAGAACTCTTCTCTGACTATCCTATTGACTTCTCTCTAGCCTCTATCTTCCCATTATTTTCTAGAATAAATCTAAACATATCACAGTTTCTCTTCATACTCTGGTTCGCAAACCTCTGGACTTATTTTATTTAGTCCTCTAGCACCGCACCGTGGAATAGATTCTCTATTCTCGTACATTAGCCTCCTCGTTTTGCTAAATAAATCAATTAAACAACGGCAGAGGAGGTTATTTTTTCAGTTCTCCGAGACCGCGACCACCCCTGGAGCATTTTGAGTGCCCTGGAGTGGTCTGTCTGGTTATTCCTGGGACAACATTAATTATCCTAAAAATGACCTAATAGCTGAAATAAAAAACATTCAGCCAAAAGATCTATTTTGTCTCACATGTGTTTGGACCTATACATGGCCTATCCACAAACCATCCAGAGTGGGGGTAGAAAGGCTGAGTTTCCTAGCTGTGTTTCAACTTTAAAATGTAGGGTCAGGGCCTAGATCGGCGGGGTGGTTGCAAAAATAACTCTTCCCACTAGCATGGCTCACCAGTGGCGGCGTTTAGACTAGGTGTGAAAGAATTACAGAAGAGCCCTACCCCCAGGGAATTGGATAGGAAGTGGCAGAGTCATTGGCAGGAGGCCGGAATATTTGAATTCGACTGGAGTGACGGGGCCAGAGAGGAAATCTACTCCATAGACACCCCTCCGCCGGGCGTATCCGGCACTCTCCACATGGGCCATGTGTTTGGCTATTCGCAGATGGACATGGTTGCCAGATTTCACCGGATGCAGGGAAGAAATGTCTATTTTCCCGTTGGCTACGATGACAATGGACTACCATCGGAGAAATACGTTGAAAAAAAGATAGGAAAGAGTAGCAGGGACATGAATCGAAGTGAATTCGTCAGAGTTTGCAGCGATGAGATCCGGGATGCTGAGCGCTCAATCCGAGATCTATTCCTGGGGGCCAGCTATTCCTTCGATTTCCGTGAGGAGTACAGGACAATTTCAGAGACATCATCAAAAATTTCCCAGATGTCATTCCTAGATCTCCACTCCAGAGGTCTAGTCTACCGAAAGGAGGAGCCAGTGCTCTGGGACGTAGTCGACCAGACGGCGCTAGCCCAGTCTGAGCTGGAGGACCGTGACCTTGAGAGCCAGATGAATTACCTAGAATTTAGGACGGAGGACGGCGAGAGAATCACCATAATGACAACCAGGCCAGAGCTTCTGCCGGCCTGTGTGGCAGTCATCTGCCATCCAGAGGATTTTGAACATTTTAGGGCTAGGACCATAGTCACACCCCTCGGCCAGAGAGTCAGAATTCTGGCCGACGAGAGGGTAGACAGGACTAAAGGAACGGGTTTTGTAATGTGCTGCACCTTTGGGGACCAGACCGACGTCGAATGGTGGAAAAAATATAATCTAGAGACCCGAATGATAGTTGGAGATGGTGGCTCCATCGAGCTAGGGGGAATGGAGGAGATGCTAGATAAAAAATATAGACAGCTCAGTGGTCTATCCATCGGGAACTGCAGGAAAAGGATCCTCGAACTGCTCCAGGAGGATGGGAAGATCGCCAGAAATCCGGAGAAAATTACCCACTCCGTTAAGGTTGCTGAGAGATCAAAGGCCCCCATTGAATTTCTGCTAAAAAAACAGTGGTTCATAAAGATTCTGGACCTTAAGGATAGGCTACACGGACAGGCCAACGCCATAGAATGGAAGCCGGACTGGATGAAGGCGCGACTCCACAGCTGGATAGATAGTCTGGCCATGGACTGGTGCATATCGAGGCAGAGATTTTTTGGGATTCCCATTCCGGTCTGGTACTCCAGGAGAGAGGGTGAACAGGGTAGGGTCATTCTGCCGACTCTAGAACAGCTGCCACTTGATCCATCGCTAGCCGTGCCAGAGGGCTACGGCAGGGACGAGGTTATGGCCGAGAGTGACATCTTTGACACCTGGGCCACCTCGGCCCTCACTCCACAGCTAGTGATTCGTGGTCTAGGGGCTGACAGAATGCTAGAGCCGGAGAGATATGATAGGCTAAAAATTCCCTTCAGCCTCAGAGCCCAGGGCCACGACATAATAAGAACCTGGGCATTCTACACAATTCTCAGAGCCTACCAGCACAGCAACTCCATCCCCTGGAGGACCATAATGGTAAATGGCTGGTGCCTAGCCTCGGACGGGACGAAGATGTCAAAGTCTCGGGGCAATGTCCTAGATCCGGTGAAAATATTTGACAGCCATGGATCGGACGCCCTGAGGTACTGGACCGCTAAATCTAATCTCGGAATGGACACAAGCTACCAGGAGAGTCTGGTGAAAAACGGCCAGAGGCTATGCACGAAACTGCTGAACAGCGCCAGGTTTGCCGAAATCCATCTCAGAAACATGGCGGAGATGCCCGGTGATCTAGGAGAGGATCTGAGGAGCGGCAGAATATTCGAATCCATGGATCTGTGGCTAGTGGGCGAAATGAACAGTCTAGTGACCGACTACGACAGAGCCTTCGGCAACTACGACTACAGCAGAGCGCTGGAGCTGGTCGAGAACTTCTTCTGGAACCAGTTTTGCGATAACTATCTAGAGATAGTAAAAATCAGATGCTACGGTACAGATAGCAGCAGGTATGGCACCAGAGAATTGGCCCAGCCGGAGCGAACCAGGATAGTGGCATCCCAGTGGTCCGCCCTGGGAACCATCTACCATAGCTTCAGCAGACTGCTGAAGCTATTTGCCCCCTTCATTCCAGTGATATGCGAGGAGATCTACTCCTGTCTATTCGAGGATGAGTTCAGAGTGAGGAAATCCATCCATAGCAGGGGCAACTGTGCCAAAATTGCTGACATTGGCCTGGACGGCTCCGTGATGTCCATTGGACGGACCGTGCTCACCGTAGTCACCGATGTCAGAAGGTATAAATCCGAAAGAAACATTTCTCTCAAGGAAAAATTAAAAAAATTAACCATACGGAGCGAGGTTTCTCTGGAGACTGTCATAGAGGACCTGGAAAATGTCTGCGGAGCCGAGGAGATTTTATCCATCCCCGCCGGGAGCTACGCCCTGGAGTTTGACTAGGAGAGGGAAATGGAGCCGCTGGAATATATAGAACAGAGTCTGCGGGAGAATTCCGGCGAGGCAAATAGGATCAGCCAGAGACACTATTTCAGAGAGGAGGTGCATGTCCTCGGCGTCGGGAGTGCAAAGGTTAGAGAGATAGCTCGAAATGCGTTGAAAATGGTTGGAAAGAGCCACCGAGAGGAGATATTCAGCCTCTGCGAGGCACTCTGGCGCTCCGCCTGGCTAGAGGAGTGCAGCATAGCCTGCGAACTGACCTTTGCTCTAAGGAAATCCTATGTTCCCGGAGATTTTGAGATGCTGGAGCGCTGGGTGGCCAACTATGTCAGCAACTGGGCAAACTGCGATTCCCTCTGCAGCCGCTGTGTGGGATCATTTCTAGAGATGTACCCCAGCTCCAGGGCTAGGCTAGTACCCTGGACAAAATCCGAAAACAGGTGGCAGAGGAGGGCATCGGCCGTTTCCCTCATATTTCCGGCGCGCCGGGGGCTTGCGCCGTTGGCGGAGATTCTGGCCATAGCCGACGCTCTGCTGACTGACGGAGATGATATGGTCCAGAAAGGCTACGGCTGGCTTCTGAAAGAGAGCAGTAAAGTTTACAGAGACGAAATATTCAACTACCTTATGGCTCGGAGGGCCACCATGGCTCGTACTGCCCTCCGCTATGCGCTGGAAAAGATGCCCCCGGAGATGAGGAAAATCGCCATGGAGCGCTGCTCAGGAGGAAAAGGCTAGCTTTTTCATGAGTTCCTCGAGGTTATCGGCCTCCGACACCCGGTTACTTCTTCTGAAATGACAGCTGAGGCACTCCTGGACCACGACAAAGCCGCCATTCTTCTGGACCAGGGCAACCGGTCGCATCAGACCCTGGCAGTCACAGGCCCTGTCTCCTGGGTTAATGTCCACATGTTTCGAGTAGAGGCAGCCGGGGCAGTGATTTGTATAGCCGTCGCCCAGCACCAGTCGGCCACAGTTTTCACAGACGAAATTCTCCACATTCTTCTGGAATTTTTTCATTTTTTCAGAATTTCCCAGCTGGTTCCGTTTTCTCCATCCCTCAGAACAATTCCCTGGGCCTCCAGCTCATCCCTAATTTCATCGGCCCGGGCCCAATTCTTCTCAGCCCTGGCCGTGTTTCTCAGAGCAATCAGCCTCTCTATCTCTGGTCTGGCTGGGGACTCCTCCGGCGATGAGGCACTAGCCAGCAGATTATCATCAAAGATCCCTAGAAACTCCATGGCACCCCTGAGTTTGTCTTTCTCTCCATTTTTGCTAAACCCGCTGAGGGTTGCAATTACTCTAGGGGTGTTGAGATCGTCACAGAGATCATTGAGGATTTCTTCGGGAACCGGGTAGCCTTCGGCACCGGCCTCTAGATTTCTATGGAGACTTTTCAGCAGAGCCTCTGACTCCTGGACGAGATTCATGGTGAAATTCAGAGGCTTTCGGTAGTGATTTCTAATCAGGGCCAGTCTCAGAGCCGGACCCCCCAGGCCTCTCTGTCTTAGTTCTCCTATGGTCACAAAATTCCCCAGAGACTTCGACATCTTTTTACCCTCTATCATCAGAAAACCCACATGAAACCAGAATCTGGCGAAGCCACTGTTGGCGAATGCACATCTACTCTGGGCTATTTCATTTTCGTGGTGGGGGAATTTTAGGTCCATCCCCCCGCAGTGCAGGTCAAAATCCGTTCCCAGATATCGATGGCTCATGGCAGAGCATTCGATGTGCCATCCAGGTCTACCCGTCCCCCAGGGGCTGGCAAATCTAATGGATTCGTCGTCGCCGTCGGCGCTGGGCTTCCATAGGACGAAATCTAGGGGCCTTCTCTTGTTGGGATTCTCCTCTATTCTAACTGCCCTGAGCAGCTCATTCTCATCCGCATGGGATAGCAGCCCATAGTCCCCATAGCTGCCGATGTCAAAGAACACATGGCCGTTTGCCACATAGCCATGGCCGTTCGCCAGTATTCTCTCTATCAGAGCCACTATATCGCCCATATGGTCAGTCACCCTCGGCTCGTGGGTAGGTCTGAGGTTATTTAGGTAGAGCAGATCGCTATCGCAGAGGGGTATCAGCCTGTCCGTCAGTTCCCTTGCCGCTATTCCCTCATTTCTGGCTCGGGCATTTATTTTATCGTCGACGTCGGTGATATTTCTCACGTAGATGACCTCTCCATGGAGCACCCTCAGCAGCCTGACCAGGATGTCAACCAGCGCCATAGTTCTCCCGTGGCCAATGTGAGCCCTGTCGTAGACTGTCAGACCACAGCCATAGATTCCGACTTTTCCCCTTTCCCGGGGCTCGAACTTCTCTAGCCTGCTTCCCCAGCTATTGAATAGCTTTAGCATCTAGAGACCTGTCCTTAGGCTCCAGCTGCTGTACCCTCTGGCTGGAGACTGGTTTATCGTCAGGTATTCTCCTCAGATCACAATTTATATTTGCCCCATAGTCAACGACGAGAAATTTATATTCCAGTGCCCCGTTCACTATGGCCATGTCGGAGATATTTATCTTTTCGCTGATGGCCTTCCCCTCAAATTTACCCCTTATGTTGAAGGTTTTAGCTTCCACGTCTCCCTTAACCGAGCCCGCTTCGCGTATGGTCAGAGTGCTGGCCGTCATGTTACCATCGACGATTCCCTCCACCTCCACGCTGCCACTGCTCTTTAGCTCCCCGTGGAGGTTTGTCCCGGTGGCTATCACCGACGGCGTAGCGTCCTTTGTGAAATTTTTAATTAACGGCATGCTGTGCCCAAAATTTAGTTACTCTAGCTATAGATGGGTGCAAAAAATAAGCAACCCCTTTTGTCCATCCTAGCCCCACCGCAGACTAGGCTTCTCTTCCCGGAGAAGCCAGGGGAGTGGTAAAAAAATGCTAAAAAAACCTATATTCGGTCTAATTTACAATAGACCTCTTTCCAAGTCCATTCCGGTTTCTGGTCATGGAGTGGTACTCTAGAGGAGGCATAGACCCCTAGCCATTGGATATAAAAAATTGGGGACTCTAGAGGTTCGGCTAGTTTCCCTAGCACTCACCTGACTTTTCTCCAAAGAAAAGCTATTCTAGAGGATCCCTCTTGGGTAAAATCTAGTAAAAGATTCTATTTGACAGAAGGCTAAAAATAAGTTATACTAACAGTAACTAATAGTATGGACTAGAAAGTCTAATGCTAGAAAGTCTAACAAAGTCTAACAATTTACTAAGGGAGGAGATTAG
>JAITSP010000055.1 GCA_031287725.1 Rickettsiales bacterium
TAGAATAGAGATAGGGTCAGTATCTCTCGAGACTTAAAAATAGGTCTAGAGAAAATAAAAAGTCTGGCTGAGTTTCTAGGTTTTCTCTTCTTCTAGAACATGCAAGATAAAAAACCTAGGTTTTCTTCCAGAGGGTCTCCCCAGAGTGTTGTCCAGACAACCCTGCTACAAATAGGTTTTTCTAGACTCCCCTTTCGGGGAGACTGTCTAGTCTCCTCTGACTATTCTCTATAGTGCTATTCTAATGTTTCTCTAGCAGCTGCCTGGCTCCTCTGGGAAGAGGAACCCAATTTGCAACAGGGCCTCAGTACTAGCTATTCCTCTCTCCAGTCCGCCCATCTGGGACGAGGTCCAGCTGCCTACCCCGAAACTATCTCTAGTTCGACCATTTGTTTTTCATTTTTTCTCGGCCAGAGTCGCCAGGACCCCCTACCTTCGGCCTTTTGGAGGGCCTATGGATCCGAAGAAACCTTCGAGGATATTTTTCTGGGAGAAAAATAAATATCTCTGTACATCTATTGATTAATTCAAAGTTTAGTCTATAAGACCACGGCAGTAGGGCATACATTTTATTATTTCGGTTATCATGGCGGCTAGAGAGAGACTCCATTTTTTAGGCATAAATGGCAGCGGCATAGTGGGAGTTGCCTGTTTGGCAAAGGAGAGAGGATTTAGGGTTGATGGCTGTGATCTGGTGGAGAGTGGCGACTATTCTAAGCAGTTGGCTGACCTGGCCATAGAGGTAAAGGTTGGGCAGTCGAAGGACCATCTAGAGGGAGTCGACAAGCTAATTGTCTCACCGGCCATATTTTTTAAGGATGGTCACAGAAACATAGAGGAGGTCCGGGAGGCCACGGAACGCAACGTGGAGGTTATAAGGTGGCAACAATTTCTAGATAGGTATCTGGCCAGGGGAAAGCAGCTGATAGGGGTCTGTGGTACCCACGGAAAGACCACCACCACCACCATCGTGGCTAACCTGCTGGAAAGCTGTGGAGCTGATCCCAGTGCCATAATAGGGGGGATGAATAGCCGCTGGAATAGGAACTATAGAAACGGCCGGGGAAAGTATTTTGTCTGCGAGGCAGATGAGTACGGTCATAACTTCACCTACTATCATCCGAAGTATATTCTCATAAATAATATGGAAATGGAACATCCAGAATTTTTCAGCAATTTTAATGACTATAGAGAGAATTTTTGCAATTTTCTGGGGAACCTGAAGAGAGGTGGAACGGTAATATTTAACGCTGACGACCAGAATGTTCTTGACACCCTAGAAATGTGCATGGGCTCCCTGAGAAAGAAGGGGGCAAAGCTGCTATCCTACTCCATCGACAGGGACTTCAGGAATGATTCTGTGCAGAACTATCGGGTTGAGCTGAGGGATGAATTTTTCATACTGGACAACACCCTCTTTAGTCACATCAGTGGCCTCAGAGGAATTTCCAACGTGCGGAATGCTGCCATGGCAGTGGTTCTTCTGAAGGAATTGGGCTTTAGCAGTGATCTGATATCGAAGTTTTGTAAAAACTGTGAAATCTCCAAGAGAAGGATGGAGAGAGTATTCGAGAACGAGAATTTTGTAGTCTACGATGACTATGCCCACCACCACACCCAGGTGCTCAGCAATATAGATAGCCTGAGGAAAAACATCGGGGTGGAGGATAGGATTTTGGTGGTGCTGGAACCACATCTGATATCAAGATTCACGGGAAACAGTGAAGCCTACCTAGGAGCCATGGCTATGGCCGACTATCCAATCATAACGAAATTCTATAGATCCCGGGAGAAGCACCTCGAGGAGCCTGACATGGGCCCCTATCTGAAGGGTACTAGAGTGGTCTACGAGCCAGATTTCGATGCGGTTCTGGACAGGGTCATGTCCATAGCCGAAAAACACTCTGGAGGCTGCGGTAAACTCTATGTGGCCGTGATGGGGGCTGGTCTATCCTACCGACTGACCAGAAAGATTGTGAGCGCCCTCTCCTGCACAGTTTTCCCCAGGAAGGAGAGCATCATCTACCGCGGTGCGGTAGCCTATAGTGATGTAAAAGCAGGGAGTATAGCACCAGTGCTATAACCGGAGTAAGGGGAAAGGACTCATCTCCTCCCCTTGGGTTTCCTCTGATCTTTCTCCTAGCCAGTCCAAAGAGGGTTCCCAGCAGCCCTGTCGCTAGGAAAAAGGCCGACAGATATTCCATATTCAGCATAAGGCCGCTCAGGGCTATGAGTACCAAATCTCCACCTCCTACAACCTCTCTTCCCAGGAAATTCTTAGCAACGATTCGGGCAAACTCCACCAGAGCAAAATAGGCTATGGCGCAGACTATTCCGTAGAGTGGATCCATGGAGCTGAAGAGAACCCTCAGTAGGGCGAAAATACAGAATGCTATCTGAAAATGGATGGGGATCTCCTGGGTTCTTAGGTCAGCGATCGTAATTGCCGTCAAAAGACTGAATAGCAGGGACATGTATAGGAATCTACCTCCAAAGCCGAGCGCTAGGTATAGACTTCCATAGACTAGAGCATTCAGTGATTCTAGAAGAAAGTACTCTAGACCTATTTTTTCTCCACAGTCCAGACATCTTCCTCTCTGCAGCAGAAAGGAGACCACTGGAATGAGTGATCTCATCCCCAGACTTTTCCCACAGCTCCTACAGTGGAAGTTTTTCACGGAAAAACTCTCCCCTCTGGCTGATCTATTTAACATTGTAGTTACCAGGCTGCCCACTAGGGCGCCGAAACTGGCACACAGAAGAAACAACGGCACTGTAATAAACATCTAACCCCACAGTTCATAAATGGCTAACGCAGTGGCCACCGAAGCATTCAGACTTTCCACGGCGGTATTTTTTACCTTCACGGCGCGGAGTTCGTCGCAGTTCTCTCTCACTAGCCGTCTCAGTCCTCTACCCTCGCTACCCACGACCAGACAAAGGTTAGTCGTGGCTCTGATGTCCTTTAGACTTTTCTCCGATCTTCCACAGAGTCCAACCACATAGTAGCCGGATTTTTTTAAAATCTCAATAGCTTTGTTGATATTTACAACTTCCACTATGTTCACAAATTCACTAGTGCCAGCAGATGTTTTCGATATCACCGCCAGATCTCTCGGGCTGGAGTGTTTTGTTTTTATCAGATAGCCAACGCCGAAGGCCGCTGCGGTGCGAGTAATGGCTCCAACGTTATGTGGATCGGTGAGTTCGTCCAGAATAAGTAGCTTCGGCAGCGGGTTGGTGCCCCCATTCCCTCTAGCCAGAGAGTCTATAAAATCATAGAGATCAATTTTCCTATTCTCCCTCAGCTGGGCAACATAGCCCTGGTGGTTTAGACTGCTGTCTCCAAGCATTTTCGAAAGCTCGGAGCTGCTCCTCTGTTTCAGTAGGGACAAATCCAGGCCAATGCCCTCGCTAGCTATAAATTCCCTGAGATAGTCGCTGTGCTGGCTATAGATGGCAATGAGGCTCCCCGGCCTGTTCCGAAGGGCTGTGAGAACCGGGTATTTTCCGTAGAGGACGGTGACAGAATTGGCCACTAGAGCCCTCTTCTGGAGACTCTCTCTTTGAACTCTCCCATGCTAACCTCAATTTCATTTTTATCTATGGAGTCTACCATAAAATCAACTATTTTCGTTTCTCTGATGTTGTCCCGGAGGGATGCCAGGGCGGAAGGGTTGTTTCTATAGTGATCCACCACAGCCTTTTCCTGACCTGACCTGGCTGCTGCTGCCTGCATCACCGCATGGGTCACATCGGACTCGCTAGGAACTATGGAGTTCTCCTGACCTACTGCGGAAAGCACTAGAGAAATTTTTACTCCTCTCTCGGCCTGCTCCCAGAGGAGTTTATCGTCAGCTAATTCCTGCGCTCCATCGGTCTTGGCCTGGAGATTTTTAATGTTCCCTAGCAGCAGAAGCTCTCTGTGGAAATCGTCGACCATTCCTCTGGGCACACTGAAGCTGGTGTTTCTATAGATGTGCTCTAGCAGCCTTGCTCTGAGATCTTCTCTGGAGAGCTTTTCATAGCTTCTGGTCAGTTCATCGCGAATGAGCTCTCTGAACTTAGCTACATTCTCAATTCCAAAGGTACCTTTGACAAATTCGTCACTGAGGACCCTCTCCCCGGGTTTCAGCACCTTCTTGAGTTTAACTCTAAAGATAGCTATTTTTCCGGCTCGCACAGAGGCGTGGTAGTCGTCGGGGAACCTGACACTGACGTCGAATTCCTCTCCAGCGCCTCGGGTAATGATCTGCTCCTCAAAGTCAGCTACAAACGACTTCGAACCCAGCTCCAGACAGTAGTCCTCCGCAGTGCCGCCGGGAAAACTTTCGCCATCCATGGTGCCAGAGAAATCTATGATAACTCTATCCCCTAGCTGGGCCGGCCCATCTCTATCGGAGAACTCTCTGTGGCTCTCTAGTATTTTCCTAATGGCTTCGTCCACATCTCCCTCTCTGAGGATTATTTTGAAATTATCCAGTTTAATTGCCTTCAGATCTAGGTTTTTTATCTCGGGCAGCAGTTCATAGGTGACTGTAAACTGCAAATCACTGTTTGCATCTAGAACCTTCAGAGCGACCTTCGGCGCCAGCGCCAGCCGGTAGCCATTCTCCTCCGCGAGGGAGTGGACAAATTTACCTAGATAGGTCTCGCAGGCCTTGACGAAGCAGCTGTTGAATTCTCTAGTTTTTATGATATCGATCGGGACCCTACCTCTGCGAAAACCATCTAGCCTATAGGTTTTCTGTTTTTCAGCTATAGCCTCGTCGGCCGCTGTGGCAACTATGGCCCGGGGTACGGTGACATCATACTCTTTTTCCAGCTCCAGATCCCTTAGTAGGGCTTTTTTGACTTCCATGGATAACTTCTATTAACAATAAATGGTGCGGATAAAGGGACTTGAACCCATACATCTCTCGATACTAGATCCTAAATCTAGTGCGTCTACCATTTCCGCCATATCCGCCGAGCGTACTAGCTAGAGCTAAAACTAATCTCTAGGAGATTAAAATCAACAGACCATAGTGGCTTCCGCTGTACACTGGACTTCCATTGAATCCTCCCTCTGGAGGGCTAGAGGGATGATGGGTGGGATAGTTTGCAGAGGATCCCAGAGGAAAAATCTAACTTGCAGTGGAGTAAAAAATTTCACCAGCAGAAGGCCAAAAGTATACCAGACCTGTTTCCAAGAAATCCTCGGCCCACTAGGGTAGTGAGCTATTGGTCTGGCTAGGAGCGGTGGCCCGGGTGAGGTTCTCGGGTCTAGGTTCAGATATATATCTATACCCGTATCCGCCAGCTCTTCTCTAGCACTCTTCTAGCCCCACCATCCGTTGTTCCTGGGATTTTCCATTAGTTTTAGAATTTCACTCTCGCTGAGGCCGGTGTATTTGGCTATGGAGGGCAGCGAAACGCTATCTCTCAGCATTGCCAGGGCGGT
>JAITSP010000014.1 GCA_031287725.1 Rickettsiales bacterium
AACGTTCCACCATCCCTAGTAGCTAGGTATACCGGGCTAACCATTGACGAGATCAGAAAACTTGAAAACCGACTGAAGAAAGCCTAGCCTAGAGAATACCATCGGCCAACCATCAGAAACAGGAGAAGCTATGGCAGGCTAACCAGTGACGAGATTAGCTCTGGCAAATTCTCCTGGAGAATTCAGAGAAGAGCTGGCCAGACATCTCTATAGGATTAGACAGCCAGTCTGATTCGGGTGAAATACCAGAAAAAACAGGAAAACAGTGGAAGGGCTGGGGAGGTCGCAGGAAAACAATAATTATTAGGCAATCCCATAGACTCGCACACCCTATTGACAAAACCTAACTCCCAGGCACAATGTGGGGGGTTTTACTTGGTCAGATAGCAAAGTGGTAATGCAAGAGTCTGCAAAACTCTCATCGTCGGTTCGATCCCGTCTCTGACCTCCACCCCCCTCTGGCGAAGGGAAAAATCTCAGGTCGTTGCCCTGCGTCTAGTTTTTCCGCCCATGGCGAAGGATCTAACAAGATTAAGTGTGTCAGACCTAACCTTCTTACTCTCTATCTTCCTGAAGTATTTGATAAGGGTCACTAATTCCTTTTCAGAAATCATAGTGCCATCCCTGTCATTTTCCTGGCCAGGAATCGTAGCCCCTATCCGAGAGTTCTCCGAAGACTTACCCTCCAGTTCAGGATCACCCAGCGCCTCTATAATGGCATCGCTGTCACTGAGAAAGTACTCAACGGAAACTCTGAGTATCCTAGATAGCTCCTTTAGTCTGGAAACACTGATCTTGTTTATACCCTTCTCATACTTCTGCACCTGCTGGAACGTTACCCCCAGCATGCTGCCTAGACTGCTCTGGGTTATTCCCAGATAGTTTCTTCTAGCCTTTAATTTCGACCCAATTCGCTTGTCGATAGGTGTTGTAACCACGTAGCCTCCTTTTTAACTGAATAAATTAGCTCTCCCTCGGGGTCTGGAGTTACCCTCTAGGAAACAGCGGTAAACTCAAATCACAGAGCGGAAAACGCCTCACCCTATATATTAAAACAAGAATAAATATTTGTCCATATGGTTGAAAAAAATATATACACTACACGTGTTAGGATGTATTCACTATTTTTTTAAAGCTCACGGATTGCATATTTTCGATGGTCCAAAAAATTACAACCTGATTTATGTGCGTAAAATTTGTTACATTTTATACAACTAATTGTATATTTTTTCTCGGAAAATTTGTCCAAATTCTACCGCTACTCCTCCCCTTTGACCCCAATTTCACAACCTCTAGTGGTACACTCTGAAACCCGTCGGGGAGGTTGGACAGATTCACTGGGACATCCGGGACAGATTCACTAAATCCACCAGAGAAATAGACAGTGGAAATTGTCACCGCTAATTCAGGGGGGATGGACACCTCGTCGAACGGGTGGAGAAGGTACTATGGGGTCCTAGAGAAGGTTGTATGCCAGTCCGACTATTCCTTCGCCAGCAGGTGAACTCTGGCTTTTTTTCCAGACACTAGAATGTCAAAATGTCTTTCCAGAGTGAGACTGCCAATCCTTGGACCTTCGCCCAGGCATATCTCCCTTGCCGTCAGCAGCACAAGTCTGCCATTGGGTTCTAGTATTCTCGAGGCCTCTCCAAGAAATCTAGGATAGAAGCCTTCCTCCAACTCCTGGTAGATCCCCCAGGGTGGATCTGTCACCATCACATCAAAAAAGTTGTTGTCAAAGGAATTGCTGAAGAAGTCCAATTTTTTGACAAAAAATGATCTCTGCATTTTTGAGGTTTTAATTTTTCTAACTTTGTTTCTAAGGCCATTGGTCAGACTCTCATCTCTGTCAGTGGCAAAAATTCCTTTAAAACTGAGCATTTTTGAACGTTCCAGAGGTATTGCCCCGGAGCCACAGAAGGGATCAATGAAAATATCGTCCTCCTCTGGCTCTGACAGTCTGCAGAGCAAATTTGCCAACTCCGGTCTCAGTTCCCCCTTTTCCAGCTTTTTCCTGCTATAGGTCACCCTCAGCATAAAAAATCCTACTCCCTCGCTTCTCTGGATAATCCAAAATTCACCATTGGCAGAGCTAGAACCATAGTTTTTCCCTGTTTTCCCCTTGATAAGTTCCACAAGCCTATAGATAAGCTTCCCGTCTGGTTTGGCTAGGGTATTTTCCAGAGATGAGAATATTTTAAATGATTTCATAGGAAAAAACGGAATGGATAGGTTTCTGGAGTCACTCACTAGATCGGCGACCATTCTATCCAAAATCTCTCTGCCGAAACCTGTGCCGTATCCAAATTCCCTCAGCACAATGAAAGAATTATTAAAATATCCTATTTTCTCCATGTCCTCCGGCCTAGAATCGCTTTCGTAGACCACAGCACCATCAAAAAGTCGGATATTCCTGGCACTCCCCCTATCCCTTTTCATCAGATCTAGCACCAGACCGCCAAAACCCGCTATAAATGTTGAAAAATATACGGTCACCGAACTATGGCATTGTTAAACTCACACACATCGGCCCGCGGTTGTGGTTGCTGTGCCAGGACTCGAACCTAGATAAACAGAATCAGAATCTGTTGTCCTACCATTAGACGACACAGCACTAGCCGATATCTACCCTCTTCCCCAGAGCACCCTCTAGGGCTTTTCTGGTGACAGGTCTTACTTCTCCAGGGGCCATTGCCCCAATGTGGAATGGTCCAAAGGAAATCCTCAGGAGCCTAACAACTCTCAGACCAAAGTGCCTCATCAGATTACGCACCTCCCTGTTCTTTCCCTCCCTCAGAGAAATCAACAGCCAAGTATTGGTTGTTTCACTTTCTTTTTCAATAGCTATTTTCAATGGTAAATATTTCATTCCGCCAATGACCATACCCTCTCTGGCAAGCCTCTCCAGATTGGCCCTGAGTCTAGCCAGTGGACCATGGACCTTAACTCTATAGCGTCTAGTCCAGCCACTAGCCGGATGCTCCATATAGCGGGCGGCGGCACCATCGTTGGTCAGCAGAAGCAGACCCTCCGTGTCCATATCCAACCTGCCGACAGCCACAACCCTCGGTAGAGTGGCCGGAAGGATGTCAAATATGGTTTTTCTGCCCTGAGGGTCCCCGCTAGTGACCAGAAAACCCCTTGGCTTATAGAACAGCCATATTTTTGTCCTCTCACTCCTGGTCAGAAGTTTATTTCCTATCTTTATCGCCTGGTCAGTGATCAGAACCGTAGGTTTGTCTATTGCCACACCGTTAACCCGGACAAGGCCAGCTGCTATGAGTTTTTCCGCCTCCCTTCTGGAGCAATGGCCGCAGTCGGCTATAACCTTTGCGATCCTCTCGCCCTTCCTCTCAGTTTTTTCCATATCCCTCCGACCAGGGCAATAGTTTTCTAACATCTGTGGCCAGACTGCCATTGCCGAAGACCACCCCGCCATCGCCAGAGCTGCAGCAGAGACCACCTGCCTCGGCTATAAAGAGTTTTCCTAGCTCTAGCTCCTCCTCGGAGCCCCTAGAGACCACACTGGCGTCGTACCTGCCACAGGCCACGTGACAGAAATCCAGAGGGCAGCAGCCCGTCACCCTATAGCCTCCGATTTTCTCGGCCACCTCTCCAGATGGTTTCCAATGGCCATCCCAGTCCAGGGCAACCAGACTATTCTCCCCTAGAACTCTGGAGGATACCCTAATCCTTCGCCCATTCAGGAACGCGCCATTACCTCTGGAGACAGTGAACATTTCTCCGCTGGCATAGCCATTAACCACTCCCAGAATAGTCTCCCCATTCCTCCTTAGAGCCAGAAGAGTGGCAAAATAGGGGATGGCATGTAGGAAGTTACTGACCCCGGAGAGGCCATCGACATAGATACTCCACTCACCATCCCCGGTCCAGTCTCTAGAGTAATTTTCTATCCGCAGTGAATAGTTCGGCCTCTTCTCCACAAAAAACTCGTAGAGTTTCTCTCTGACGTATTCAACCGTCCCTCTGGCAAAATCTGGGCTTTTTTTACTGCTCTGGAGATTCATCAGCTCTCCAAAGTCCCTTCGGACCCTGTTTTCCACTATCCTTGGCGCTTCACCCACTATGCGGGAGTCAGCATTCCCCGTTCTCGTTTCCCTTCGGTACAATTCTCTCTCTAAAAAAACTTTCTCCACAGTATCTCATCCAATTTAATTCTCCACTACTTTTTCCTCCATTCTCCGGCTCACTCCACCCGTCAGCCCAGAAGTAGGGCACCAGCTACTCTTTAGACCAGCTAGACACTGATTTCAGAACCCCCAGCTGCTGCCGTCCGCTCTCAGAGGACGACTCCTCTGGCCGAAGTAAAAAAATATTAGACCTCTTTCCAAATCCATTCCGGTTTCTGGTCATGGAGTGGTATTCTAGAGGATCCCTCTTGGGTAAAATCTAGTAATGTATAGGTCCAAACACATGTGAGACAAAATAGATCTTTTGGCTGAATGTTTTTTATTTCAGCTGTTGGGTCATTTTTAGGATAAT
>JAITSP010000020.1 GCA_031287725.1 Rickettsiales bacterium
AGAAAAGTCAACAGTAGTAATTTTTTCATATATGAACTATTAGTTAGGTCTCTAAACTAAAATAAACTATTTTTTGGAAAAATGCAAGTTCTGGGAGAAAAAAAATAAATAGTAGTAAACTTCGCCTCCTCTAGAGGGCCACTCCATGACCAGAAACCGGGATGGACTTGGAAACAGGTCTATTGATTTATTTGGCAAAATGAGGAGGTTAATCTACGAGAATAGAGAATCTATTTCATGGCTGTGATGCTGGGGGGTTAGATAAAATAAGTCCAGAGGTTTGCGAACCAGAGGATGAAGAGAAACTGTGATATGTTTAGATTTATTCTAGAAAATAATGGGAAGATAGAGGCTAGAGAGAAGTCAATAGGGTAGTCAGAGAGGAATTCCATAGCAGAAAAGACCTTCTAGCAAATTCTCTAGAAGAATTCAGAGAAGAGCTGGCCAGGTACCTATACAGATACAATAACTATAGACCCCATCCGAAGCTTGATTTCAAAACTCCCAGAGAGTATTATTCATCTCTGGCCAGAGTGGGGTGAATTTTCCCACAGGCTGTGGACCTGTACAGAATGTACAACTCCATTGACTTTAAAAAATCATCATCCAGTCTGGGGAAACTTATTTGCAACCCTGGGTGGAGTTTTGATTGAAAATTATTGATAGGCCAGAAAAAAACGGAGAGGCCGGGAAGGCTAGGGGTTTCACCGTCGCCCTGGTGTGTGGTGGACCATCTCCGGAGAGAGGCATATCCCTTAATTCGGCAAGGTCTGTGGTTGACAATCTAGAGGACAAGGCTATAGAAACCAGAATATTCTATCTCAACAGGAGCCTAGAGTTCTTTAGCATAGACAAAAGGCAGCTCTATTCGAATACCCCCTCAGATTTTGATTTTAGGCTATCCAGCTCCAGAGATGGTAAACTTTCGGAGGCTGAGTTTCTCAGAGAACTGAGAGAGGTCAATATGGTTTTTCCGCTTATCCATGGCTCCTACGGAGAGGATGGGAAGATTCAGAAGCTTCTGGAAAAAAATGGCATCGCCTTTGTGGGCAGTGGGAGTGAAACCTGCAGATCCGCCTTCGACAAGATAGAAGCCTCGGCGATTCTCAGCAGAAACGGATTCTACACCTTCCCCTCTGTATCCTTCAGTGAGAACAGTGTGCCGGAGAACAGAAAAATTCTGGAGAGATTTTTTGAGCTCAATAGATTGAAAAAAGCCGTTGTAAAGCCAGCCAATGGAGGCTCCTCGCTGGGAGTCCACTGCGTCTATAGCTGTGCCGAGGCCCTAGAGAAGGTAAATCTGCTTTTCGCGGAGGGTAATAGCCCCGTTCTGGTGGAGCCGTTCTGTGTGGGTCGTGAATTCACAGTGATTATCATTCAAAATCCCAGGACCAGAGAGCCTGTTGCGCTGATGCCTAGTGAAATAGAGATGAAGTATGAAAACTATCAGATCTTTGACTTTAGAAGAAAATATCTCCCCAGCCAGAGAATAAGATTCCATACCCCAGCTAGGTTTAGAGATGAGGAGATGGAAAAAATAATGAGGTACGGGGAGGATATCTTTAGTCTGCTGAAAATAGAGGACATAGTTAGAATTGATGGCTGGCTGCTGAATGACGGTAGAATCTGGTTTTCAGACATTAACATGGTCCCCGGCATGGAGCAGAATAGTTTTGTCTTTCAGCAGTCTGCAAGGATTGGCATGAGCCACAGTGACTTCATCGAACATCTGCTGGTTTCTGCCTCTAGCCGTCGGGGAATGACCTATCCTAGCCGCACCAGAGAAACTGGTCCCAGGAAAAGGGTAAATGTTCTGTTTGGCGGTTCCAATGCGGAGAGGCAGATTTCTCTGATGAGTGGCACAAATGTCTGGCTAAAGCTGCTTAAGTCGGAGAAATACTCACCTAGACCCTATCTGCTGGATGGAAATGGTGACATCTGGCATCTGCCCTACTCCTATGCTCTGAACCATACGGTGGAGGAGATATATGAGAACATTGTCAGAGCGGAGTCCGGCACCCCAGAATACCCCAGCTCGCTAGCTAGCATCTGCTCTAGACTTGCCCTAGGCCAGTTTAGGGCAGAGGTTCCTAGAAGGTATTCGCTGGATGAATTCATAGAGATGTCAAAGCGAGAGGGCGCCTTTGTGTTTCTAGGGCTCCACGGCGGAATGGGAGAGGATGGAACTCTCCAGGAGCGTCTCCATAGAGGTGGGGTCCTCTATAATGGCTCTGGCCAGAGAGCCTCTAGGCTGTGCATGGATAAGATAGCCACCGGTGCTGTGATAAATGACCTCGGAGACGATGTGCTCATGGCTCTGCCAAAAATAGAATTTCATCTTCGAGACTTTGATAATTTCAGTGGAGAGGACTACGAGAATTTTCTGGAAAACGCCAGAAAAACTCTGGAGACCGATAGCTTCATAGTGAAACCCGCTAGAGATGGCAGTTCGGCCGGGGTGGTGAGGATAGGCAGAGCCAGCGATCTCAAGAGCTACCTAGATTTCCTGAGGGAGGGTGCTCCATTCATCCCGGCGGGCAGTTTCGAATACCAGCTGGGCATAGTGGAGATGCCTAGCAACAGTGGCCAGAGCTTCCTACTGGAGAAGTTTCTAGAGGTGGACGGGCTGGTTGTCAGAGACAATAGAATTGTACGCAGCGATAGCGGCGGCTGGCTCGAGTTGACCGTTGGGGTCCTAGAGCACAACGGAAACTACCATTCTCTAAATCCTAGCATAGCTGTAGCCGAGAGCAAAATTCTGACTATAGAGGAAAAGTTCCAGGGAGGGACTGGGATCAACATCACACCTCCACCAGCGGATATGATCAGCGATGAATTCATTAGCGTCATAAAGGCTAGTGTGGAGAAGGCTTCCAGAGCACTTGCTCTGGAGAACTACGCCAGAATCGATATCTTCGTAAACCAGCGCAGAGGGAAGATAATAGTCCTGGAGGCAAATACACTGCCTGCCCTGACACCATCTACAGTCATATTTCACCAGGCTCTCAGAGAGGAGGAGCCCATCAGCCCCCAAAGGTTTCTGGAGAAAATCATTGAAATGAAAAATTTCTAGGCTAGAATTAGCCAATCAAACAAATTTATTCCCCGGGGTGCTAAGAAAATACGAGGTCATTGTCAGTCTGGCGGTCTACCTTCTGATTCCAGGGGCCAGGGCCGAGGACAAATTCACAGCCCTTACAAGGCACATCGGAGATCGTCTGATGGTCATTGTTCCTACTCTAGCTCTGGGAAAAACAATCTATGAGAACGACAGCGAAGGAATTCCCTACTACCTCTACAGTTTCCTAGTGACCAATCTGGGAACCGTTGCACTCCAGTTCCTGATTCCAGAGAGAAAACCAAATGGCGATTCCATGAAATCATTTCCCTCGGGGCACGCCTCTGCGGCCTTTTCTGGAGCCACCTACGTTCATTTCAGATATTCTCTAGAGGAAGCCAAGTGGCTCTACCTAGCCGCCTCCTTTGTCGCTTTCTCTAGGGTTCAGGCGGGATGCCACCATCTACACGACGTTCTCGCCTCAGCCGCTCTGAGTTTTCTCTCGAGCTATCTGCTGGTAAAAAATAAAAACCCCTCCAGTCCAGTCTATAGCCTGGGCTACAGGCCAGAGAGTGGAGAAATGTTTTTTAACCTCAGCTGGAGATTCTAGCGAAACCAAAGAAGAAGGAAACCCTGTTGCAGACTAGGTTTCTCCTGGGTTCCTCTTCCCGGAGAGGCTAGGCAGCTGCTGGAGAAATGTTAGAGCAGCGACTTAATTGGTTTTCCAGCTAGCTGTCTGGGTTTTCTCCAGAGAAAAGCTAATCTAGAGGGATTCCCCAGGAAGAATCTAAGAGTCCGTCCATTCAGACAGTGGCTGGAGAAAAGAGAGAAAAAGCTATGGAGAGGGACGTGGGGGAGAGCACCCTGGAACAATGCTGGGAGATAGTGTTCCACTACCTAGCCTAGCCAATGGACTGTGGTTGCTTTGATGCTAGAGGGGGAACCCTAGTGGTGGGAATCTGGAGCTGGGGACTGGGATGGGCCAGAAACCAGGTTTTTTTCTTTCCTAAGGACAATATTACTCCAGCGGTGGCGGTTTGCCAGGGGTCTGGCGAGGGACGATGGCATTGCAAAATAACTAGCTGGTGCTATAGTTAGTATGTCTTTGGACTATGATAATAAAAGCTGTACGCAATAGGTGCTATGGACTCGGGGGCGGTACCCGACACCTCCACCAACCTGAGGGGGTGAACTAGCTTTGACATTCTCCGAAAGGTATAAGTTTTATCCAGCGAGACTCGGCTGCCACGTGAGTGGGAACAGTTCAAAAATTTAAATGCAAAGAATGACTTTGCTAATGTTGCAATGGCTGCCTAGTCTTCGGACTATATTTCGTTAGAAATATCTTCACCCAAGGGTGATTGGCTGTTGTAGCGGGGCCCGGGAGAGCCTGTCAACGGAATCTCCCACTGATTCCGGGTATATGTATATTAGGTAGGTAGGTGCCGAACCCCCTAGGAGCCCGAAGGGCTCCTAGGGGGGAGGCCGCTGCAGACTGGGGATGACTAGTAGCAGCGGGGGGAGAGATTTCAGCTTTTTTTAGAAAAACTCTTGCATTAATTATTTATTAATGCTATTTTGAGGGATGTTTATCTTAAAAATAGGAAGATCATATGGATGAAAACAAACCTTCTGATAAGGTTCCTGTCTATACCTTATACAACACACCCAGTGGGAAATTCGAACCCCTCGCTCAGACGTCCTCTGAACAGAAATCCACACAGCAACTCAAAAAACATACTGTCCCTGGCAAGCCCTACACTATACCTAGTGAGACACCTGCCGTACCTGCCGCACCCGCCATTCCGCTCTATATGCAGCAAACTAATACTCCTGTAGCTCCTCTAGCAGTGTTCGGCGGGGTTAGAGCTGCTGCTATAGGAAAAACAGCAGTCGCAACCCCGGGCAGGCCTCCAGGTTCATCTCCACAGCCTCCTGGAGGATCCTCTCCAGGTGGTGGGTTATTTAGATAGTTTAGAGTGTGGCCCCGTTGCAGATTGGGTTCCCCCCGGAGGGGGAACCCAGGGGAGAAACCAAGTTTAGGGTGGAACCCGTGCAGAGCACGTTTTTGAAAGTTTCTAGGAAATCCCGAATCTGCGTCCGCCTAGGCTAACTCTGGCGCCCGGCTGGTCCAGAGGTGGTACTTTGGCTATCCTACCCTCTGTTGCTTTTTCGCTAGAAAAAAATTATTATCCCCTCGGGAAACAGTATTATTTGTTATGAAATTCATAGTAGAGAAAAGTTCTTTTCTAAAGCTACTGCTTGCCGTCTATGGCGTTGCCAGCAGAAAGAATCCGGGTAATCTGGCCATTCTCCAGAACGTCAAACTGGAGGCTCGGGAGGGCCTTCTGTACCTGACTGGCACCGACTCTGACACCTATATAAAAAATCACGGCAGAGTGACCGTCGAGAGGGACGGGGTTAGCACAGTTTCTGCCCAGCTGCTCCACGAGGTGGTGAGAAAGATGGAAGACGGCTCCGAGATCCACTGCGAGTATTTAGAGAGTAGTAAAATACTGAATCTGGTGTCTGGAAAGAGTAAATTCAGGCTAATGTGTCTGGATGCGGAGAACTATCCAAATTTTGAGGACCAGCAGGTCCAGTCCGAATTTCAGGTGAAAACCAGAGATCTCATAACCATGATAGATAAGACCAGGTCCTCCATCTCCGATGACGTGAGCAGGTACTATCTCAATGGCATTTTTATCCATACGATTGAAGATAGCGCCGGCAGAAGGCTTGTGGCAGCCTCGACGGATAGCCACAGACTGTCCATCGTGGAACTTGACTACTACACAGGCAAGAATTCCCTGGCGGGAGTCATAGTGCCTAGGAAAGCTCTGCCAGAGATAAAAAAAATAGCCTCTCTCTCGGGCCAGGAGGAAATTCAGGTTTCCGTCTCCAGGACCAAGATAAAATTTGAGACAGAGGACAGTGTAATAATATCGAAGCTGATAGATGCTGAATTTCCAGACTACAGGAGAGTTATTCCCCAGGAGAATGGCAAACTACTGAGAGTTGGCCGGAGAGAAATCAGCAGTGTCATAGACAGAGTCTCCACCGTCACCAGTGACAGCCACAGAGGCATTAAATTCATTCTAACGGAGAATAGTCTGCTGCTAGAGGCAAATTCGAATGAGAACGGCTTTGCCAGTGAGGAGTTAGAGGTTGATTTCAGCTATCCAGACAGGATCGAGGTGGGTTTCAATGCTAAGTTTGTTCTAGACATATTTGGCCAGGTGGACGGTGACAGGGTAGATATTTTCTTTAGAGACAGCACCTCAGCCATTCTGGTTGAAGATAGGAGCGGAACCAGGAACACCTTCATCCTAATGCCAATACGAATCTAAATGCCCAGAAAATATATTTCTGAAGTTATTCTGAATAATTTTAGAAATTATTCCAGCAGGGCCTTCAGCCTCGGTAGCAGATTTAACCTGGTGCTGGGTCCCAACGGGAGAGGGAAAACCAGCCTACTTGAGGCAATTTCTCTAGTTTCCGACGGCAGGAGTCTGAGAGGTGCCCAGGTGGACGATATGGTCTCTCTAGGGGCTAGAGTAGGGGCTCTGCCGGAGGATGTTCTGTTTTCCATCTGTCTAAAGTTCAGCGACCAGGACAGAGTTGTGCTTCTGCAGAAGCGCGACAAAAAACTAGTAAAATTCAACGACGAACAGCTAAGAAACAACGACCTGGTGGCAAGAGTTCTCCGGATCACCTATTTCATACCCCAGATGGATGGGTTCTTTACAGATAATCGTCCCGCTAGGCTGAGGTTTCTCGATAGGACAGCCGCCATGCTATTCCTAGGCCACCAGACCAATGTGCGAAAGTATGAATTCTTTCTAAAGGAGAGGATGAGGATTCTGCTGACCGACAGTAGCCAGTGCCGGTGGCTAGAGATAGTGGAGAGAAAAATCGCAGAGCTAGGCACAGCCATAGCGGACGTGAGAAATAGAGTTGTCGACCATCTCAACCGAATCTTCTCTGAACGCACCACAGAATTTCCAACCGAGCGGCTCAGTGTGCTAGGCGAAGTCGAAAGCGGCTTTGGCACAATGAGAGCCCTGGAGATAGAAAATCTCTACAGAAAGACACTATTTTCGAACAGGAATGTCGATAGAGAGACGAAGAGGACAAATTTTGGAGTTCACAGAGGCGATCTCAGCGTTTCCAACGGAGCCAATGGCGTTAGAGCCGAACTCTGTTCGAGTGGGGAGCAGAAGATGCTTCTCCTATCCCTCATAGTCAGCAGAGCCATTTTCTCAGAACAAATTAATGGAGGCGCGACAGTTCTGCTGCTAGATGAGCTGTGTTCCCATATGGATGAAAGGGCCAGAGAAAAACTATTCCTCGAACTAGGGAAACTTGACATACAGACCCTCATAACGGGCACAGATCCTAGCTACTTTAGAGGTCTGGAGAAGTATTCGGCTAGCAAAATCATAGAGCTATGACACAGCAGCTGACCTTTGACTTTCTGCTGGAGGAGAGCCACAGCGTGAACAACTTCATTGTCTTTGGCAGTAATCTGGAGGCCTTCTGTCTGCTGAATAGGACCAGAGAGGATAGGGATAGCCTAGACAGCCAAATCATTTTTCTGAGCGGCGAAGAAAAGTGTGGTAAAACCCATCTCGGACAGATATGGAAAAACAATTACAATGCAAAGACGCTAGACCTAGCGGGGTCGGCGGAGCTAGGATTTGACGAATTTGTCCACAGCATTGGCTCCTCCGTGGAAAAATTCGAATACTACCTGGTTGACAATTTCTCAAGGAACATAGGAGATGATAGGTTCTTCTGCCTTCTGAACACAGTGATGGCCAACAATTCCTCAATTCTAATCATAGCCCGGGAGAATCCAGGCCGCAGACCCGTCACAATGAAAGATCTGGAATCCCGCATCAGAGGAGGAACAAGTCTAAAGATAGGGAAGCTAACCAGCGATGCCAAGCCCATGCTCATAAATAAATTGTTTGCCGATAGGCAGATATTTGTCAGTGGCGACGTCCTGAGGTATCTAAACGGAAAACTGAGTCCAAGCTACAGAGAAGTCTATGACTGCGTCAGCAAAATAGCCAGAGCCGTAGGCGAGAGCGGACAGAGACTAACTAGCAGCTTTGTGAAAACAATTATCTAGATTTCTAGGGCCCAATGCCAGGTGGCGCAAATTTGCCAGTGTCTAGCCCAGGAGAAATCTAAATTATGGTGGGATCAGCGTAACTCTCCGCTATTACCAAAATCTGCGCGGCCATAGGCTCTCCGCAGGGGGGATCAGCCGATTGGCACTCAAAATTTTTGTTGCTTTTTGGTGTTTACAATTATTGAAAGTATGCTATCCTTGCCCACAAGCATCGACAGTAACCTTGGGAACAGGTGGTGGTGCGATCTAATGATTAGTAGGGGTCCGCCTGTCCCTGGGGAGAGTCCCCAGATCGTGCCGCTAGGGCATGGGGGGGGCGGAGGACGTAAATTTAGTAAATTTGATAGAATTTTTGGGATCTATGGAAAAGAAAAACTTAGGGACCTATGCTAAGCTACTACTAGTGCTGTTGGTCCTGGTGGCTAGACCTGGCGAACGCGTTTGGGCGTCAGGGAGCATGGCTAGTCGTGCAAATTCTTGGCTAAGGGGTAAAGATGGGGGGAGCGGAGAATTTTCTGCTCTCCTCCATGGGCGACTTAGGGGGATTCTGAATAATTTCGGGAAGTCAGCGGCCGAAAGAACTTCCGCCGATAGGTTCGCGACTTCGGCTATGGCGCTGCTGGAACGGCTGGCCTCTATTCTGAAGGGGCTAGATTCTGAAGGGGAGAAGGATCTTGTCGACCTAATGTGCTTTAGGATTTCAGTGTTTCTGGAAAAAATAGTGAATCCCGCCAGTTCGGAGCCTGGCATTAGAGAGTTTAGCATGCTGGTCCAGCAACTTGTCAAAACCACAACTTGTTTTTCGAGGTTCGTCGACGATTCCTCCCTTGCGAATTTTAGCTACTCCGCGCTAAAATCCTATGGGGATTTTCTCGAAAAGATCAATGTGGGCGATGTTTCATTTGTCTACGTAATGCTCTTTACAGTATGGCAACGGTCCTTCAGTGCTAATGCCGACAAAGGTACCCTAGTGCGGCCGAAGGAGAAAAGTGGCAACAATCTGAAAGAGACTAGGTTAGGTGTTCTAGAGAGCATGCTGTCGGACATAGAGGTGGATCCTCTGGTCCCAGGCCCAGGTGGCAAGCTAGCGCCGCTGGTCAACAGTCTAGCGCCGGCAGAAAAAATACCTGGTGAGCTATTGAACTTTGTGGTCAGTCTACAAAAGTCTTTTACAATTTTTTTGAAGAGTGCGGGGGGAAGAGCAATGAAAGAACTATCGCTCTACTCCGACTATCTATCCAGGGAGATCCTATGGACAGTTATAACACTAATTCATACCTCGGAGACCGTAGAAACCCATTCTATCAGATTTACAATGACCATTGGCCCTGAAAGTCCACAATGGCTGGAGAGTATGCTCGTTAAAATTATTAACAATAATTTCAGAGCGGTTATTACCCTGTTTGCAGGATGCAGAGATTACCTATGCCTCGACCAATTGAATTCGGACATCTACACACTCATACGGGAATCCTACGGACTGCTTATGGATAATTTAGACTTGACTGGCGGTGGACGGCTATGTCAGGCCATAGACCTACTGAAATCTTTTATAAGATCTACCCCCTGGAATTCTCTGTTCGGGAGAGAAGATACTATTAAGGCCGATGCCATGAAAAATCTGGCACTGAGCGAGAAATTAGAGGCTCTCGAGGGCTCTTCAGTGGTGGGCAATGGGTTGGGGACAATTTCTCTCGATATGTTATTCCCGCTGCCTGGCCCTGTGACTGGGGAGTATGGAAATTCCTCTAGCCCGATCCTTAGCGAGGATATTATTAAAAAAGGACTGCGTAGCCTCATTCTGGAGAATTTTCTAGGCATTGGTCCAGTTCTAATCTACGATCCGGAAGTGAAAGCTCTGATTTTCTCTCTTGCTAGGACCCTTGGGGTCCAGATAAGAGCTCTTATGTACATGCGCAATCTACTGAACATGTACTCTGACAAATTCCAGAGCAGAGGATATAGCTTTTATGACAAGCTAAGTGAGCATATTGCCGTTGTGGAAAGGATACAGCTCCTGGCGGCGGATTCGGTCCCAGAGGGAGAGAAGGGTGGAGGGCTAAAATTAGGAGATGCTCTGGAAAAAATTCTCTCCATTACCCTATATCTTGGGGAAAAATCTTCCCTGGACTCAGCGAAGACAGATGCGGAGAAGGAGGGTTTCAAATCTATTGTGGTTAGGCTCTATTCCTATGTTTTGGGAGCCATCATAACCTATTTCGACTTCAACTATCTAAGCTACACTGTCTCTAGACCCTCTGTCCGGGCCATCGAACTGGCAAAGAAAATTTTGAATGGAGCCGGAGGGATGGCGATACCTGACAAACTTAAAGTCGAGCTCCAATTCCAATGTAAAGCGAAAAGGCTAGAAGAAATCCTGACCAAATTAGAGAGTAGTGCTGGGGAGGAGTCCTCCTCCTATTTTGGTGGGGATGGAGATGGTGATCTGGATTTGGAAAAATCTGGAAACAAATTTGTCACCGCAGTGGCTACAAGTCTGAGTGAGAAGACCGGTGGCTTCGGGAAATTCCCTGGTGCTTCCGGCGAGGTGGGAGAGGGGAATCACCGTCCTATTCTTGAGTCTATCCTGAATATAGGAATGGGTGGTGCCTATGGAGGGCCTGAAAAGAGCTCTAGTGTGAGTGGACCCGCAAAAATGATCGCCCATCTGTTTCTCCAGCTGGATACTTTTCTAGCCAATACCGTGAACTATCCTGGCAGCATACTTCGTAGGATACTAGTCGATAGAATTTTAAATGCTAAGAATCGCCATGATTTGCTAATTGGGCTTATCTATGATTTAAGCCTATCTCTGAGGTTTAGTACGCACTATAATGGTAGCTGGGCTAGGGACACGGGATTTGGCATCTTTAGAAATTTGTTGGCACATGTTCGCCTCTGTAAGATTCCCATACCCGAGTGGTTTGTGTTTTTCGGGTTTGACGCTAGGCCGAGTGTTGTCCAGGTGGCAACGCTCCTGAAAAACTATGGGATGGTCCTATTTTTGCCAACTGAGGCCGAGCTGCAGAGGCTGCAGAGGTTGGAGAGGGAGAAAGAGGAGAGAGAAGTGGAGGTGAGGGTGGAGAAGTTGAGAAAGGCAGATAAAATGGAAAAGGAAGAAAGAGACAGGCAGATGCTGATCCTAGAGAGGGAGAATGCGAACAAGAGGAGAGCGGAGGAGAATAGGAGAAGAAAAGAACTGGCCAGAGCAGGGAAGGAGAAGAGAAAGGAGGAAAATTTGCTGCGGTTGAAGGAACAGGAGGGTGAGAAAAGGAAGAGAGAAGAAGAGAAGAAAGAAAAGCAAAAGAGAGAAGAGGAGAAGAGAGAGGAGGAGAAGAGAGAGGAGGAGGAAAGAAATAAGGAGGCAAAGGAGAAGATGCAGGCAAAAATTAAACGGAAAGCTGAAAAGAGGCGGGATAAGAATAGGAAAAGAAGGTCTATGAAGATGAGTCGCTTGAAACAGGAGAGTGACAGGAGTGACGAGAGCGAGAAAGATAGCAGCGGAGAGGAGGAAGAGAGGGCGGTCGAGGAGGAGAAAAAGATAAGAGAGGAAGAAGAGAAAAAGAGAAAGGATGAGGAGGAGAAAAAGATGAGAGAGGAAGAGGAGAAAAAGATAAGAGAGGAAGAAGAGAAAAAGATAAGAGAGGAAAAGGAGAAGGAAAAGGAGAAAGAGAAAGAGAAGGAGAAGGAGAAGGAGAAGGAGAAAGAGAAGGAGAAGGAGAAGGAGAAGGAGAAGGAGAAGGAGAGGACGCGGAAAGACGCCGGAAACAGGCGAAGCTGACGCAGCAAGTCGGAGCAGTCCTCGACTTAATCACCGAGGACACGATCAAAGATGTGTTTGAGACACAGGATCGCAGAGAGATCTGGAATGAACTGAACATGTCAGTGAACCAGAGGAGACGAGTGATCGATTGGCTGGATGTGATGATCAGCACGAAAGTTTAGGGAGAATTGGACGACATGAACGAACGGATGCAGACACAGAAAGTCCGGGAGGCCTACCGCACGTCACCAAGCATCGCCATGAGGGAATACGTTGACAAGGTACAGTCGCCGCAATGCCCGATTGGAAGGTAAACGGTCACCGCACATTTCACTGCAACCTGGGCACCACCGAGGGAGGATTTCGAAGAAGCATTGCCAAACAGGAATGTCTATCTTGATCAAAAGATCCCAGCGGAGGGATCGGAAGAAATGCAGGAGTACATGGTAGAAGAGAAACACATCAGGGACATCTTTAATTCACGAGATAATCTGAGTGCGTGCAGGGTGGATGGAGCCAGCTGCCAGCTATTGAAAGCGGCGAAGCAAGGAAATATCGAATTCATGAAGCACATTATTAAAGCATTGATCAGATGCGGACGAATGATGACATCATGGAAGGAGGCGCGAACGATCTTGCTGCACAAGAAAGGGGACTGTGAAGTGATCGGGAACTGGCGGCCGATTTCGATCACAAATTGCGCCTATCAAATTTTCACGTGCTTATTGACACGAGTGTTCCAAGACATTAATGCGAGGTATGGAATATTTACCTATCCTCAGAAGGGTTTCATCAAGAAGACGAATGGATGCAGCGAACACGGGATCATGCTGAATGAACTTTTCCTGGACGCGCGCAGAGGCCACAATGGCTTGGTGATGACAACCATCGACTTCACCAATGCTTTTGGTTCAGTTCCGCACCAGCTGATTATGTCAATGATGAGACAACGAAACTTTCCAGAGTGGACACAGAACATCGTGTGAGATATGTACACAGCAGCGACATCGATCATTGAACTGAAGGGAAATCGGTCGGATCCGATTGCATGGAAA